>JBKECH010000004.1:0-26203 GCA_047974415.1 Bacteroidales bacterium | reverse complement strand
TGAAATGCGGAATTGGGCGAGGGAAATCTTGGGAATGGGCAAATACTCGCAAGAGCTATTGGCGCACCTCCAAAAGCCCCATACTCACACAAGCCATCACAAACGAAAATCTACGGTTAGCAGGTTATCCTAGTCTAAGTGCCTACTATGCTAAGTTGTATCGAAATTAAGGAACCGCCACGTGCCGAACGGCATGCGTGGTGGTGTGAGAGGACGGAATGGGAATTAATCCCATTCCTCCTACTCGATTGTAGAGACTGTCTATCTTCTTACTTTTTATCTTCCGAACCCCAAAAGCACTTGTGGCATAGTCCAGCGACAATCGCTCCTGCAATGGGAGCAAGCCAGAATAACCATACCTGCGTCAATGGTGTTCCCCCTACAAAAATAGCCTGAGAAAGACTCCTAGCTGGGTTCACAGATGTGTTAGAAATAGGAATTGCAATGAGGTGAATCAAAGTCAGAGCTAGACCTATCGCTATTGGAGCAAATCCAGCAGGCGCTTTCTTTGATGTAGATCCTAAAATAACAAGAAGGAAGAAGAAGGTCAATATAAACTCTGCCAAAAACACACTTCCCATACAGTAGCCTGTTGGCGAGAAACTTCCATATCCGTTTGAAGCAAATGCACCTGCTTGGTCGCTGTCTATTGTAAAACCATCAAGGCCCGACGCAATAAAATAAATAACTGTTGCCCCCAAAAGACCACCAATAACCTGCGAAATAACATAAGGAGCTATGCTCTTAGTATCGAATTTTCCTGCCGCCCACAAACCAAAAGTAACGGCCGGATTGAAGTGCCCTCCAGAGATATGCCCAACGGCGAATGCCATTGTCAAGACCGTTAATCCAAATGCTAAGGCAATACCTAGAAAACCAACATGTGAACCAGCAAATATTGCTGTACCACAACCTCCCAGCACTAGCCAGAAAGTCCCAAATAGCTCTGCTAAATTCTTTTTCATACTTCTATTTTTAAATTAAATTAGGTTGCAAATATAGAATAAATTCTTTATACATATCCAAAATGCGCGCCGAAACGCCCATATGTGGATTCAACAACCAATAAAACTTATTGCGGAAGCCTTTGGAGACATCTCCGAAATAAGGATAAGGATTAGAGTGCTTGCGGAATTATGAATATACACATAATTGTTCAACCTTTGCAAAAGATGCTTATCTTTGGGCAGTCTATCGTGGATGTCTATGTTGTAGATAATGCTCGTTGAGGCACAGAGACGTGGCTTTAGCCCCAAGAAGGGGCGTTATTTATGAACTAAAAGAAACATAATTATAAACACATGAAATCTTAATGCGGTAGGCTATATGCCTACAGCTTAAGGCTTATAGCATAATTATAAACACATGAAAATAACAATTGCAGTAGATGGCTTCTCCTCATGTGGGAAAAGCACAATGGCAAAGGACTTGGCTAGGGAACTGAATTATGTATTTATTGATACAGGAGCAATGTACCGGGCGTTAACTTACTTCGCTTTGCAAAATGGAATGATAAACACAAATGGAGATATAGACGAGGCTGGCTTGTGTGCTAGTTTGAAAGACCTCTCTGTGGCATTTAAATACGACAGCAAGAGTGGAGAGGCTCGTGCCTTGCTGAACGGCGAAGACGTGGAAGCTGAAATCCGTAAGCCTCTGGTTAGCTCGCATGTCAGCAATATCGCAGCCATCAGGCAGGTGCGAGAGTTCCTTGTTGCTCAGCAAAGAAAAATGGGCAGAGCGAAGGGGGTTGTAATGGATGGGCGCGATATTGGTACTACTGTATTTCCTGATGCCGAGCTAAAAATTTTTATGACAGCCTCCGAACAGGTTCGCGCCAAACGTCGATATGACGAGATGCTTGCCAAGGGCATTGAGCTTAGCATGGAGGAAGTAAAGACTAATATTAAGGAGCGAGATTATATCGACCAAACACGAGACGAAAGTCCCCTGCGACAGGCCGACGATGCCGAAGTTATAGATAATACCAATCTTACTCCCTCCCAACAGCTGTCGGTGGCTCTGGAAATGGCGAAGGCTCGGCTTGCCAAATTAAGCTAGTGCCTGCCTACCTAGTCTCCTTGCAGATGGCTCTCACAGCCTTTGCAAAATCCACTTCCTGCAGAGATACTTCTTTTATAATATTTATTAGAGTTTTCTTTGTCAGCCTTTTGTAGTCTTCAAGTCTGGGTGCGATGAATACCCCCGCTAAGTCTACCGTGCCTGGGCTGGTAATGATTTTTTTATCGTCAGAAAGAAAATAATGCGAAGGTTTATGTTTTGCGCGTAGGATGATAAATAAATATATTTGACCATCCACCAATGACGATACTAGGTTAAACATTGGCTCATTGTCGTCGTCTTTTTTTAAATTCATCAGAGCTTTGTATGCAGTGCTAAATGAATTTTCGACGTCGGCTATCTTCTTGCCTTTTATCAGTATCACACTGCGTTTATACGCCTTGTAGTTCGATATTGCAATGGAGTAGGATGAGCCTGAGCATAGAGGACTAAAGTTCCCCAGGTTTTGTGCCTCCTTAAGTATTGGTAGATATTTTGCTTCTGCCAGTTGAAAATGGAAATGGTCGGGAGCAGAAGCTCCGCACCTTTCGCCGTTGTATAGCAGAAAATATCCGTCGAGCTGTTTTGCAATAGATAGCATGTGGTTTATGTGTCCCTCTATCAGTTGGCGTTCGTGCTTCCTCGACACAATTGTCATATGAAAAGGAAAGATAGGGTAAGGGTTTACAAGAAACTCGTATCTCCCCAAGTAGTCGTATGCGAGTTGCTCTGTTGGTCTGTTGTCCTTACACAGAAAGCAAGGGCGCTTGCTGATACTCTCCTTGTCGGTCTTGGCATCCGACGAGCGTATCCTTTCGGGATTATACTGCACCAAATACGAGAAAGAATCCCATTTATACTCTTTGTAAAGGATATTTTGCATAAGAGCGAAGTTCCTCTTTATGCCTTCACTCACCTCCAATTGTCTTTGATGTATGTTTTCGATGTCTGATTTTAGTGTCATTCTTGGAACAAAGGTAGTGAAAATAAAAAATATTGATCTTAAAACCTCCTGTTGAAAGAGATAAATGGCATTAATGGATATAGTATCAGTTGTTTGTAGTTTTGTTCAGACTTATAGAAATAGTATGTATTTTTCCTATTGTACACATTGAGTATTCCAATAGAGAACACGGAGCTTCCATGTCTTCTTTTTCTCTCGTGGTGCATTGCAAGGTCTAGACGGTGGTAACTTGGGAGTTTGTCTGAATTAATCCCGTTTATATACATCAATAAGTTAGAGTTTTGACTTGAGATGTTATTGTCGAGGGGTAACTCTGCTTCAGGGATGTTCTGATACGGATAGTTTGTTGGAGTTCCGCTATGTATGTTGAAATTTGACGAGACCCAATATCGCTCATCCGTTCTTTTGATGAATGTATAGTTTATTCCCAGAGATAGATTGAGCCTGACATCAAAATCGGCATTAAACCACTGATTATTGTTTAGCTCTTCGAATCGTTTTTGGTTTTTAGCTACAGTATATGTCAGCATTATGCCAAAATCCCGAAGACTGTAGGCGTAAGTTTTTCCTTGTCTGACAGATTCTAGTGCCTCTAAAGGTGGGGTGCCTGCAATCTTGTTGAGGTAATTGGCTGTGTAGTTGTTTATTCTTTTGTAGAATCCTTCTAGGTCCACACTCAACTTGCTCATAGGTGTCCAATGGATACCACCAGCAATTTGTACACTCGACATTGGCTCCAGTCCTATGCTTGTGAGGGGTATCCATTGTTTTGCTTCAAAGTTTATGTTTCCAGTGGTCCGTCCGTTTCCAATGGCTGATAGGGCTTGCTCGTTGTACATCCCACTTAGTTTTATTCGTAGTTTCTTGGAGATATCATACCTTGCGGATAGTCTAGGTTCAATGGATATGTAATTGTTTATTTCTTCTCCAAACATATTGAATCGCAGTCCTACATCCATGCCGAATCGGTCTTTATTAATTGATGCGATTGTGTAGACGGATAGTCCGCTTTGCGACATCTTTTGTTTTGCGGTCCTTATGATGAAGTCTTTAATTTCGTTGACAGAGTAGGGAAGTGTAAATTTTCTGTTGTAGGCTTCTCCTCCGTAGATTAAACTAAATGAGTTGCTCATACTATGAGTGTTCTTAATTTTTAGGTTGTATTCCTCCATCTCCGATTCGTCCAGAAGATTTATATTTGAATTATCCCTTCTAGATTCAACCTCACTCTTCGTATAGTAATTGCTGTACGACAAGGTAAACTCTGACAGTATATTGCTATTCCAGCTTTTGTTCCACCGAAGAGAGGACATTGTAGCCCCCAGCCTTCTTTTATCTTTATTGTTATATCTTTCTCGTTGTAATGAAGCTGGTCGTGCGCAGAGGATACTGATAGATGAATACTGTTGTTGTCATTAATCTTATAGTAAGACTTTAATGTCCCATCCCAGAATTTTGGCACGAAAAGGTCAGACATAAAATATGAAACAAAATCAGTGAGTGATTTTCTAATGGAGAGTGGAAAGGACGCTTTGTCCTTGATGATGGGAGCTTCGAGGACTCCACTAAGAGCAATTGTACCTACATTAAACTCTCCTGCGAGTTTTTGATTGTTTCCCTCACGCTGTGAGATATCTAAAGTCGAAGATAAGTAACCACCGTAATTAGTGGGGATTCCACCTTTGTATAGCTTAATGTCAGATAGTAATGTGTTGTTGATTGATGATATGAAGCCGAAGCCATGTGCCAAGTTGTAAACGGGAGAGCCGTCCAACAGTATCAGATTTTGGTCAGAATAGCTGCCTCTTACCATCAGTTCGGCAGAACTCTCTTTACCAAAGAACACGCCTAGGTAGCTTCTTAGAGAGTTTATTAGATTGCTCTCTCCCAGCATTCCGAGATTCTACCTGATATCCTTGCTTGAGATATTCAGTACTCCCGGATTTTCTGCAATTTAAACTTATCTGCAATTGAAGAGTTAGTGTAAAATATATCACCCTCAGTAACTTCCGTTACGGAGTCGCGCATGTAAGACCTTGATGGATGTAGATATACAGCACTTGCGTTTGCCAGGATTGAATTATGATTCTCATTTCTCCCGTAGTGAAACTGAGGTTTGTTCCGAATTTCAGCCCATTCCTCTGTGCGCTAACAAACATCTTGCTTAGTAATAGTATAGGGATTAAAGATAGGTGTTTCATGTGTTTATAATTATGCAATAAGCCATATGCTTTAGGCATATAGCCTATAGCTTACAGCTTTTAAACTTTTGTTGGTTTATTGATCACCATCCTGTGTGTGAATTTGGATTAATTTATATGGTTTCACCTGTGAAACTATTTTATATTGAAGGAAATTGATACTCTGTACTATATAGAGCCTGTCTATAAAGTCAAATGTCTGCTAAATTTTCAATATTGCCATACTCTTCTTCTAGTGTAATAAGTTTGCTTGCATAAGAAACGAAGCCAATAGAATTACACCAGTTAACAACATCCTCAATACTTTTTGATTTTAGATACTCAACAGTCTTCTTTAGACATGAGGTGTCATTAAAATATTGTTTTCTACATAAAAAAGCTTGGAGTCCTTGTCCCTTGTCTCATCATTTCCAAGTTTTTCATTAGTGCATGACATGACATGACAGCCATCATAATAGATAAAATTCTAATAATCATAATGTTTTTTTTAATAATTTCCATCGCAAAGATGGTGTTTTTTGAAATTTCGATAAGTTTTTTGAGATTGATAGTTAATCGTAGATTCAGGCATTAAATACGTCTGCATTGTTAGTAGTTTTCTTACCTTTGTCGGGAGTCGTACAAACTAATAGTATACTTATGATATTGATAGCAGACAGTGGTTCAACAAAGACCAAATGGTGCGTGGACGGAGGGAGAGTGATACTATCTGAAGGTATAAATCCTTACTATCAGACTGAGGAACAGATTAAAGAGGCAGTTGCCGAGAGCTTTGTCGGTGTTGATGTAGACCGTATTGCTCAGATATATTTTTATGGTGCAGGTTGTAATAATGCAGATGTGAATACTGTTGTGGAACAAGCTTTACAAAGTGTTTTTAATAATGCAGATGTTTCTGTTAACAGTGATTTATTGGGAGCGGCTCGCTCTGTGTGTCAGTCAGACAAGGGAATAGCTTGCATTCTTGGAACGGGTTCCAACTCTTGCTTTTATAATGGTCGAGATATTGTTAAGAACGTTTCTCCGCTTGGATTTATCTTGGGCGACGAAGGTAGCGGTGCAGTGCTGGGCAGGCGTTTTATCGGCGATTTACTCAAAAATCAGCTGTCGGATAGTCTTACAAGGCGATTTTATCAGCAATATGGTTTTAGCTATGCCGATATATTGACATCGGTATATAAAAAGGAGTTTCCCAATCGGTTTTTGGCGCAGTTTACTAAGTTTATGAATGAGAATATAAACTGCCCTCAGATAGAATGTATTGTGAGAAACGAATTTAAGAGTTTCCTAGAGCGTAATGTGTTGCAATATGACAATGCAAAAAAACTCCCCATTAATTTCGTTGGTAGCATTGCTTTTCATTTCAGATCAATATTGGAAGACGAAGTCAAGAAACTCGGGCTCTACATTGGTCGTATAGAGAAAGAACCTATCTTAGGACTGGTGGGATATCATATAGATGCAAGTTGTTAGTATAAACACACGAAAACGGAAAATGAAAAAAATAACCGAAACACCATCATTGTACGATAACATTGACAAGATGTCAGCAAAAGAATTACTCATATCCATTAATAGTGAAGATGCAAAGGTTGCAGAAGCAGTGAAGTTCTGCATTCCGAGCATTGAGAAGCTCGTAGAGCAATGCGTGACGCGAGTGAGGGACGGTGGAAGGGTGTTTTATATTGGAGCCGGCACAAGTGGTCGCTTGGGGGTGCTCGATGCTTCTGAGCTACCTCCTACTTTTGGAGTCCCCGAGGATATCGTGATAGGTCTGATAGCTGGAGGCGACGTAGCACTGCGCAAAGCAGTAGAAAATGCCGAGGATGCCGAAGACGGTGCATGGGAAGATCTGCAGCGTTTTGGCGTGAACAAGAAAGATGTAATTGTAGGCATTGCAGCGTCGGGAGCAACGCCTTATGTTATTGGAGGATTGAGGAAGGGGCAAGAGGAAGGCTTGCTGACAGCTTCGATTGCTTGCAATCCAGATAGCCCAATAGCAGAATATGCAGACATTAAGATAGAAGCTCTTGTGGGTCCAGAATTTGTAACAGGTAGCACAAGGATGAAGTCAGGAACGGCACAGAAGTTGATACTAAACATGTTCACCACCTCACTAATGATAATGCTGGGGCGTGTGAAGGGCAATAAGATGGTTAATATGCAACTTACCAACAAGAAACTAGTAGATAGAGGGACTCGTATGTTGGTGGATGAGTTAAAAATAGACTACAGCACCGCAGAATGCCTGTTGTTGTTGCATGGCTCCGTAGATAAAGCAATTATGAGCTATAATTGCGGAGATATTTAGAATCCGTACATAAAGTCCAATATCTGCGTTATGCTTACTTTGCGAATTAGTCATTTACACAAGTAAACTCCCAATTTACAAAGTTTCACAAGCCTTGATATTTAACTTTATAGTTCAGACTCCCAACATTATAGACAAACACTATTTAGTGAAAAAAGGCTCGCATCCATAAAAGAATGCGAGCTCAAGATTATCTTTAATACCTGTTTCTTTAATCAACAGGAATGTCTTTGTTGACATTTTTAGAACCTATTAACGCATAATATAACAAGTACGCTAGCCCTATTATTATTACCCAATAGCTGGACAAGAAACCCAATTTGTCTGCCACAGCACCTTGGATAAGAGGTAGGATTCCACCACCACAAACCATCACCATAAAAATACCTGATGCTGTTTCTGTATATTTCCCAAGTCCTTCTACTGCAAGATTGAAGATGCCTCCCCACATAATGGAGGTGCAAAGACCACACAATATCAAGAGCAGTACGTTAACAGGAACACTTGCCATGCCAAAGGAGATGTCGGAGCGGAACACAGGCATACTCACTAGGTTATCTTTTATTGGTAGGAATATGGCAAGAAATACAAATGCCAAGCCCAATGTAGATGTCAAGGAAAGCATCGCTTTGCTTGATACCTTCGCGCCAATAGCAGCCCCTATAAGGCGACCGATGAGCATAAGAAGCCAATATGTACCTACAACTGTACCTGCTGTAGTTGTGTCTATACCTAGACCACCATCATTGGCAGCCTCCGTCATAAACAAGTTTGTGATGTTTGGAACACCAACTTCAACACCAACATATACAAAGATAGCTATAGCTCCCAACACAAAGTGACGGAATGAAAGAGCGCTGTGCGTTGGCTTCTCGGTAGTAGCAACTTCTTTCTTAAGGCGAGGCTCAGGAATATTAACAAAGAACAAAATAATGAATGCCAGCGCAAAAATACCCATTGCTATAAATAACGCTGGATTTGCATCCTTAATTGACGCTTGAGCAGCATCGCCGATAAGATAACCAACAAGAACAGGAACAATCGTGGCCATTAATGAATTGAACGAACCTCCAACTTGGATAAGCTGATTTCCTTTGTTTCCACCACCAGCAAGAGTGTTGAGCATTGGGTTTACAACTGCATTAAGCATACACATAGAGAAACCTGCAACGAAAGCGCCAAGTAAATAAATATTGAAACTTCCAGCTTGTCCCGAAAGGAACTGAATGCCGACACCAACAAAACCGACAGCAATGGCAGTTAAGGCTGTTTTTTTGTAGCCGATTTTTTGTAAAAGCAAGCCTGCGGGATATCCCATAAAAGCATAGGCTATAAAGTTTGCCGCATTTCCTAGTTGCGACATAAAATTGCTGGCATTGAATTGGTCTTTTACAATGATTCCCATAGGATTTTGCAAGCCCGTAACAAACGAAATCATCCCGAAGAGGGCAATCATCATGATAATGGGCAATACATAAGTTTTCTTTTCTGTACTCATTTCTTTTTTTTATAATTATTATTCTATGATTTTCTAAACGTTCTAAATGTCCACCGAGATTGCCCCCTTAGAGCGAATGAACAGTTTGTGGCAAGAGCCTTTTCCAAACACAGGCTCGAGCGTAGATATATACTCTTCCAAAAGGTTATTTGGCACAAAGGCCTGAATTGTGCCGGCAAAACCACCTCCATGAACACGCCACGCGCCCTTGCCCTTGAGGATAAATTCGCTGAGAGCTAGCCCCAGAGCAACACTTTGGTGCTTGGTGTTTTGCGAAGTATATATATTCTGATTGTACATGTACGAACTATATCCCGACTCAACAACAAGGCTCAGGAAACCTTCAAAATTGTTTGTCTCCAAGGCTTCAACCTCTTCAACCACTCTTGCATTGTCGCCTTGGAAATGCATTGAGCGTAGAAGTGCACGGTCGCCAACTTTCTCACGGATGGAAGGAATATTTTTCACCACATCTTGCATGGATAATGGCCTAAGAACCTCGTGCCCCAGCTCTTTGGCAACGCTTTTCATCTCGCCAGGTAGTGCGTTGTATTCTGCATCCAGACCGCCATGGCTACCGCCAGTGTTTGTTATTACTAAAGAATAGCCAGTGGGTGCAAAATCAAAATCGATGGCCTTCACCACTGGATTTTTAGCATCCTTAAAATCTATGGTTATAAATCCACCCACAGCACAAGCTGTTTGATCCATCAGCCCACAGAATTTTTTACAAGCATGCTCTGCTTTTTGCCCTATCTTGGCATTGTCCACTGGGTCGAGCTTCCCGTTGTTGAACAGCGTGCTGAAAATAGCTCCCAAAAGAACCTCTATCGAAGCAGAGGAGCTGAGCCCTGAGCCTTCGGGCACGCATCCGTGTATCACGGCGTTGAAGCCCCCAACTTTTAGCCCTAAATCTTTTATCCCTTTGGCAATTGCTTTTACCAGATTGCTTGGAGTTACTTTGTATTCGGTTATTTCCAAGTTGTTGAGGTCTACCTCGAAGGGTGCAAAACCCACCGATGTTATTTTCACTATATCAGTGCCATTGGCAGCTGCTACGGCGATATTGTCTAGGTTCACCGCCCCTGCAAGCACCCTGCCAAGCTGATGGTCCGTGTGGTTCCCGCCAACTTCTGTCCTGCCTGGCGAGCTAAACAGGCGAACATCGCTGTCGCCATAGATACTCACATACTCGGCAAGATATTTCTTGTAACGTTGAGCTTGTTCTTTAAGAGTATTACTATCTTCGCCGTAAAGCTCTTTGAATTTAGGGATGTTTCCCTCGCCGATTTTCTCAATCAGCACTTGTGTATTTGCCATAATATCTTTACATATAATTAATTGTCCTTCCAAACCGAAATGCAAAAGTAATTACTTTTATTTGAGATAACAATAATAACTATTTTTTTTAACACGTCGGCACTTTTTAGAAAAAAAATAAAAACATTTTTTCAGAAAACAAGCGTACTAATAAAAAATATACAAGAACAGACCAGAAACAGAGCTGCAAACCAAAAAACAAAAGAGCCTCGACTATTTTGCAAGGCTCTGAACTTAAATATACAGACTCTAAATATACTATGTGGCTGATTACATATTCCTAAACAGAAAGCTTCTGCTTGCAAAACAGACCGTCGCTAGTGTTTGTCTTCATTAGAAAACGTTGGCACTGCTGCATTCGGTCGTATCCGAGCATTATCCCAAGCATGAAATCCTCCTCTGCAGATAGTTGCGACAAGGATCTTTTATTAAACGAGTCTACAATCCTCACACACTCCCTTTTCCCAAAAAACACATTCATCTTCCGGTGGTTGATGTGCTGAATAAGGTAATTGATGCCCTGTTTTTGCAGTCGGTTCTCCACTTGCTCCAGATTTTCGCTACTCATGGTGTGTAGAACCAAGTTGCGCAATCCTTTTTTATACTCATATATATGATGATTGAGAACTTCCATTGAGTGTTAGCTGATTTGGGCTTTGATAAGCTCTATCCAGCTGTCGATTCGTGCATTTGTTTTATCGCTTTCATTGTCCTCGTCAATTACCAGACCCACAAACTGCCCATCCACCTCGGCGATCGATTCGTCGTAGTCGTATCCCTCCGTATCCACAGCGCCAACAATTGTACATCCCTTGTCTTTTAGCACATTGTAGATAATCCCCATGCCGTCCACAAAGGAGTCGGGGTAGGAATCGGCGTCGCCAAGTCCGAACAGGGCAACAGTCTTCCCGTCTAGGTCTGCATCCTTCAGTTTTGGCAAGAAATCGTCCCAATCGTCTTGCAAATCGCCTATTCCCAAGGTTGATGTACCCAATATCAGCACCTCGCACTCTGCCACGGCACCAATCGGACTGTCAGCAACGTCATAAGTAGTCGCGCCCATGCCTTTAGCTATCAATTCTGCAACATTCTCTGTGTTTCCAGTGCTTGTTCCGTAGAACACTCCTATTTTTTTCATCGTTTTTATATTATATGATTCAACATTTGCAAAGTAAGCCTATCAATATTGCATGCACAATCGTTATTTCTTGGTAAATTGCGGACTTGTCATGTCAATATCAGGGGGGTGAACCTACAAATACGCTTTTTGCCTCATGAATAATTATGACGGACTCAAATGCAAATGTATACCCATCCACATGCGCTTTTTGCTGATAATCCGCCGATGAGCATGACAATCTTTGGTACAGGAGCAGTGAGTAAAACGAATTGTGTATCTTTGTGCATATAAATAATATATAAAAAATGGAATCAACAAGACAGCATAAGGTTGGAAGACTGATACAAAAAGACTTGAGCCAGTGGTTTCAGCAACACGGCAAGGAACACTTCAATGGTATACTGATATCAGTTACGGTAGTGAGGGTAACAAAAGACATGAGCATTGCAAGGGCGTACCTAAGCATCTTCCCATCAGAAAAAAGTGAGGAAACTATGGCTAGAATCACCGAGCTGAAAGGCAAGATTAGAGGGGATATTGGCAGATTGATAGGAAAACAAGTTAGGATTGTGCCAGATTTTGATTTTTTTATTGACGACAGTTTCGATTACATCAACAAAATAGACTCCTTGCTGTCGGACGACTAAGTTGTAGCTATGAAAAAAGCCCACTCTGGGCGAAAAATCCTTGAGAAATGAGCTACACACTCTTCATCGCAGTAAGATATTTTTGGTCGAAGAAGCAAAAAAAGATAATCAACTATATATCCAACATTTCCGTTGGTGGCGTTGCCATCGGAACTCTTGGGCTAATATTGGTAATGTCCGTATTTAATGGATTCGATAGCCTGGTGCGTTCTTTTTACTCCGAGTTCAACGCCGATTTGACAGTGCTTCCCATCCAAGGCAAGAGTTTCGTTCCAAACCACGACATGCTCATTGCCATACAAACCATTGACGGAGTGGCGCACAGCACAAAGGTTATTGAAGACAACGCCCTGTTACGATATGGCGAAAGCCAGATTGTGGCTAAGGTGAAAGGTGTGCCAAACGACTATTTCGCAACATCGGGACTGAGCAAATGCCTGCAGTACGGCGATGCAAAAATTAGTGACGAAGGCGCCGACCAAGGAATATGCGGACGAAACGTTGCAGTAAGCCTGCAAGCAAGTCTGTCGCAGCAAGCTCCAATCTCTTTATACTACCCCCGGCGAAGTGCCAGTAATACAAGCGTCTTGGACATTAGCCGGGCCTTCAATACGGCAAATGTATATCCATCGGCGGTCTTCTCCATACAAGAAAAGCTCGACAATACAATATTTATACCTTACCAAACTGCCCAGCAGCTTATGGACATGCAAGGGCATATCTCCGCACTCGAAATTCGCATAGAAAATCCAGCAGACACTCATACCCTGAAAGCAAAGATTGCCAAGATGCTGCAAGGATACGGCCTCCAAGTAAAAACACGTGCCGAAATGAACGCATCAGTGTACAAAGTATTGCAGTTGGAGCGATGGATGATTTTTTTCATCCTCACCTTCATCGTCATTATCGCCTCCTTCAACATACTTAGTACGCTGACAATGGTAATCATCGAGAAAAAACAAGACGTCATAACGCTACGTTCGCTGGGCGTGCCTCTAAACAAACTCCGAAGTATATTTCTGATACATGGCAGTCTGATATCGGTGATGGGAGCCACGATTGGGCTACTGGTGGGATGTGTCGTAATATTCCTACAACAACAATTCGGAATTTTAAGCATCGAAGGAGCATTTGCAATAGAGCAGTACCCCGTAGAGCTACGCATTGGCGACGTGCTGATAGTATTTGTAACGGTAGTGCTCATTGGCTTTCTGATATCACTCATCCCTGCAAGAATATTGAAGACAAACAACAAATGAGAGCATCGTAGCACTTTGTTGTACAATAAGCTGTAAGCCTAACTACACACAGGAGAATGATTAATAAACCAGCAAAAGCTTAAAAGATGTAAGCTATAGGCTATATGTCTAAAGCATATGGCTTACAGCTCATTGCATAATTATAAACACATGAAACCAATATTTTTTATAAGCATCCTTATCATGAATGCACTTAATATATATGCGCAGACCGCAGCTAGAGCCTTGCACGACGAGATTATCACTCTGGACAGCCACATCGACACCCCGTCGAAGATGTATAAATTTGACATTGCCAAGAAGCATAGTTATGATACTACGGGCCTACGCCTCGACATTCCCAGACTTGCCGAGGGCGGTTTGGATGCAATGTTTTTTGTGGTGTACGTGCCTCAGGGTGCTTTGTCGGAACGTGCTTATGGCAAGGCCCAGAGCAGGGCAGGGCATTTGTTTGACAGAATACATCAGACCATTGCCAAGAGCAAGGATAAATTGGAATTTGCGAGTAGCTCTGCCGATTTTTTGGACATCCCTCGCAGGGGCAAGCATGCCGTTTTTATTGGTGTAGAGAATGCTTATGCCCTCGGACATCGACTGGAAAATGTAGACAGCTTCTATATGCGAGGAGCGCGCTATATGACTCTGGGGCACACGAGCAACAACGATGTTTGCTGCTCGTCGACGGATACTAGTGTTGCGCCCGATACGGGGCTCTCCGACTTTGGCTGTGGTGTGGTAGACAGGATGAATGAGCTGGGTATGTTGGTGGATGTTTCGCACGTTTCGGACCGTACGTTCTACGACGTGCTGGGGCGCTCGAAGGTGCCAATTGTAGCAAGCCACTCCTCGTGTCGGGCGCTGAAGTGGAACCGACGAAACCTGACCGACGACATGATAAGGGCGCTTGCAAAAAAAGGAGGTGTGGTACAAATATGTATGGTTCGCCGCTTTCTAAAATCTGGAACAAACGTGGGAGTAGCAGACTTTGTAGACCACATCGAGCACGTTGCGAAACTCGTGGGGGTGGATTATGTCGGCATTGCCACGGACTTCGACGGGGGTGGTGGGCTTGCAAACTTTCAGGATGCCACCTGCTACCCAAAAATCACGGAAGAGATGCTAAAGCGCAACTTCACCACCGACGAGATACAGAGAATATGGGGAGGGAACTTTATGCGAGTGCTGAAAACTGCCGAGCTGTATTCTCGATTGCTGAGACGAGGCTACTGAGACACTCTTTTCAGTGCAGAACGGTACGCCATGAATGCTTTTGCCCTCGATATAAAACCCTTATAGGCCCCCTGGTCTATTACGGCAATGTTATATCTTCCAGACTGCTCGAAGGTTTTCATGAGCGTCTCCATACTGTCGCGCGAGCTTACAAAAGCCTCGGGCATGTACATTATCTCTTTTATTTCGAGTTCATCGTACAATTCCTGATTGAATATTAGATGTTTTACGTCGTCTAGCTTCAGCATTCCTTTCATGATGCCCTCCTCGTCGACCACAGGAAAGATATTTCGGGTCGAGCTGGAGATGGCCTCTATCAGGCTACGCAGTTTGCCGTTCGGGTTCAGCGTGATGAAGTCTGTTTCGATGAGCTGGTCGACATTCAGCACCGTTAACACCGCCGAATCCTTGTCGTGCGTTATGAGCTCCTTCCTTTTTGCCAGCTGGAAATGGTAGACCGAGTTGGGGTAGAAACGGCGTGCAACGATTGATGATACCGTTGCAGTAATCATCAGTGGAACGAACAGCTGATACCCACCAGAGATATCGGCAATGAGAAACATCCCCGTGAGAGGGGCGTGTAGCACCCCTGCCATTAGTCCAGCCATGCCAACAAGAGCAAAGCTGCCAGTTTGCAATGTTCGCATGCCGAAGTATTGCAGAATTTGGTTCGCTCCCAACGAGAATAACAACCCGACGTGTACGCCCATGAACAGCGAGGGGGCGAAAATGCCACCAACGCCACCTGCGCCGAAGGTTAAGGATGTGGCAAAGGCTTTTAGAATAACCACGGCAAAGAGCAAGAGTAGGATGGCGTAGAAATTTTCGTGCATGTTGCTGAATATCGAGTTCTCGAAAAGGTGATGAAAGTCGCCACGCATACATTGGTTAACAACCTCGTAGCCCTCGCCGTATAGCGATGGGAATATGAAGATGATGATGCCCAGAAGGGCGCCACCACAGAGCAATCTTTTCCATTGTCCCTTTATCCCCTCGAAAGTTTCTTCTATCCAGAGGTAAATCTTAGTAAAATATGCCGAGAACAGACCACAGACCATGCCAAGGAGAATGAAATAAGCAAGGTCTTTCATATTGAAATGTTGCGCCTGTAGGCTGATGGGGTACAGGGCGTCTTGTCCTTGGAATATATACGACACTAGCACCGCCGAGCAGGATGATAATAACAATGGTATTAGCGATACGGCGGTAAGGTCTATCATTATCACTTCGACGGCGAAGACCACGGCGGCAATGGGGGCTTTCAGAATTGCAGACATTGCCCCAGCACAGGCGCATGCCATCAGTAGCACACGGCTTCGGTAGTTCAGACGTAGGTACTTGGCAATATAAGTGCCATAAGCAGCTCCCGAACCAACCGAGGGGCCCTCCAAACCCACCGAACCACCAAAACCAACCGTCAACGCACTGGTTACTATTGGCGAGTAGAGGTTGTGCTTGCTAAGCTCGCAGTTGCGCTTCGATATGCTATGCAGAATATTGGGGATTCCGTGTCGGATGGGGCTTTTTACAATATATTTCATGAACAAGAGGGTCAATCCTATTCCTACAATGGGAAAGCCAACGTAGTAGAGGTTAAGTCCCCCCTCGACAGCAAAGCTCTTTACCAGTACATAGACCACATGCACGGTGTATTTTAACAGGACTGCAACCAGTCCTGTTATCAATCCGATTACTACACTTAGAATGAAGATGAGGTTGCGTGGGCTGATGTTTTTCAACCTCCAACGCATGAGTTTTACTCTTAATTTACTTGCTAAAGACACTTATCGTTGTTTTGAATGCACAAAGTTAATAACTATATACTATAAAATGACAACAGAAGGCTACGTTATGGACAGGCACTAGTCTAGTGTTTGTACATAATGTCAAGAATCTGAATTATAAAGTTAAATATCAAGGCTTGCCGTTCTGTATACTGATAGTTTGCGAATTGGGAGTTTACTTGTGTAAATGATTAATTCGCAAAGTGAGCGTAACGCAGATATTGGACTTTATAGACGGGCTCTATCTAATAAAAACTTAGTCTTATAAGACTTTTATCTTAATGCTTCTGAACTCCACCTTGTCGCCATGGTCCTGAAGCAGTATAGGGCCTTTGTCCCATTGTCCAAAGCCCTCCCAGTCCTTGTACTTACTGTATGCCACTAGGGCTCCGAAAATTTGGCTAAACCTGTCGAACTCCACAACCTTAACGTCGTTCAGCCAGTGTTCGACTTTGCCGTCCCTCACCACAATCATTGCCCTGTTCCATTGTCCAACTCCCTTGAATCTGAGGTTGCTTCCTCCTTCCGAAAGGTTTGTTGCAGTAATGAGGTCGTACAATGAGCCGAGGGTTCTGTTTCCAGCCATGCCCTTCTTGGCGTCGGGATGTTTTTTGTTGTCCAGGATTTGGAACTCTAGCCCAATTGCCGAGCCAGCACCTTTGTTTATCTGTGGGTCTACAAAGTACTTAACACCACTGTTTGCGCCCTCCGATAGTTTGAAGTCCACCTGCAAAACGAAATTGCTGTAATCCTCCGTCGTCACGATGTCCCCACCGTTGGTAGACTCCCCACCCCCCGATGCTTCAACACCCAGCACTCCGTCTTTGATATACCAGCCACTGTCGGGAAACTTATCTAGCTTTGCACCTATCCAACCATCGGTGGTTTTGCCGTCCCACAATAGTCTCCAACCCTCCTGTTTCTCTTGTTGGCACAAACTGTTGGGGATGTAGTTCACCACCTTTGCATTCGGCTGTGTTTGCCATCGTTCTTGCTCCAGGTTGGTAGTTTTTATTCTGATATTTCGCCATCTTACCTGAGCTCCTTCCTTTGACTTATCGCCCCAAATGCCGTGAACTTGCAAGGCAATTAAACCCTCGGAAGTCATGTTGTCTACAAGGTTTGAGCACTGCACCCCGTTTAGCCATGTTCGTATTTCGCTCCCAATTGCCTCGATGCGATATTTGTTCCAACCGTCAACCTTAAAAGCCTTTTGCCCTTTTGGGTTTCTTGTCAGAGGATATAACCATCCTCGGCGCGCCTCGTCGTAAATGCCACCACTCCACGCCCTTGCAGAGGGGTCTATCTCGCACTGATAGCCATGCACCCTGCCGTCGTTATATTTCTTGGTGCTTAGACTCCTGAATTGTATCCCCGAGTTTAGCCTAGCATCAACAAGTACCTCGACCTCCAGAATGAAGTCGGAGTACGTTTTGTCGGTGCTGAGGAAGGTGTTTGGAGTCCCCAGCTTAGACGTCCCACAGATGATACCACCCTCTTCGATAGTGTATTCGGCCGTTCCGTTTAGGATTTTCCAACCACCGAAGTCTTTTCCGTTGAATAACTCCGTCCATCCGTCCTCCTGTGCGTGTACTGTTGCACTTGCAATAATACAGCAGGCTAATATAAAAAACTTTTTTAGCATAATGTCGATTATTTAATTTCAGTTATAAATTAATTTCCCTCAAATATAGGCATAATAATTAAAAAGAGAGCAAACATCTAGGTTTGTCCCTGCAGCAAATCGATGCATGATGCAAGTGACAAGTTGTCTTTTGGCACGTGATTTCGGCTCGCCCGAGTAATGACGAACTTATGTGTTAGTCTTTTTAATCCATATTATGCACTGGAACGCCGTAGCGAGCTAATGTATGTTCGGGTTTAATTTAGAAGACTGTTGTATGTCGAAATAAAACCATTATCTTTATCCCAGATTATATGTATTGGAACGCCGTAGTGAGTGCTTAAGTCCCAATAAAATAAGGGGCTGGTGAGTAGAGACGCAATGCATTGCGCCTGAATATAGCAAAGCGTTTGTTTTGAAGAGACGGAAGTGCGCCGCAGGTGAGCTAATGTATATACTGGGTTTATGGTCCTTAGTTGTCGATGATTTTTTTTGTGCAGTCTCTCACCATTAATGAACATATATTATTAAATAAAAGAACAATGAACAAACGGGTAATATTATTTCTGACAGCACCGATGCTACTACTCGGTGCCTGCCATAACACACCAAAAGCACCTCTGTCAATTGGTCATAGAGGAGCATCGGGGCATGCAATGGAAAACAGCTTGCCAGCTATACAGAAAGCAATAGACTTGGTGGCAGATGCTCTTGAAATAGATGTTTATAGAGTGTCGGACGGTACGCTTGTTGTTTTTCACGACAAAAAACTGGATCGCATTACCAATGGCACTGGCTCGGTGGAAGCGCTCGATAAAAAGGCGCTCGACACAGTGCTGTTGGACGGCGGACTCAGAATTCCAACGCTGGAACAGGTTCTTGACCTTATCGATAAGAAGGCAAAACTGAATATCGAGCTTAAGGGCGCGAACACGGCTACGCCTGTAGATAGTGTGATTGGCGAGTATATCAGTAGGAAAGGATGGGAGAATGACGATTTTATTATATCGAGTTTTAAATGGGACGAGCTGGAGAAGATGAGGATGTTAAATCCTGATATTCCCATCGGTATTCTGACAAGCAAGGATATCGACAAGGCGCTTGCGGAGGCAAAAAAGCTTGGTGCAGTGGCAATACATCCAAGATTTAAGGACTTGAACGCCGAAACGACTAAGCGCATACAGTCGGAAGGCTACAAAGTGTATACGTGGACACCCAACGAGCCTTCGGACATTGAGCGAGCCAAGAGTATGGGTGTGGATGGGATAATAACAGACTACCCAGACAGAGTGACAAAGTAGATGGGTGAAAAAAGGTGCTGAGTAAAGTTAAACTTACATAAAAAACACTGCGAAGTAACAAGTGTTACAAAACTGAAATGGAAATCATAATATCTTGCGACTAAAAATATTAAAAGAATGAAACCTTCATGCAGTAGGCTATAAGCCTAACTACACACAAGAGGATGATTATAAACCAGCAATAGCTTAAAAGCTGTAAGCCATAGGCTTTAGGCCTAAAGCCTATGGCTTACAGCTTATTGTAGTATTTTAAACACATGAAAAAGATTTTACTTCTGTTCTTGCAAGCCTTCTTTTTGTTTGTTGTTTGTCTGGCTCAAGACAATAAGTTTACCCTGACAGGTGTCATCAGACCTAGGTATGAACTTCGTGATGGATATAAGTCCTTGCTGAACAATGGCGACGAGACGTCGAACTTTGTTTCTCAGCGCACACGGCTGAATGCTCTTTATAACGACGGCAAAATCAGCGCAAAACTAGTGATTCAGAATGTCAGCACATGGGGCGATAAGCCTCAGCTGTCTGCAAACGACCGCAATGGACTTGGGTTTCATGAGGCGTGGGCAGCATATAAATTCTCGGAAGGAATTAGTCTGAAAGCAGGAAGGCAGGAGTTGAACTACGACGATGTTCGGATTCTGGGTAATGTAGACTGGATGCAACAAGCACGAAGCCACGATGTGGCTCTGCTGCAATTTACAAAGATTAAGGACTTGAGTGTGGATTTTGGACTTGCCTATAACAGGCAGGCGGAACTGAACACAAATACCTATTACGATCTGGCAGGATATAAAGTAATGCAATTTTTGTGGACAAATTATCAATTGGATAATTTCTACGGAAGTTTTCTGTTTCTGAATAATGGAGTGCAGGACTCAACTGGGAGCAAGCTGAATATAAGGTATAGCCAAACGCTTGGCTTCTACCTTAAATCTAAGGGGCTTGATGGTTGGGGATATAGCGCTTCGGCATATTACCAGGGAGGGAAATTGCGAGGTGATACAAAACTGTCGGCCTACTATTTTGCTGCAAGCCTGAACAAGAAATTGGCACGGCATATTGGTGGAACGCTCGGCGCCGAAGTGTTGTCGGGCAACGACCAAGGAAGTAGTAGCACCACAAACAAGGCTTTTACTCCTCTCTATGGGACAAATCATAAGTTCAATGGGCATATGGATTATTTTTATGTGGGAAATCATCAGAACAATGTAGGTCTGAACGATTATTATCTAAGTTTGAAATATGCAAAAAACAAACTTACAACAGTTCTGACAGGGCACTACTTTACAAGCATGGGCGATGTTTTGAACAAGGATAATGAGGCGATGAGTGGCTACCTCGGTTTTGAAATAGACTGGATGATTGCTTATAAGTTTTCAGCCGATTTTAATATTTCGGCAGGCTACTCTCGTATGTTTGCTGGCGATGCTCTGTATCAAGTAAAAGCCGTAGATAGAACAAAAGATAATGCAAATTGGGCGTATATAATGTTGAGTTTCACTCCTAAATTTCTTAGCCTATGATAAAACTATTTAAAATACCGAAACCCTGGCAGATACCATTCACCATATTGTTTGGAGTGCTTGGCGGACTGCTTGTCTATACATTTTATATGTCGCGGGCATGGTCTTATGCTTCCGACGACCCCTCGACGTGTGTCAACTGCCATGTGATGCAGTCGCAATATTCGTCGTGGTTTCATAGCTCGCATAGGGAGAGGGCAAATTGCAATAATTGTCATGTTCCGCAAGACAATGTTTTTAGCAAATATGCATTTAAAGCAAAGGACGGGCTCTATCATTCGTATGTATTTTCGACAAGGCAAGAGCCACAGGTAATAAGAGCAAAGGAGGCTAGTTCGGGTGTTATAATGGATAATTGTATAAGATGTCATTCGGATTTGAACACCACTATTGTAAATACTGGCACAGTATGCTTCAAAGATACAAAAGAGGGCAAAGGGAAGGCGTGCTGGGAATGCCATCGAGATGTTGCTCACGGAGAAATAAGCAACCTGGCTTCCTCTCCTAACGCATTGGTACCTTTGCCAGAGTCTCCAGTGCCAGAATGGTTAAAGAAAAGAATGAGGGAAGAAGAATAAAAAACAAAATTATTATGAGTAAAGAAAAAAAACTAAACAAGACACAAACAATACTACTTTTTTGTTTGGTGGCAGTTGTAGTTTTCCTTTTGGGAATATTGGCAGCATCAATTACAGAACGACGCTCAGAGGTTGCAGGCATCTATAGTCAGGATAAGAAGGTTAAGATTGAAGGCATCGAGGCGCGCAACCGACTATGGGGCGAGAATTATCCTCGTGAATACGAAACGTGGGAGAATACACAAAAGATGGACTTTGAAAGTAAGTATATGGGCAATCATCTTGAGGATGCGTTGGAAAATCGTCCAGCGATGGTTGTGCTATGGGCAGGTTACGGTTTTTCTAAAGATTATAATGCTCCACGAGGGCATTTTTATGCAGTGGAAGACGTAAGAAATACTTTGCGCACTGGCGGTCCTGTTGGCGAAGAAGACGGTCCAATGCCAGCAGCATGCTGGACTTGCAAGTCGCCTGATGTTCCAAGGCTGATGAATGAAGTCGGCATCAATGAGTTTTATAATCATAAATGGTCGGCACATGGCGAACAGATTGTGAACCCCATTGGCTGTGCCGATTGTCATGACCCCAAAACAATGAAGTTGCAAATATCGCGCCCTGCCTTGGTAGATGCTTTTAAGCGACAAGGTAAGGATATCACCAAAGCAACACATCAAGAGATGCGCTCTTTGGTCTGCGCGCAGTGCCATGTTGAGTATTACTTTTCTAAAGAAGGGAATGTTGTAACTTTTCCTTGGGATAGTGGCGCTACAGTCGAGGCAATGGAGAAATACTACGATAATATCGACTTTGTGGATTGGACACACAAACTTAGTCGAGCCCCAATGCTAAAAGCGCAACACCCAGACTACGAGATTTTTAATCTAGGGCCTCATGCCGAAAGAGGAGTGTCGTGTGCGGACTGTCATATGCCATATATGGCCGACGGAGCTGTTAAGTTTACAGACCATCACTTGGTGAGTCCTCTAAGGAATATTGAGCGCACTTGCTTGACTTGCCACAAAGAAACCCCAGAGCAGCTTATGCAACTGGTATATACAAGACAGGAAAAAGCCTTTGAGCTTAGAAATAGACTAGAGGAGCTATTGACAGATGCACACTTCGAAGCAAAATATGCGTGGGATAATGGCGCAAGCGAAGAGCAGATGAAAGACGTACTTCGCCTAATACGTCAGTCGCAGTGGCGTTGGGATTTTGGTGTAGCTTCGCACGGAGCCTCGTTTCATGCTCCGCAAGAAACCGAAAGGATATTAGCACATGGAATAGACAAAGCACATGATGCACGCAGAGCCATACGAGAAGTTTTCTATGCACTGAATATTCAAGATGGATATAAGAAACCTGCTTATTCTAACAAAGCCGAAGCGCAGGCCGTCATTGGGCTAGATATGGATAAGCTGCGAACCGAGAAGGGAAATTTTCTTGAGAATGTAGTCCCTAGGTGGATTAAGGATGCAGAAACTAACAACAGATTGTAAACAAGGATAAGAGAAATAATTCTTAGACCTGACAGGAACGACAAAAGTAGAATATATTGAATTATAACAAGGCAACTTTCAGAGGCTGCCTTGTTTTTTAATTAGAGTCCGTCTATAAAGTCCAATATCTGTGTTATGCTCACTTTGCGAACTAGTCATTTACACAAGTAAACTTCCAATTCGCAAACTATCAGTATACAGAACGGCAAGCCTTGATATTTAACTTCATAGTTCAGATTCTTGACATTATGTACAAACACTAATTAAACCACTCGATGCTAAACTCAATAGAGAACAACAAAAAAATCGGATTAAGAGGTAGCCTTCT
The DNA here is from genome assembly GCA_047974415.1 of Bacteroidales bacterium. GTDB lineage: Bacteria > Bacteroidota > Bacteroidia > Bacteroidales > Prolixibacteraceae > JBKEAJ01. The sequence continues at coordinate 2,958 of JBKECH010000004.1, read as the reverse complement.
AATATGCCTAGCGCTTGTACTTATAGGGCTTGCGCTACAGCTGAGTGTCGGAGCCTTCAGTATGGAAGTAATAGGGAGGACGGTGGGCATTTTAAATGTCCCTATTCATATAGTATTATTGCTTCTCGTAGTAATATTTGCCGTAATCTTTTTATTGATATTTGCCAACAATAAGTTAGGGGATTTCCTAGCAGGAGGCGATGCTGCGCTTGCCTCCATCATTAGTATTGGCGTGCTAGCACTTATACTTGGCATAACTACACAATATGCAAATCCACATCCGAATGATTTGGCAGGGAGCTTAGGGCTCAGGAATATGACTAGCTTTTGGCCTTTTGTGCTTATATACATACATCTAATCGTTTGTTTGGTTTTTGCAACAATAAAAAGGCTGTCCAAGGGTTTTTCTGTAAGAAATGTCGGTTTCTTTTTAAATCATGCTGGGCTTCTTCTGCTGTTGTACTTCATTGGAGCAGGAGCTTCGCAGACTTTGCAATATTCTATGACAACATCTGAACGTGTCGATACTCCCGAATGGCGAGCTACGAATGTAAAAACAGAAGAAGTCGATGAGTTGCCCATAGCCATAAGGCTCAAGGACTTTGTAATGGAAGAGTATCCTCCAAAGCTGGCAGTTGTACATCGTGGCACTGGCAAGGTTCAGCCCGAAAATACTCCTGAATATTTTGACATCGACAGCATAAGGAATAAAGGGAAATTGCTACATTGGGAAATAAAGATTGAAGAGTTCATTCCTTTGGCAGTACCCAAAGACAGTGCTAGCTACGAAGCTCTGCCAATGCCTGGTGCCCATCCTGCTTGTCTAGTGAATGTTCGCGACGTCAAGGCGGATAAAGATTACACTTCGTGGATAAGCAGTGGCAATAGTTCGCAAGGACTAGTATACAAATACCTAGATTTGGGCGATTCTCTTGTGCTGGCAATGACCGAAGCAGAGCCCAAAAGATTCTACTCGGATGTTGATGTGTATATTGCAAATGAGGGGATACTACAAGACAAGAGAGTGGAGGTAAATAAACCACTAGTAGCAGGGAATTGGGTGGTTTATCAATCAGACTATGATAAGCGACTGGGGACTTCGTCGGAAATTAGTGTTTTCGACTTGGTCTACGACCCTTGGCGCAAACACGAATACTTTTCTATAATCCTTCTTAGTATTGGCACTATATTTATGTTCTGGCAAGGGAAAACTAAAAAAAATAACAAGTTATGATTTGGGAAAACTATACAATAGTTGCTGTAGTAAGCATATTAGCTCTTGTTCTAGGGAGTATTCTGATATTATTTGACAAAAGGAGACCATTGGGCGACATTATATACATGTCTGGATTGTTGATAATAACGGTATTTGTCGTTGTAATGTGGAATCACCTGCAACGCCCACCAATGCGGACAATGGGCGAGACTCGTTTGTGGTATGCTATATTTCTGACTGCCATTGGCTATTTGGTATATAGGGTTTGGGCTTATGAGTGGCTCCCGATATATTCGGCAGTGGTGAGCAGTGTGTTTTTGATTGTTAATGTCTTAAGCCCCGAGATTCAAAGTAAGAACTTAATGCCTGCATTACAAAGTCCGTGGTTTGTTCCGCATGTAAGTGTCTATATAATGTCGTATGCTATGCTAGGGGCAGCTACTTTGATGAGCATTTACAGCTTGTACAAAAAAGAGTTTGGTAATGAGTTGATAGCGAAGATTGACAATATAGTTTATATAGGTTCGGGAATGTTATTGCTCGGGATGCTTATGGGCGCGCTGTGGGCAAAAGAAGTTTGGTGCCATTTTTGGTCATGGGACCCCAAGGAAACGTGGGCCTTTGTAACCTTTGCTGCATATATGCTGTATATACATTGGCGGAAGAGCAGAGCCTTAAGGCGAAAGGAAGCTATGGTAATTCTGATAATTGCCTTTACATGCTTGATGATTACATGGAAAGGTGTGAATTATTTACCCTCAGCAAAAGCAAGTATGCACACTTATTTCAATTGAGTCCGAATTATTCATTGGATCTAGCTAGGTATAAAGATTGATGAAACAGCCATGGCGATAGTCTATGGGCTGTATGCTTTAAGCCTTACAGCACACAGGCGAATGATAAAAAAACAGCAAAAGTCTAAGGCTTACAGCTTATTGCATTATATTAAACACATGGAATTAGTTTTCTGCTGAGTAAAGACGCAATGCATTGCATCTGAATCTAATGGAGCGCTTGTTTTGAAGCGGTTGGAGGACGTAATAGGTAAGATAGATGTCTTGAGTGGATGCTAAATGTTTCAATAACAAAGAGCTTCTTGCAAGCACAAGAAGCTCTTTGTTATTGAGATAAATGATATCTTATAAGAATTTAAAGCCTGCCACAAGCATGAATTGACTAGATTTCAAGTCGAAATTTTTATTCATGTTTCCTTGGTATGCGCCTCTCGCCCCAAAGGCAAAAGAGCCTACATCAAAGCCCAGTCCATATTGGAAACCATAGTAGTTGCTTTTGAACTCGCCATAGCTATCCATTGCTGTTTTATCGAGGCTCCCATTGTCTCCTACGTTAAAAGAGAACACTGGACCCGCCACAGCAGATAGTCGTAACATTCCAATATTTAGGAGGTCGTATCCCAAAAGCACAGGAATGTCAAAGCTGTTGTAATTTACATCAAACTTACCAAGTTCTATGTCGACAGTTTTTTTGTCTAGTGTGTAATAAGCCTCGGGCTGAACGAATAAGTTTCCAACAATTCCAAGTCTCGCAAAAGCTCCAAAGTTGTACCCCAAGGAGTTTTCTGTTTCAAAATTTTTTGCTGCTTTGTAATTTGCAAATCTTGCTCCCACGCGCACTCCAAGGTCGAGCTTGTCTTGGGCTTTCAGTCCCACAACTCCAATCATAAGTATGGAGAATAAGTAAAGAACTTTTTTCATTATCTTAATTATTTAAATATTAATATT
>JBKECH010000061.1:0-3881 GCA_047974415.1 Bacteroidales bacterium | reverse complement strand
ATCGCACAATACCACTTTGAATGTAGTAAATATAGTGCTCCTTTTTCCCTTCTTGGATGAGCATATCGCCTTTATTGAATTGTTTTTGAATGAAGTGTGTGCGTAGTAGATGGTCAGAAGTCATTTTCATAAGTATTGCTATATAGAGCTTCAAGGAAAGTTTATTAGGCTAAAAAGTCATAGATGCCATAAACCAAATGCTTTGTGTTGTTCCTCAAATTTAAAAAATAAAACTTGCAAAACTTACAAAACTTGCAAGTTTAATATTTACTTCATATGTTTGTGCCACAGATTTAAGAATAACTCGCTCGCAAAACCGAGCTAACTTACTACAGCACCTCTCGAATTAGTGCTGACAGTCAGCTAGATAACACAAAAATCTGCATTGATTTATAAATCTGAATTCATTTCTTATGGATACAAGCTAAATAACATAACTTTAATCCAGAACCTAAGAATAGTAAGTTCCGGATTGCGGCGAGGAGTTGGGGAATACAGAAACTCCCGACTCCCAAACCCGAAAGTTTGAAAATGGAGAGTTTTGAACTAAGAATAATGGTGGGGATTTGCTGTCTAAGCAAACTCTACTCAAAACTGAATGAATTATGAAAAATAAAAGCAATCTTGTAAAACAACTTGCCATAGTCCTTATTGGATGTGTTATATGCCTTGTTATTCAAGGGTGTAGAAGCGACGATGAGATTGTCATGCCTAAAGAAATAGAGGGTGAAATAAATATAATATATCAAGATATAGTTAGAGGAGACACTTTAAATGAGGAATTAACCTATGAGTTTCTTACTACCAATAGTGATATAGGAAGTTTAAAAATAGAATCATTTATAAGTGCTGGGAATTTATACTCCACCTGCTACTACATAGATGAAGATAAGAAGTGGGCTGTCGCCAGTGAATTTTACATTAATTTAAGAGACGAGTATAGAACAGGTGTAAATACACTTGTTGAAAACGAGGCTGAATTTGCCAAACAAAAATTTAAGAATAACCAAATAAACATTATTGAACGAACTCTTGACGCAATTCCAAAACTTCTTATTGAAAAAATAGGAAATGAGAGCTACTCAAGAGAATCATCTCTTGCCGTATTTCTTCATTTAGGTGTATTCAAAGCTGCCAGAAGATCTAATTCTGACAATTCAGAAAAATGTAATTGTGGAAATTTACAAACTTACATTAATAAAGAATCTCCATTTTTCTGTTTTGAAGATAAGGTAGTTAATGTAGATGAGGTGTACAAATTATTATATAAGGTTTCAGAAAATCACCTTTTTGCTAATAAGCAGTTTATACCTAATAAAACATTTGAATACCTTAAACAGAGACAAGGAGAATTTATCTCTGTGAGTGTGATAGATGAACTATATGTCAGTGAATTTAGACATTTTTTTGACAAAACTCTTACACAACAAGAACGATTGAGTATAATGGGCGAAGACAATTTATTTAGCGATATAAAGATTAGAATGAAGTCGGGTAGCGAATCTGGAGGTTCAGGCAATCCTATTGATCCTGAATGTTATCTGTATGGAGCATCTTCAGGTGGTGACTGTGGTTGTTGTGGTAATTATTCAGGAAGATGCTGGTATTGTAATCTTGCATGTTATGTACATGATAATCAATGTGAGAACTGTACTCTTCGTTGGTATTGTCTACCTGGCTGTGTACCCACACCATGCTAACATGTGGTATTATGAAAAGAAAACACATATTCATTACATCTTGTATAATAGTTATGTATTTCGTATTTCTTGTGCTGAATGCATACATTTTAAAATTGGATGGTAGAGTTGTCAGATTCATAGGAGAAGTGCTTACATTTCCTATGCTTATTGCATCATTCATAATGCTAACAATATCAGTAAGACACGTAATAGGCGATAAATTTAAAGTGGGAAGTTATTCTTTTTGGAGTTTTATTATGATGTTGATATGTGCTACAAGCACACTTGTAAGTCTTATTTTCAAGATAGGATAAAAATCACATATCGTAGTGAAATGTCATTCCATAACACTGTTAACTTTATTTGCCGGAAGTGTATTTCTCTCTTCCGGTAGATTTGTAAATTCTGCAAATACTCCCAAGACATACTTCGTTGTTTTAATATTGCTACTATCTGTCTTGATTAGCGCCATAGTATCAAGACAGATAGCTCCAAAACTCACGGAAAGTAAATCGGCATGCATAGGTATAAGTGCGCTTTGCTTTATACAGGCGTGTTACGGCACCTTACAGTACTTTGGATGTTTGCATTCAATCCAGTCGGGATTTGATGTTGTGGGGAGTTTTGACAATCCGGCAGGATTTGCTGCTGTTTTAGCAATCGGCTTTCCTGTCGGATTATCCTTGCTCGCAAAGAATAAAGGTGCATGGCAGTATGTAGTAGGAATAATGTTGGCTGTGATTGTTATTGCTATTATACTATCAGAGTTTAGAAGCGGACTGCTGGCGGTGGTGCTGTCCGCCTTGGCTTTTGGCTTATTTTTACATTACAAAAAAGTCCGCAAGTCCCTGACTAAGAGTTATGCCAAATGTGTTGCGGTTATACTTGCTGTGGGGTTTGCATTTGGAGCATTCGCTCTATATAGGCAAAAACCACACTCTGCAAATGGACGTTTGCTGATTTGGAAGGTCTCTACAGATATGATTAAAGACAAACCACTTCTGGGACATGGCTACAACTCTTTTCAAGCAAAGTATATGGACTATCAGGCTAGCTACTTCAAAGCCAAACCCAACTCAAAGTATGCACTGCTTGCCGACAATGTAAAACACCCATTCAATGAATTTATTAAGCTTGCAGTTGAATTTGGGTTGGTAACTCTGATCTTAGTTATTTTGGCTATTGCTCTTATTGTGAAAAGAGCTTTAAGGGTGGATGAGAATGGTAGTGCCTTGATAATTACCGGATTAACGACTATTGCTGTATTCTCCTGTTTTTCCTACCCGTTTCAATATACTGCAACATACCTGCTGCTAGCATTCTATTTGTCGGCATTGCTTCCTAAAGGGAAAATAACATTGCCCTATACTCCCAGAGCTATCTTTGCTAGGTGTGCTGTTATCCTTTCTTGTGCTTTTCTTATTTTCACAGCCTCTCGTTGGCTCTATTATGAGTTAAGGTGGAAAACAATTGCAGACAGCTCTCTGCGAGGAAATACGGAAATGATGCTACCGAAATACGAAGAGCTCTACCACACCTCGTTTAGGCAGAAGCCACTTTTTCTTTATAACTATGGGGCAGAACTGAACTATGTGCATAAACACGAAGAGAGCAATAAAATCCTTTTAGAATGCGCAGTAAAGTTTAATGATTACGACCTGCAAATGCTTATGGCAGACAACTATATGAGTCTAGAAAATTTCAAGCAAGCAGAACAAACATTGAAACATGCTTCATGCATGATACCAAATAGATTTTACCCTCTATTTAAACTAGTGGAACTTTATAGAAACACTGATCAAACAGACAAAGCCCAAACATTAGCAAAAGAAATCCTTGAGAAACAAGTTAAGATACCATCACCAACCATTAGTTATATAAAACAAAAAAGGCTCTATGTCGAATGTAGTGGGTAGTTATTTTAGCTTTGCCGTAGGCAATTAATCTTACTAGCATGAAAATTTCCACGCATAGCTTCCCCATCGGGGATTAATCTGTTTAATTGTTGAAGGTTTAGGGTTGAATTGTTGAAGGTTGAATTGTTGGAAGTTTAGGATCTGCGCAGGGCGAACATTGTTAAAATTATTAATATTTTGAGGTCTGTGCAAGGTAAATAGGGTTAAAGTTTTTGATTTGGAATGAAGGAGGAAATTTGGAATTGTTAAAAAAGCATTGGTTCAAAATGTGGGCTCACCCACT
>JBKECH010000060.1:0-1932 GCA_047974415.1 Bacteroidales bacterium | reverse complement strand
TCCCGATTGGAATTATGAATACGATTTGCTTGGCAATCTTACATCTAAAACATCAAAATCGGGTTTAGAACAGTGGACTTATGAGTGGAACGAGGCAGGGATGCTGACTAAAGTTGTCAGCCCCAATAATGCAGAGACAAGGTTTAAGTACGACGCTCTAAGCAGGCGGATCGAAAAGCAGCACGGCAGCACCACCACTCGCTGGGTCTGGGACGGAAACACACCACTGCACGAGTGGACACTAGAAGACCGCAGCGACCTGATTACATGGGTGTTCGAGGAAGGCACTTTTGTTCCGCAAGCTAAACTGCAACACGGCAAGAGCTACAGCATTATCACCGACCATCTAGGCACACCCATACAGGCATACGACGAATTTGGAACAAAAATCTGGTCGAGAAGTTTGGATATTTACGGAAAAGTCCGTAGCTTTGAGGGTGATAAAACGTTCTTAGCTTTTTTGTTTGCAGGGATTTACGAGGATATTGAGACTGGGTTATGTTACAACAGATTCAGATACTATGACCCTGAAATGGGAATGTACATCAGTCAGGATCCGATTGGGTTAGCTTCGGGAGAATTTAATCTTTATTCTTATGTAAAAGACTCCAATATATGGATAGATCCGTTTGGACTGCTTGGAAGCCTTACAGAAATGGCAAAATCTATATCTGAAAGTGGAGACCATTTTTTTCACAGACAATGAGAACTGTTGCGGTAGGACAAGATGTTGATGGTAATTTGTTTGCTGCATCAAGTAATGGATTAGATGCAGGGCAAAGAGCCAAGGCTCTTGAATTAGGCATCACTTCGCTAAACTCATCCACTGTTATGGTTGACGGTAAAAACCTACATGCAGAAGAAGTACGATTGAAAGATGTTGATAATCTTGATACAGTAGGAACTTGGAAAAGAGTTCCTTGCGGTTCCGACGAACATGATTGTGCCAAACAGTTAAAAGATAAAGGCGTTAAGGTTGAATGCGGTTAAATAAGTTATGACTAATCCAACATATAGTTTCTTTAAAGATACATTGACATACATGCTAGATAAATTTTCTACTGTCAAAAAAGGGCTTTATTGTATGTATAACACAGAGCGTATTATCAATAATTATACATTGATTTACAAGCAATACAATATTGAAGATAAGTTTGACATTAGAGTGCCAGCTGATGATATATGGTCATATTTGCGTAGAGGTGTGCCAATTAAGGATTGCAACATGGCAAAATATATCTTAGATTGTGATATGTACCCTGGGGTTCTGAATACGCTAGCACTTAACGTTTGCATTAATCTACAAGTAACGAATGATGTTATTTTAGATAAGAATAGTTTAGACTCCCAACCTAGTTTGACAGGTCTATATGTATATGATACTATACATCAGGTTTTACTGAGTAAATATATAGATAACAAGTATATAACAAAGGAAGCAGAACTCAGGCTGGATGAAACAAGAGTAGTAAAAAACGAAGTTGAACATCAATTAGATATTATTAAAATACTCGAAGACTCTAAGTTTAGCGAGACTTTAGTTAAAGATATGTATTCAAAAAGTATTGAAAATATAGTTAGTTATAACAATATCTATTGGTAGATGAGTAAACCCACCCACCTAACTAAATCCCCTAACCCAACTTTCACTCATAAAAATATTTTCAACAAAAAATCGGCTATTTTTCGATGCTATCCCAGCTATAACCCACTGAAAATAAGCGATAGCGTTTGGAGGATGTTCTGCCAAACCAAATTGTAGGACACTTTTATTCATTTTTCTTGTTGTATTTTTGTGGCATGCACGTGAATGTGCAACTTCGTTTTAACCCTGCCACTTCGCAAGAAGCTTCTTACTATCGTCTGAAGGAGTCTTATCGCGATGTGCGCGGACGTGTGCATTCCCTCCTTGTTTTGAATATTGGTTTTGAG
>JBKECH010000074.1:0-5879 GCA_047974415.1 Bacteroidales bacterium | reverse complement strand
TACGACACCATGAGTTTCTTTAACTACTACTGCGAGCTGTTCTCTATGCCAGCACTAGAACGCCTAACAGGCATCAACCAAAAGCAGTTGCACCACTACGCATCGGGTTTGAAAAAACCTCGTGAGGCACAACTTAAGAAAATCGAAACCGCCTTGCACAAGCTAGGCGACGAACTAAAGGCCGTACAATTTTGATACTTTAAATTGACACTTACAGTAATCAAACAGCCTAGGCACTCCGCTTCGGTGGGGTGCCTTTAAATTCAAACACCATGGATATAATACTAATCATCGGCTTTGCCTTGCTCTACTTTGTTGGGGTGGTTCTCTTGGAAGTTTTCCTAAAGGTGCGGTTTAATAAGAAAGCCGTAATGCTAGTTTTCTTTGTCCTAGCATTGCTTATCTTCTTGGCAATGCTGTAACGAAAAAAGAGGTTCGAATGGTTCGAACCTCTTTTGCTTTTTAGGCGGTGTGTGCCTACTTGCTTCGTGAGCGTGTTCTGCTGTTGGCATCACGGATAACCACTGCCACCTCGTCGGCAATCTTTTTGAACTCTTCGCCCTTGAACTGCACCATCGCATTGTGGTAGTCCACCATGGTGTTCAGCGCATCAATCACTAATGGCTTGATGAGCGTAGCTGTGTCTTGGGCTTTCAAGTGTGCTACGGTAGTGTTATACTTTGCCTCGGCAGTTTCAAAGGCAGTTTGTGCAGACCGTAATTTGTCAACCAGCCTCCCAAATGCTGGGATAGCATCTACTGATGTTTGGATAGCTTCGAACTCTCCTAGTAGGCTATGAATTTGTCCCGATTGAGCCGACTGATTTAGCCTATTAATAGCTACACCGTATTTGCTCCACGTAGCTTTGATTTGGGTGGTTCCTTCTCCCTCGGCAAATATCAGGTTCATAGCAGAAATGAACTTGCCAATGTTTGATACACACAAATCCCGATCGCTATCGCGGTCTGCTGTTTCGGCTTGCGCTCTATCTTTAGAGAGTGCGTCAATCAATCGCTTTGTTTCCTTTGATAGATTTGCAACCATAATCTCATACTCTGGATGAGCTGTGATATCCAATGGAAGCAACACATTAATGACTTCGGTAGCAATACCGGCTAGTTCGGCAACTCTAATGCCTTTGAGTGGTTTCTTGTACATTTCGTTGAATGTTTTAAGTGAATAATTGAAAACTGTGTGGCAAAGGAAAGCAATTGGCATTTTTCCCCAAAGGACAAAAAACAGGTGTTTTCTCCCAAAACACGAGCCGAATTAAAGAAAAACACTTGCTTTCTCCCAAAACAGGAGCGGGATTGAGCAAAAACATCTGCTTTCTCTCAAAACACGATCGGAATTGAAAGAAAGCGCCTGTTTTGTCCTTTCTACGCTCTGCATCTCGCTGTAACATTGCATCATGGCACAACATACAGATTTAAACGAAACCCTCGAAGCGTGGGCAGATATCGTCCTTAAGAAATGGGAAGACCGCATCAAGCGATTAGGCTTGTCGGGTAGTCAGCTTCTGCAAAGCCTGGACCAGTACATCCACCGAGAGGCTAACGGCAATCCTGAAATCATTGATTTTATATTCAACTACTACGGCAAGTTCGTAGATATGGGCGTTCGCCGTGGAGCTCCTCTGGGCAGTGGCAAGGAACAGCCTAGAGAGTGGTATAGCAAAATATTCTACCAGCAGGTGCAACGTTTGAGCCAAATCTTGAAAGAGAAATATGAAGAACGTGCTGCACTTACCATTATTGAAAATATAGACGACAACGCAAACGCACACGACAAACGACATCATACCGTATAATTATGGCAATATCAGAAAAAGCAAAAGCACAGGTCTATCTGGACGGCAAGCAAGCAGAGGCAGCTTTAGATGGTCTCAAAACAAAAGCCAAGGAGTTGCGAAAAGCAATGAACGAAGCTCGCAAGGCTGGGAACTTTGAAGAATATCACAAGTTAGAAAAAGAAGTGAAGCAATTGGATAGCGCTAAGCGTTCGCTCACTCAAGCTACTTTCGACTATCAAAAAGTTCTGCGAAACATCAACGGAGCTTCGTACAACGATCTGAATAAAGCTTTGCGTACTACGCAATCGCAAATGCGACGGATGAAAGCTACTGATGCAGGCTTTGCAGAAAAGCAAAAAGAAGTACAAACCCTACGTACACGCATCCGCCAACTCAATGGCGACCTAAAGGCACAGCCCACTATGTGGGAACGTGCAAGAGAAGGCTTTAAGAATTATTCTACCTATGTAATGGCGGGTGTTACCGCTATCTCTGGGGCTTATGCAGTACTACGCAAAGTGAGCGAAGCCGCTATTCAGCGCGAAGAGAACAAAGATGCTGTGGCAGCACTTACAGGGCTGTCGCCCGAAGCAATGGCAGAACTGGAGGGCATGGCGGTGAAGTCGGCAACAACCCTCACCGAGGGTAATGTACGCCTCAAGAAAAGCACCGATGATATTCTGAACGCTTATGGTATCGTAGGTTCTAAGCGTGCCGAACTGTTGAAAGATGCAGATGCCCTGCACAATGTTACCCAAGATGCGATGATATTGGCAGAGGCAGGCAAACGACCGCTAGAAGAGGCCGCCAATACGCATACAACGATAATGAACCAGTTTCAAGCAACGGTAGCAGACAGCCGTCGCATCATCAACATCATTGCAGCAGGTAATCAGGCAGGAGCCGCCAATATCGAATACCTCGGAGAAGCAATGGAGAAAACGGGTACATCTGCCAATATGATGGGCATAAGCATAGAAGAAACAGCTGGGGTTATTGAGGCAATGGCTCCGTTTTATTCGCGTGCCGAGATGATGGGGAACAGCTTTGACAAAGTGCTGTTGAAGTTAAAGGCTACCAACATTGGCTACAAAGACGGTGTGTTTAATCTGAATGATGCCATTGATGAACTAGCCAAACGCTATGCCAAAGGCGAAACAGCAGCTAAGATATTCGGTGTGGAGCACTCCAAAATGGGAGAACTGTTGGTGCAGAATAAATCAGAAATCCTCCGCTACACCGAAGCCGTAACGGGCACCAACAAAGCCATAGAACAGGCAGCAATCAACACCGACAACAGCACCGCCAAACTAGCGCAAGCCAAGAACCGCATTAGAGAGTACACCATAGAACTCGGCACCAAGCTTAGTCCCGCCATGGTAAGCGTAACCGAAGGAACAGCTTCGTTCATCAAGATGCTGACTGGTGCGGTTGGTTTTGTGATTGATAATAAGATGGCGATTAGCCAGCTTGTGATTACTCTTGGAGCATATACCGCTGCGGTGAAGATGAATTTAATGTGGAATCAGAAAAATTTAACGCTTCATCGGGCTAAAATTCTAGTGTTAGGCTTCTTTAGTAGATCTTATGGCAAGCTGACAGGTGCAGTTAAAGCCCAGACCACGGCGCAGAAAGCAAATAATATGGCTTTGAAAGCGAATGTGTATGCAGCAATAGCAGCTGCAGTTGTTTTCTTAATCCAAAAATTGATTCAGTATAACAAAGAAGCAATCAAGGTAGATAAAACGCACAAAAACTATATTTCTACGCTAGTTGAAGAAAAGGGAAAGGCTAATGATTTGTTTGAGACTTACAAGAAGCTAAACCCAGAGAGTGAAGAGGCAAAGCGTATCAAAGATAAGCTAGTACAGCTATATCCTGACTTGATGAGTAAATACGTTACGGAAAAAGGATTTATTGAAGATATTGCCAAAGCTCAAAAAGATGTGAATGATGAGATATTGCGTACTGTAGCATTGCGTAGTAAGGAGGGTGAGATTGAAGAGTTGGCTGAAAAAACATACAATAGACAACAAGTTATATATGGTAGAATTTTGAATAGAGCGGGAACGCCAGAGAGAAAAGGTGCACTATCTAGTATGCTAGGAGAATGGAATGCAGAAATGAATGCAGAAAATGGTTCGTCTCCAGAAGAGTTTGCAAATAAAGTTGCCAATTTCTTAGACATTGAAATTAAAACAGATGAATATGGTTTTACTAAAACGGGAAGGGCTGCAAAAGAAAAAACAACTTATGATATTCTCCTAGAAGATATAGTAAAGCTTAAGAACCTCAATAAAGACTTTGAAGCAGCTAAGGATGATGTTAATGCTTTTTATTCGTTCTTGAAAAATGTAGTTGTTGCACCAGTAGGTGGTAAAGGAGGTGGAGAAGAACCCAAAGGAGCAGATGCACCAATCCCAACACTCAATGAACAAATAGAAACCGCCCGGGCAAACGTAAAGAAGCTAAAGCAGGAGCTTGCAGATTTGCAAAGTGGCAAAACACCATCTACGGATTATGCAACGGCTATTGCCGATAAGAAAAAAGCTTTGAGTACAGCCGAAAGTACGCTAGGTGTATTGACTGGCGTAGATACGAGTGGGACGAAAACCACCACCAAAGACGACACCCTCGACCAACAATATCAATCCAAAATCAACGCCCAAAAACAACGCTATGCTGATGAGCTGGACGAAGAGAAAGCACACAAGTTGAAACTCCTAGATATTGAACTGTGGTATCTACGAGAAAAAGAAAAGCAAACAACAGGCTTGGAACAATTAACATTGCAGGGGCAAATATTGGACAAGGAGCAGGAAATAAGCAAGCTCACGCAGGATAAGACCGAAGATGATTCGGCTGAACTACTCCGAAAGTATGAATCAATAGAGCAGGCAAAGACACGCATCACCAAGCAATGGGCAGATGAGCGTAAGAAGCTGGAAGAAGCAGGAGGGGATGCTAGCAATTTTGCGGTGCTCGATGACAAATACAAAAAACAGCTCGAGGATCTGACCAAGCAAACCAAAGCCGTAACCAATGATATCGCCAAGCTATTTGCGAATATGTCGGGCAAAAGTGCCAATGAACTCTCTAGCCTCGCCGATGAAGCAGAACGCATCCTAGATTATCTAACGGCAGGCGAATACACCGACGGGGCGTTTGGTATATCCGAAGAAGATTATAATCGTATTGCGAACTCTCCAGAAGAACTGGAGAAGGTAGCGGATCAGGTGCAGAACCTCCGCTATTGGGCTACGATGGCAAACTCTGCCTTTGGGCAAATGGTTGAAGGCATTGAGAAATTATCCGAAGGCAATGTTGCTGATGGTCTAACAATCTTAGAACAAGGCTTTGGCAAGGTGTTGAATGCTGCCAATATGCTTACGGATAGCCTAGAGGTGTTGGCAAACGCAACGGGTAGCAACTTCCTAAGTAGCGTGTCACAGGGTATATCAGATGTTGCCGAGGTAGCCAGCGGTGCAATGAATGGAGCAATGACAGGCTTAGCCCAACTTTCACTCTCTCAGACTCACTTTCCCAGTCAGCGCAGGGCTGGGCGATTATTCGGGTGGCGGCTGTGACCTACAGATTTTTATTTTCTTAAATGGTGCCTGTTTAAATTTTAAGGTGGAGTATATTCGTTCTACTTGTTTTGTTGGTTTGCTGCACTGCCTCAGCTCTACTTTCTCGCCCAAGGCATTGATGGCTTCTGTAGTCACCAGCTTCTGTGTTGACATGCGTCTGACAATTTCTGTCCAATAGGCGTTGTCGCCTGATTGCTTGAGTTGAAAGCGTATGGTATTGACAATCCAATAAGAAAGCAAGCCGAAGAACAGATGAGCATCGCTGCGTGCATCCGTCTGATGATAAATGGGGCGCAGATTCAAATCAGTTTTTAGCTGCCGATTGGTGCATTCAATCTCACGAATCAGATTGTAATAATCCCACGTGGTCTGCTCACCAAAAGTACGCACATTGGTTCGCAGGAAATAAACGCCCGTGTTTTTGTCTAGCGAAGTAACATCCTTGATGCTCCTGCTTACACTTTGCATTTGGGTTGGATTCTGTTCGTTTCGCAGGT
>JBKECH010000109.1:0-2796 GCA_047974415.1 Bacteroidales bacterium | reverse complement strand
GCGTTACGCACCCGTGCGCCGCTCTCAATTTAAAGTGCAAGCACTCTAAAGCAATCGCTCGACTTGCATGTGTTAAGCCTCCCGCTAGCGTTCATCCTGAGCCAGGATCAAACTCTCCGTTGTAGAAAAGTTATTATAATTTGTTCTTAATATATCTATTCTAAAATAGAATAAATAATAAAAACAGTTTCCCTCGCAAGAATCTTACTGTCTTGTGCTATTTATTACGTAAAATAATTTCAAAGATCGTTTGTTTCACTAAAATATCTTGTGATACTTCGTTAACAGCGAAATACCCGACAAAGATACGGCAATAAACATTTAGCATCCAAATTTTTTCTTTCTTTTTTATAGTTAAAAATAGTTTCTTCAAACGCTATCAGGTATTTGCGTGCAAAAAAACATGGATTATTTTCAAGAACGCTCCTCGCTAAATTATCAAACTGCTTGTAAGTGACGCAATATCATCAGCAGTGTAATAATATATAGAGGGATCGCGCTGGCTAAACATTCACTAAAAATCAACAGGTTAAGTATTTTTTAGCGCAGCATTCCAGAACATTTTTGAAGACTAAAGTCGTATAATTATTTGTTTTGGTCTCATTTTATTCATAATTTTGAACCTCAATATACTATCAATAAACGAATTTATTCATAATGGAAAAATTAAAAACTTCATTAACATTACTCGCAACAGCGCTAATATCTATTATGCTCCATGCTGGTTGCGATAGTACTAGAAACTCAGAAAAACCGAATATTCTACTCATTGTAGTTGATGATTTGGGATATGCTGATTTTTCGCCTTTTGGGAATCATAGTCCCAACATATCTACTCCCAACATACAACGCATTGCGGATGCTGGCGTAACATTCACTCAAGCATATACTACAGCTCCCGTGTGCAGTCCTTCTAGAGCTGGTCTAAACACAGGTAAATTGCAATTCCGCTGGGACAAAAAAGCTTCGTGGAATCCAGGTCTACCCGACAATATAAAAACGATTGCAGAGTATCTTAAAGATGCAGGATATACAACAGCCAAGATAGGAAAATCGGACTTTGGTGGCAACTATTTTAAATTCAATGTGAGAGAATACCCTTTGAATCACGGATATGATTATTTTTTAGGGTTTAGCGCTCATGCTCATGATTATTGGTTAACCTCGCAAAAGATTGCAGAGCGCACACCTGATCCTAATGGGACTAGCGCTCATTTAGGTCCATTGATGCAAGACACAAGCTACAAGAGCTATCCAGATGATGAATATCTGACAGACATATTTACCAATGAGGCCATCAAATATATGGCAAAGAAAAAAGACAAACCCTTTTTCTTAACACTTAGCTACAATGCTGTTCACCACATTGTTCACGAAGTTCCAAAAAAATACAGCGACAAATATGACATTGCCCCCATACATAATTACGATCCTGATAGCTTAGAGATATTTGCCAAATTCAAGCCTGGCTCATATGCCGCTTATTATGAAAAATATACTCGCATAGGAGCTATAAATAGCGAGGATATGCGCAAATACTATCTAGCAAATCTAAACAGTTTGGACGATAATATTGGGAGACTTCTAGATGCTATGAAAAACAATGGTTTAGACGAAAACACAATGATTGTATTCATTTCTGATAACGGAGGCTCTCCAATTACAGGAGCAAATAACACTCCTCTTTCTGCAGGTAAATACTCCCTTTGGGAAGGTGGAATACGAGTTCCTATGATGTTGACATGGCCAGGCAAGGCAAAGGCAGGAAAAACAGAGAAAGAATATGTCTCGGCGACAGATATCTTACCAACTATCGCAGAAGCTGCGGGAATAGATCCTAATGACCAAACATTAGATGGACGAAGTCTTTTACATCCTGATAATGATAGGTTGTTGGTCTGGCGATGGGGTAATAAATGGGCCGTCCGCAAAGGAAAATGGAAGCTTACGAACACCAACGAATCTTGGGGAAAAGGAGTACCATCTCACCTATACATAAAACCTATCTCTAACGATTCTAGTATAAAACTATTTGACTTAGAGAAGGACCCAGGGGAAAGAAATAATCTTGCAGGTGCTAATACTGATATTGTTAAGCGTCTACAAGCAGACTATGAGAGTTGGGTAGAAGAAAACACAGGTAAGTTTTAGTAGCTCTCCCAATACTTACAACTGATTTTCCTTGTATACATTTAGACTAGAGCAGTAACAAGCAACTAAGTACTATAAAACGAGGTGCTTACATTTTCGAGCTTTGTTACGGCTCTCTAATGGATAATCTGGGATAAATAGATAGTTTATCAGCAAATATGTTTATCAATAACTAGTGTTTGTCCATAATGTCAAGGGCCTGAACTATAAAGTTAAATATCAAGGCTTGCCGTTCTGTATACTAGGAGTTTGTGAATTGGAAGTAGAGGTACTGTGTTCCCTACTTCCGCAAGCTTTTTCACTTAACTGTTGATAAGTTGTTGAAAATAAGCCCTGCAAAAATTTGCAGGGCTTGAGATTTTTCACCTATTTAGGTGCATGTTAAAAAAACTCGATTCAAAAGTAACACCTTTTGGTGGAATAAGCCTAATTCACGGGCAAGTATCTTCAAGCAAAGTGGCTCAATTTATTGACAGAGAGCTTGGTAGTCGCGGTGCGCATGCAGGGTATAAATATTCGGACATTATACTATCGCGGCTGTACACTTGTTTTTGTGGTGGAGATGCGACAGAAGATGTGAATCATATCAAAAAACACTAAATTCTTCATAAGAGCATCTAAGTCCGAAACTCTATTGACAAAGGC
>JBKECH010000141.1:0-7763 GCA_047974415.1 Bacteroidales bacterium | reverse complement strand
GAAGAATGATATTAAAAAGCATCTCTACGACATTAAAATCGCCATAGCATCGATAGAGGAATATGTGGGCGAAGGGCGAAACTATTATAGCCCCGGGCTATAAGCCCGAGGGAAACAAAGCAAGCTAAGCTGTTTTAGCGCCGAAGGTGCGATATTATTAATGATGAAGAAAGAAGAATATATAATACCTAAATGAAAGATATGGAAAAGAAGCCGTTGTTTTCAATATTAATAGCGAACTATAACAATGGACATTTCTTTGAGGAGTGTTACAACAGTGTTATAAAGCAAACATATGATAATTGGGAGGCAATTATTGTAGATGACTGCTCAACCGATAACTCCATAGAGATTGTCGAGCGATTAATAGAAGGTGATACTCGCTTCAAGCTATTCAAAAACGATAAGAATGGAGGCTGCGGATACACCAAGAGGCGTTGCGCAGAAGAGGCAAATGGCGAACTGGCAGGCTTTTTAGACCCCGACGATGCACTTATGCCTGAAGCTGTAGAAGAAATGGTGAAAATGCATGCTAAACATCCCGAGGTTTCCTTGGTGCATTCCAATTATTTATATTGTAATGAAAAACTAGAAAAAGGAATTGAAAAGAAAACGAAGTATAGAGATGAGCAAGATTATCTCAGAATAATTCATTTCATATTTCATTTCATAAGCTTTAAACTAGCCAATTATAAACAGACAGAAGGTATATCTGCCAATTTGAAAAGGTCTGTCGACCAAGATTTATACTACAAGCTAGAGGAAACAGGAAGGTTCATACATTTAGATAAGACTCTCTATAAATACAGAATACATAGTGGCGGCATTTCTACAGGAAGCAATTTGTTGAAAGCATTATCATGGCAGTATTTTGTAATTGTAGATGCCTGTAAAAGAAGGAATGAAAATATAGAAGAGATTATGCCAATTTACATTCAAAACAGGAATTATAAAGTGGGCGAAATGGTGTTGAAGCCGTTGAGAAGGGTGAAAAGAATAATGCAGTCTTTGGGTTAAAGAAAATAAATATGCAGTCTTTTTTTGATTTTCTTAGAACAACACCCTATTATTTTATCAGAGTGGCAAAGCAACTCATAGTGTCTAAAAATGGTTTTATAACGTTGTAATATGCTTTTGAAAAAAATATTTGCATTCTTCCTAGTGTTTTTGTACTTATTTAACATTGACTTTGTTTTTATTCCAAGTTCATTAAAAACAAGGATGTTTATAGGGTGCTTGTTTTTTATTTCTTTATTCTTTTCGAATGAGAAATTAAAAATAGATCGTTTAACAGGAGGAGTTCTTATATTTAGCTTTTTACTATTTGTAATTGCGTTTATAAGTGCTAGTATAAATTTACAAAGTGACTTTTGGTTAGTGCAGTTTGCAATTCTCACGTTACTATATTTTGCCGCTTCAAAGTTTACAGCACGTAATATTAGTGAGATCTTAAATCATGATATCCATAATGCGTATAAGCTAATTGTTTATGTAATCTTATTTCATAATGTGATAGCGTTCTTAGGAATAATCGTACCAGGATTAATGGAGCTAATTATTGGGATGCAAGGAGGAGGAAGAGAAGCTTATAGTCAATATATGATTGATAGTCGTCTGCGAAGTTATGGTTTTGGTGAAGGGCAATTTTTTGTAGGAGGAATTATGACAGGTTTCGGGTTAATATTGCAGAGCTATTTAATGAAGATGAAAAAAATGAATGTTGGGTTAGGAATGATTATTTATTTACTAATCTTGGCAACTGGAATTTTTATTGCTAGGACTTCTATTGTCGGCGCGATATGTTCAATGCTATTCATTATACCAACTAAAAGGATGAGTTTTAAAATAGCAGTTAAGAGCATATATGGACTGTTGTTCCTTGTTCTGACAACGGGGGCAATCGTAATTTATTTAATTAATAACGAAATAGTTGATGTGTCGTGGGCATTTGGTTTTTTCGAACTAGGATTTAACGATCCTTCACTGCAACAATTATCTCAAATGTATAATACATATCCTGAGACGCTAAAAACTTGGGTAATAGGAGATGCATATTTTATGGATCCTTCAGGAGGTAGCTATTATATGCATACGGATGTAGGGTGGATTAGGATTATTTTTTGTGGTGGGATATTGTACCTAATTTTGTTTTTTCTATTTCATAGATACCTTGCAAAACATATTGTTGTTAATGGCAGTAATTTCAGGAATGACGTACTCCTTGCTCTAGCATTTGTAATATTATTATTTGCTGGAAATATGAAAGGCTTTACAAACTTACTGCCATATATGTTTTTACTCTTGATGCTTCAATTAGAATGTAAAAAAACAAAAAAAGATGAAAGTTACTCATGTAGTTTATAATGTAGATGCCAATTATGGGGGAATCCCCGTTTTTGTACATAATCTTGCGACAGACTTAACAAAAACGATGGAGGTCTGTATTGTATGCCTGAAGTCTCAAAATCCATTAGAATTCTCTGATGATATAATTGTGAATTTTGCTGACAGGAGTAAAATTGGAATCAATGGCTATAGTTCAAATCTAAAAAAGATTTTGAAGAGCAACGAAACCGATATAATACATGCAAATGGTGTGTGGACTTATCCACCTAACATTTCAGCTATCATTGCCAAGAACAGAAAAATTCCATATATTCATTCCTTGCATGGAGGAGTCACATCTGTAGCTATGATGCAAAAGAGGTGTAAAAAAGCAATTGGATGGCATATGTATCAAAAAAGAATATTGTCATACGCTGATTGCCTATGTACAACATCTAACATGGAAACAGCCAACCTGAGAGAATTAGGATTGACAAATAGAATTGCACAGTTTCCTTTAGGGGTTGATACGGATTTATATAGAGCAAGTCAAAAACAAAAGAAAGATAAAAAAACTGCATTGTTTTTAGCTAGAATACAGCCAATTAAAGGATTGGATATTTTAATAAAAGCATGGTCGAAATTAGAACGAAGAGAACGAGAGTCTTGGTCAATAAAAATAGCAGGAAATTGTTTGCCTCAAGATTACGCCTACAAACAAAAACTTTTAGATATTGTTAAATATTATAATTTAGAAGACGAGATTGAATTTGTTGGGGAAGTTTTTGGAGAAAATAAAATAAAAATTTACCAAGAGTCAGATCTTTTTATTCTTCCAAGCTATACTGAGAATTTTGGACTTGTTGTTGCAGAGGCTTTGGCATGCGGTCTACCTGTTATCACAACAAAGGGGACTCCATGGGAGGATATTGACACCTATAATGCAGGACAATATATTGCTGTTGGAATAGACCCATTGGTTGGTGCTTTAAAGCACATGTTGACAATATCAGATGCTGAGAGAGAAGAAATGGGAAGAAATGGAAGAAATTTAATAGTTACTAAATATTCAAATAAAATGGCAGCTAAAAATATGATTGATTTATATAGTTGGATCTTGAGTTCAGGCGATAAACCAAATTTTATTATAGACTAAAAGTATGATAACAGCATCAATAGTAGCCTATAAAACGAGTGATAAAGATATTCAAACGGTATTGCAGTGTGCTTGTAATAGCTCGATTGAAAGACTTTATTTAATAGATAATTCGCCCACAGATGATTTGAGGAAGTATGCTTCTTATTCTCCTAAGATTGAGTATATATATGGTCATGGTAATATGGGATACGGTGCAGCGCACAATATCGGGATTCGAAAATCAATAGCACTGAATTCAGATTACCATGTGGTGATTAATCCTGATATTCTGTTCGAAACGGAGATTGCAGGGCAATTAGAACAATTTATGAATAATAACAAGACGATTGGCTTTGTGATGCCAAAGATTGTCTATCCGAGTGGAGATGTTCAGTTGCTGTGTAAATTGTTACCAACACCCTCTGATTGGATTTTTAGGCGATTTTCTCCGTTTAAAAGCCAAGTAGTAAAAATGAATGAGAAGTATGAACTGCGCTTCACAGGATATGACAAGCAAATGGATGTCCCATCGTTATCAGGTTGTTTTATGTTTTTGAGAACATCGGTCTTGGAAGAAGTAAAGGGATTTGACGAGCGTTTTTTTATGTACGCCGAAGATGTGGATTTGTGCCGAAGAATTGGGGAAGTTTCGAGAACTGTTTTTTATCCAGATCTATCTGTGATTCACAATTACGAGAAAGGATCCTATAAGAATAATAAGTTGTTGATGTATCATATAAAATCGGCTATCCAATATTTCAACAAATGGGGATGGGTATTTGATAAGAAAAGAAAAATAACTAATAGAATAGTATTAGATCGACTAGGATTTGAAGACTAACCCACACCCTCCACTACGAGTTCATCAACCAGCAAAAAGACAACATCACCTTTGAAAGCGAGTGAGACAATATTGAAAGAGTTGCACTTAAAACAGAAAAAATAGTATCTTTGAAGGTAGATAAAGAAATGAAACAGCTATGGTGGTAAGCTTTAAGCCTTCCAATTCGTAATTGGTTTGTATTTTTGTGGAGTAAAAAGGAATGAATGGAAGAGCTTGATAAAAAATTGTACGTGATTGCAGGATGTAATGGTGCTGGAAAAACAACAGCATCTTACACGATACTGTCCGAAATTTTGCAATGTAGAGAATTTGTTAATGCAGATGAAATTGCCAAGGGACTTTCTCCGTTTCAACCTGAAAGGGTAGCTTTTGAGGCTGGACGAATCATGCTTAATCGGATGAATGAGCTCTTGAAAAACAATGAAACTTTTGCTTTTGAAACTACGCTAGCCACAAGAAGCTATTGCAAGCAAAGAAACAAGGATATACGGTAAAGCTGCTCTTTTTTTGGTTGGAGAATGTGGATCTTGCCAAAGAGCGAGTGGAAATACGAGTAAAAGAAGGGAGGGCATAATATTCCTGTAGATGTGATTGAACGAAGGTATAAAAACGGCATTCGAAATTTAGTGGGTATTTATTTAGATTTAGTTGATGAGGCGTTGATTTTAGATAATTCTTATGGCAGGCGAAAATTAATTGCTCGAAAAGTTAGCTCAGAAGATATTGAAGTTATTCACGAAGGAAGGTATAACCAATTAATGAAATATTATGGCTAATAAGATTAAAACAGACGACTTTAAAGATAAAGTCATGAGAGGTTTGGAGAAGACCTATGAGAAGTTGATAGAGTTTAAGAAAGAAAAAAATAGCGAATTGGTGATTATGCAAGACGGAAAAATTGTGGGGATAAAACCGTGAATTAAAAAGCTTGGTTGGCAATGTCCTAAAAGGACAATATTCGTAGTCTTAAGGGGGGGGGGAGCAATAATTGGATATACCGGCGCATAAAAAAAACAGTTGACATTTATCTGCCATTCCGTCACATGCTGCCCCCCTAAAACATGAAAAGAAGGACAATAACAATAGCTCAATTAGTTTCAAAAATAAAAGCACCTTCTTCGATGTGGTTGAAAGGAAAGGGCATATTGAATTTTGAATGGCAGGGTGGTTATGTTGCTTTTTCAGTGAGTGTTTCGAATGTTGATGTGGTGAAACATTACATCATGAATCAGCCAGAACATCATAAAAAGACCAACTTTAAAGATGAATTGCGCTTGTTTCTTGAGAAGTATAAAATAGCATATAATGAACAGTATGTTTGGGATTAAATATTATACCCAAGGATGAATCCTTGGGCTGACACAGTTTTGCCCCTCAGGCAATTCTCTTTCAGTGGCACAAAACGAACCGTAATGCATAGCTCATTTTAGCCCACGACCACCCCTCCAAAAGAAAGAAAAAACATGGCACGGTTTGAACCGAAATCACTGGCACTGTTAAACCGAAATGGGTGGCACCATTCGAACCGAAATAACCAGGTGGAGAAATAATTTCCACAGGTGATAATAATTTACTAGATTTGTACCATAAGTACAGCAATGAGGAAGAAGCTTTTGCTAACTTTATGCAGAATCCCTCGCTAAGTACACATGGTAAAGCTTTAGGCGCAAGAGTACTTAATCAAGCAACTAGTGTGGAGAGCTGGTCGGCAGCTGTGGTTTTGTCGCCAAGGAGGGGAGGAGTTAAATATTCTGATGACCTAGTAAAGGCCGCACAGAAGCTATACCCCAAGAAAGCGGGTAAGATAGAATTGCATCATCCTGCGCCCCAATATTTAGGGGGTGCAAAGAAACAAACATTAGTTCCATTAGATGCCGCATATCACCAAGTAATTACCAACGAATTTAGAGGTCTTTATCAATATGGCTTACCTAGACCTGGAGAGGAAACGATGCTAGAAATTATGAAGCAGGTTTACTCAAAGTATCCATTGCCATCAGTTTATTAAAACCAAACGACAATGATAGAAATATTAGAATTGAGAATAAATTATGATTACGCCCATTTGCTTTTTAAGAGAGACGAGGGAAGAGATCTAGGGCAATTTTCGAAGTCTATAAAGATTGTTGAGTTGTCAAAAGATGATCCTAGGTATAATCAAATTCCAATTATATCTAAAAGAGTAAAAGAAAAATACGATGAGGGCTTTTTCTTTGGTTGGCAAATTAAACGGAAGTACAGTAAGAAAGAATTCGAAAAAGCTAAGCTTTTGCAAATGAAAATAAAAGCGATGTTCGAGCCAGCGGGAGAAGAATGTGAAACTATTTATGATGAAACAATGGCTTGTGAAATTTGCGGAGCAAACAGAACCCAAATCAGCCTACTGACATTAAAGAAGAACTCTATTCCGAAAAAAGATATAGCGAGAACAATAGCAGGAGAAGTGGTGGTGTCAGAAAAATTTGTAGAAGTCTTTAAGCAAAGAGGTTTGAAAGGAGCAGTGTTAGAACCTGTAGTTTTTAACAAAGGAGCTTCGGGTTGCTATCAGTTAATCGCATCTTCTGAATTAGACCTAACAAGGAATACCGTTGCAGGAGTGAACCCATTTGATTTTTCAGAAGGTAGTGAGGGTGTTGAATTTACTTTGTCAGGCGGCTATCCTGTTAAGTTTGAAAAAGAGATTTACAAATGTCCGAAAGGTCACACCATCGGATTAAACCTGCTATCAGAAGCTTATGTATTAGATAGTCCTTCAATCAAAAAATACGACTTTTTTGCGAGCAAACAGAAGATAGGAGTAAGACGAGGTTTGCTACGTCCTGAGCCAATTTATTTGTGTTCTCAAAAATTTAGACAGATGGTGATAGAGGAGAAACTTACGGGATTTGAATTTGAAGTAGCACATATTGAATGATGGACAGAATCAAACAAATCACGTTGCCCGATGCCGATGCCACGCACAATCGTCGTGGCCGACTAGCACTTCAAGAAGATGCCAGCGGTGCGCAGGAGTTTTATTATGGACTGATGGGTGAACTGACGAAAGTAAGGCGCACGCACATCATTCCGAACCACGCCGTAGCCACCTTTGAGATGAGTTGGAAGTACGATTCTTGGAATCGGGTGCAAGAGATGATTTATCCCGACAAGGAGAAACTTTCTTACCACTACGATGCAAGCGGTCAGCTGCAAGGCCTGACAGGCAACAAATCCTACGGCTACAACTACGTGCAAGACATCGGCTACGACAAGTTCGGTCAACGCAGCTACATTAAATACTGCAACGGCACAGAGACCACCTACAACTACGACCCGAAAAGGCGCCGTCTGCAAGGCTTGCAAGCCAAAAACCAACGTGTAACCTTTATGGATAATGCTTATTCGTTCGACAAGGTAGGCAATATATTGGGTGTGGCAAACACCACTCCAGCAGGTACTACAATTGGCGGAAACATG
>JBKECH010000030.1:0-30876 GCA_047974415.1 Bacteroidales bacterium | reverse complement strand
TTGGCTCTATGTCGAATGTGGTGGGTAGACTTTAATGGAAAATAGAAAAAGTATTCGAATTGCAACACAAAAGAGCATTTTGGCGTAACGTTTCTTTAAAAAGTTTTATCTTGGTAGAAGGTGTATCAAGCGCTTTCTTCGAAAAGTTTTGGCTTGATAGAGGGTGTATCAAGTGTTTTCTTCGAAAAGTTTTGGCTTGGTAGGCCTAATGATTTTTTAGTTTCCAAATCTCACCCACTCTATTCGACATAGAGCCACATTTTTTAATGGTTTATTTTAGAGCGAATTATTTATTAGTCGCATTTTCAAATCTACGGTTTACTTCATTCCAATTAACGACGTTCCAGAACGCATCTATATACGTAGTTCTCTTGTTTTGGTATTTTAAATAGTAAGCATGTTCCCATACATCAAGGGCAAGTAGGGGAGTGCCTTGTGTGTCGGATGTCGACATTAGGGGGTTGTCTTGGTTTGCAGTGAGACATGTTTCCAATTCTCCTTTTTTGTTTACAATAAGCCATGCCCATCCACTGCCGAATTGTGTGGTCGCTTGTTTTGCAAATTCGGTTTTAAAGTTTTCCAAAGAGCCAAATTTAGCATTTATAGCTTCAAGAATTTCTTTGGATGGGTTGCCTCCATTGGGGCTCATATTTGCCCAAAACAGCGAGTGGTTGTAGTATCCGCCACCATTGTTTCTTATTCCTTTGCTGTATTTCTCTATGTTCGCAAAGATATTCTCCATTGAGGAAGTCTCTAGCTCTGAACCTTTTATTTCGTCGGTAAACTTTGTGAAATAGCCTTTGTGGTGCTTGCTGTAGTGTAGCTCCATTGTTTGCGCATCGATGTAAGGCTCAAGGGCATCGTAAGCATATGGCAGTTCGCTGAAAGTATGACCTTTGGCTTTTGCTGAACCAACACAATTTCCTAAAAAAGGAACTGATAGTACCATTGCAAGTAAGATTATCAGGTTGAAAGATTTATTTTTCTTCATATTTTTATATTTGTGATTAATTTGCCTACAAATATCATCAATAGTTTTGTATATTGAGATCACCGAGGATATAGAAAATATTTATAGGGATTAAAGAATACTCTTTTTTTTTTTAGGATACCTTATGGGGTGGCTCAAAATTAGGGGGAATAACAGAATTGAGAATCAGCATAGTGCAAAGTGGTATATAGAAGTAATTGTATGCGAAAGATATGAGTAGTACGATTGTTACTTTATGCTTTCACTCTTGAGAATGGGGCTTTTTTTATGTTGCAAAAATCACCTTTTTTGTATTTGTAATATCCAGCCATAGCAATCATCGCCGCATTGTCGGTAGTGAAAGACAGCTTAGGGAGATATACATTCCACGAGAATTTAACTCCCATTTTTGTACAAGCACTTCGCAATCCTGAGTTGGCAGATACGCCTCCAGCTATAGCAATGTCTTTTATGTTATAGTCATTAGCGGCTTTTTCCAGCTTGTTTAGTAGTATTTCAATTATGGTTTTTTGTAGCGATGCACAGAGATTTGCTTTGTTGTCCTCGGCGTAGTTGGGATTTTCTTTCAAATTGTCGCGAAGGTGGTATAGGAATGATGTTTTCAGTCCGCTAAAACTATAGTTGTAGTCTGCAACTTTTGGTTTTGCCAAAACGATGGCGTTGGAATTGCCATCCTTTGCCAGCCGGTCGATGTGTGGTCCTCCGGGGTATGGAAGTCCTAGTACCTTTGCGCATTTATCGAATGCCTCGCCAGCGGCATCGTCAATGGTTTTTCCGATAATTTCAAAAGTATATGGGTCTTTTACGTGAATAATTTGCGAATTGCCTCCTGATACCAGTAGGCATAGGTGAGGGAATGGAGGGGGGGCATAGTTCTTGCTATCATCGTCTATATATAGAGCAAGAGCATGGCCCATCAGATGGTTTACATCAATTATTGGTATGCCTAGCGACAGTGCAAAACCTTTTGCGAAAGATGTTCCTACGTGTAGTGAGCCTAGTAGGCCAGGACCTCGTGTAAAGGCTATTGCTGAAATTTCAGACTTCGATATGCCTGCTTGTTTGATGGCTTGGTCGACTACGGGGACAATGTTTTGTTGGTGCGATCTAGATGCTAATTCG
This sequence comes from Bacteroidales bacterium, assembly GCA_047974415.1. Taxonomy (GTDB): domain Bacteria; phylum Bacteroidota; class Bacteroidia; order Bacteroidales; family Prolixibacteraceae; genus JBKEAJ01. The sequence goes on along the minus strand of JBKECH010000030.1, from coordinate 28,763 downwards.
GGTACGACACCACCGTATTTTTCGTGTATGCTTTGGTTGGCAATACAGTTACTCAGGATTCTATTGTTTCTTATTATTGCTGCGGATGTATCGTCGCACGATGATTCTATTCCCAGTATTACTATATCTTCCATGTGTTTATCTTTTGTTTCTAGTTGTCAGATTTATTTAGAATTCCGTCTATAAAGATCAATATCTGCCCTATGTTAAAATTGAAAGTTTAAGGCTTCCAGTCATCTTATAACTCGCAGTAATCTCCGTCGCTTGTAAGGTTTTTGCAAGGGTACCTCCATTCGTCGTGCTCCCTAAGTCTTTCTGCTTGTTCGGGTCCCCATGTTCCAGCAGGGTATCCATAAATTGGGACGGCATTGTCGGTCTTCCAACAGTCGATTATGGGCTGTACAAATTTCCACGATTCTTCGATGGCGTCTCCACGTGTGTAGAGGGTTGCATCGCCTTGGAAGCAATCTAATAGCAGTCTGGCGTAGGCTGTAGGCATGTGTATGTCAGCTAGTTGACTGTATCTGAAGTCCATATTTACCGTTTGTACATTGAAGCCTCCGCCAGGCACTTTCATTCCAAATTTCAACAGAATGCCTTCGTCTGGTTGTATGCGCAGGATGAGTTGATTTCTAGATGCCTTGTTGTTTTTTCCAAAAAGATGCAGAGGAGTTCGTTTGAAGTTTATAACAATTTCTGTAACTCTTGTTGGCAGTTTTTTCCCTGTGCGCAGGTAGAATGGAACGTCTGCCCACCTCCAGTTGTCAATGTAGAATTTCATGGCAAGGTAAGTCTCTGTGCGAGAATTGCTATCCACTCCATATTCTTCCCTGTATCCAGCTTGTTGTTTTCCTTTTATATTTGATGATATGTATTGACCTCTTATTATGTTTTCTTTTATATCTTGCTCTGAAAGAGGGCGTAAAGATTGTATAACTTTCAGCGTTTCGTTTCTTATGCTTGTTGCATTTATTTCGGTTGGGGGCTCCATAGCAGCAAGAGACACCAATTGGAGCAAATGGTTTTGCACCATGTCGCGCAAGGCTCCTGCATGGTCATAGTATCCGCCGCGTTTCTCTACACCAAGGGCTTCGCAGGAGGTAATTTCTACACTTTCTATAAAGTTTCTGTTCCAGATTGGTTCGAAGATACCGTTGGAGAAGCGAGTTACCAATAGATTCTGCACAGATTCCTTTCCTAGGTAGTGATCTATGCGATATATTTGTTCTTCGTGTAAATATTGTAGGAGTTGTTTGTTTAGCTTTCTTGCACTTCCCAAGTCTACGCCGAAGGGTTTCTCTATAATTACCCTCGAGTTTTTATCGTTTCGTTTTGCCAATTTGCTTTTGTCTAGGTTGCAAGCAATAGGCCCGTATAGTTTTGGGGGGGTGGAAAGATAAAACACCTTTCGCGCCTCGGTTTTACTTGCGCCAAGTTCGTCTAATTTTTCTGTTACCAAGGAGTAGTCGTTTGTGTCTTCAGGGTTTATTGGAAGGTAGTGCAATTTGTCAAGGAAAATATTAATGTTCTCGTCAGCAGGTAAAAATTCTGAGATATGGTCTCGGAACTCGTTGTCGCTAAGTTTTGTTCTGCCCAGCCCTAGCACCTTAAAATCAGGTGGGAGCAAGGTGTCTTTATAAAGTTCATAGAGCGATGGTACGAGTTTTCTTTTCGTAAGGTCGCCAGAGGCTCCAAATATTGTAAGTATTATGTTATTCATCTTCTTTTTTTTATTTATAATGTTTGCAGTTATGTTCTAGACTTGATATTTAACCTTCTAGTTCAGACTCTTGATATATTATGGATAAATATTAACTAGAGAACGAGGGCAAAATTCGTTAAAGAATTTTGCAAAAGCAACAACCCGAACATTGATAATTTTTATGAGAGATAACTGCTATGCTTTCCAGTATGATTTGCTAAATAAGATCAAGAACGTATATATTTCAAGTCTGCCAATTATCATAATTACAGGAAGAATAACCTTTGTAATTTCTGGTATGTGGGCAAAGTTATTTGCTGGACCTACAGAACCGAACCCTGGACCTATACCTGCCATGCATGTAGCCACAGATGACGCTGCCGAAATTACGTCGAGTCCAGATATCATTACAATAAGAGTTCCAACGACAAAAACTACCATGTACAAAATTATGAAAGTCAGCACCGAGAAGCTAGAGTCTTGGTCTAAGGCTTTGCCGTTTAGCGATATATTAAAAACACCGTTGGGAGAGCGTAGCTGTTTGAATTGTTTTATTATGCTTTTGTACATTACCAAATGCCTTCCCATCTTTATACCTCCAGTGGTGGACCCAGTGCTCCCTCCTAGGAACATCATCAAAAAAATTAGGACAAATGCAATTTGTGGCCACCGTAGATAATCAGCCGAGGCGAAGCCAGTGCACGATATGGTTGATATTACTTGGAAGAAGGACTCTCTGAAGGATTCTTCTAGTCCCATGTCGGTTTCGTAAAAGAGTATTAGTGTTATTGCAATACCTAGTATAGCCGTTGCTCCCACATAGAATTTTAGTTCGTCATTTCTAAAGATCTTTTTCCATCCTCCGACAACTACGAAATAGTATATTGAAAAATTAATAGCTGCGAGGAACATAAATGTCATTATAACGTACTGTATGTACGGTGAATAGCTTGCTACGCTATCATTCTTTGGCGAGAAGCCACCTGTGGCAACGGTGCCAAAAGCATGGGTAACACTTTCGAAGAGATTCATCCCTCCAAGTGTCAAGAATAATATTTCTAAAAAGGTTAGTGTAAGGTATATAACTAGTAGTTTTTGTCCGACAGACTTAATCTTGGGGCTAATTTTTTCTTGTAGCGACGACTCCATAGAAAAAAGATGATTACCTCCCAGTCTCATTTTTGGCATCACAAGTATTACCAATACAATTATACCAATACCTCCAATCCAGTGTGTCATACTACGCCAGAACAGGATGGATTTGGGTAATGCTTCGATGTCACATAGAATGGAGGATCCAGTTGTTGTGAAGCCCGAAGCAGATTCAAAAAAAGCATCTACGAAGTGGGGTATATATCCTGAAAATATATAGGGGCATACTCCTGATAGAGATAGTGTTAGCCAAGATAAAGAAACTGTCAGAAAGGCCCCTTTTCGGTCGGTAGACTTATTAATGTCGGCACCACGAGTTAGGAAAGCCAGAGCCAGAGCTACAGAGCCACTAATTGCAATGGAATAGATAAATGGTATAACCGATTCGCCACAAAGAGTAGCTACTCCTATACATATTAAATAGGCGGCTGAGATAATTGCTTGTTGAGTGCTAAGCACCTTTAGTGTAGGAAGATATGTCTTTGTCATGAAAGTCAGAAATTCTTTTTACTCGATACTGTCATATACAGGAAATGTATAATTAGCGTTTGTCCATAATGTAGGGCGTCTGAACTATAAAGTTAAATATCAAGGCTTGTCGTTATGTATACTGGGAGTTTGTGAATTGGGAGTTTACTTGTATAAACGACTAATTCGCAGAGTGAGCATAACGCAAATATTGGACTTTATAGACGGACCCTAGCTAGCACATTTCTATTTCTTTGATGTTTTCAATGATGATGGGCGTTTTGTAGATGTAAATATCAAGTATATCCCCAACAATATAAATGGTATACTCAGCCATTGACCCATGTTTAGCGCCATGTTTGCCTCAAATGTTTCTTGGTTTTCTTTTATGAACTCTATAAAGAAACGAGCAGTGAATATTAGAATAAAAAACAATCCTGTAATGTACCCCTCATCCTTCCGTTTGTCTGTTTTCCAGAACAAGTGGGCTAATATAAAAAAAGATAATAGATAGCAAAGCGATTCATATATTTGTGTTGGATGCTTGGTAACAGTTTCATCATTTCTTTCAAACACCATGCCCCAAGGTAATGACGTTTGTATGCCATAAATTTCCGAATTGAAAAGATTGCCCAAGCGTATCATCGCTCCGACGAGGGCAGTGGGGACAACGACCCTGTCTAAGCCCCACCAGATAGATGTTTTTGACACTTTTTTTGTATAAATAAGCATTGCAAGTAATATACCTATGGCACCGCCATGACTTGCCAGTCCTTGATAACCAGTGAATTTAACTCCATTGACAGTCGTTCTGAAAGGCAGTATAATTTCTGCAATATGGTCCTTGTAATAAGACCATTCATAAAACACACAATGACCTATTCTTGCGCCAAAGACTGTGCCAACGAAAATATAAACCATAAGTTTGTCCATTTTCTCCTCTGCCACACCATCAAGGGCATACATTTTCAAGCCAAGTTTGTATGCTATATAAAAGCCAAGGGCAAATAGTAGGGTGTACCAACGGAGACTATAGACAGAAGTCTCGAAAATAAAAGGGCTGACGTTCCAATTTATACTCAATAAAAAATCATACATATCTTATTTATTTACCGTGACAATGTTTGTATTTTTTGCCGCTACCACAGGGGCATGATTCATTTCTGCCGACTACTTTTTCAGACTTTATAGGCTGAGTAACTTGCTTTTGTGTGGAGTTCCTCTGTAGTTGTCTTTGTCGTCTGGCTTTTTCATCATTGGCTTCTCTACTTGTTTGCATCCTGCTCATATCAGTATGTTGACGTTGACCTTCGTGCACCTCGTTGTCGGGACTTTCTTGAATATGAGCACGCATCAATGAGGCTATGATATCATAGTTTACATTGGTAATCATGTCCTTAAACAAATCATAGGCTTCTTTCTTGTAGATTAGCACGGGATCTTTCTGTTCGTATACAGCACTTTGCACAGATTGTTTTAAATCGTCGAGTTTACGGAGTTGTTCTTTCCATGCGTCATCGATATGACGTAGGCTGAGTTGTCTTTCATAAGATCGCACAAGCTCTTTGCAGTGCGATTTGTGGGCTTTCTCAAGGTTTGTTATAACATTGTACACTCCGTTGCCATCAGAAATAGGAACGACAATGTTTGTGTATTTAGAGCCGTGATTTGTGTAGACATCCTCAATTACTGGACTTGCTTTTTCAGCTATTGAATTTTGTTTCCGTTTATATCCGCTAAGTATCTGGCTGAAAGTTTTTTCTACCAAGGTGTCTATTTTGGTGCTTAGAAACTCATCTTCAGTAATTTCTGATTCTTGAGCAAGCGTTTTTAGTGTTTCTAATTTGAACCCATTGTAATCCCTTAGTTCTTGGTATTCAGAAGTTATGCCATATACAGTGTCGTAAAGCATGTTCATTAGGTCTGCATCTAGCCTGTCTCCAAATAGTGCATTTTTACGACGTTTGTATATAACTTCTCTTTGCGACTGCATTGCTTTGTCGTAGTCCAAGAGTCTTTTTCTTGAACCAAAATGATTTTCTTCCACACGTCTCTGCGCTTTTTCCACCATTCCGTTTAGCATCTTGCTTTCTACGGGGTCGTCGTCCTCCTTCATGCTGATGGATAGTATTTTATACATTCGGTTTTCACCAAATAAACGCATTAGGTTATCTTCTGCTGATATGAAGAATTGCGAAGAACCTGGGTCGCCCTGACGACCAGCACGACCACGTAGCTGACGGTCGACTCGGCGCGATTCGTGTCTTTCTGAACCGATAATTGCAAGTCCGCCTGCTTTTTTTACCTCGTCGCTAAGTTTGATGTCTGTACCGCGTCCTGCCATGTTGGTTGCAATGGTAACTGCTCCTTTAAAACCTGCTTCTGCCACGACATCGGCTTCTCTGGCATGCAATTTGGCATTTAATACATTGTGCTGAATACCTCGTAATTTGAGCATTTTGCTTAGCGCTTCAGATACGTCAACGGCAGTAGTTCCAACTAGTACTGGTCTACCTGCTTCGGTAAGTCTTAATATTTCATCTATTATTGCCTTGTATTTCTGGCGTTTTGTCAGAAATATCAGATCATTTCTATCGTCTCTCTTAATGGGTTTGTTTGTTGGAATTACTACTACATCAAGTTTGTATGTATTCCAGAATTCCCCCGCATCGGTTTCTGCTGTTCCAGTCATTCCCGATAGTTTGTTGTACATTCGGAAATAATTTTGAAGAGTGATAGTTGCGTATGTTTGTGTTGCTGCCTCTACTTTTACATTCTCCTTGGCTTCGATGGCTTGGTGCAAGCCGTCGGAATATCTTCGACCATCCATGATACGTCCTGTTTGTTCGTCAACAATGAGGACCTTGTTGTCGCTTACGATATACTCAACATCGCGCTCAAACATGGTGTATGCTTTGAGGAGTTGGTTGATTGTGTGTACTCTTTCTGATTTTACTGCATAGTCTTGGATGAGAGAGTCTTTTTTTTCTATCTTATCTTCGTCAGATAAGGATGATTTTTCTATTTCTGCCACTTCTGCTCCGATGTCTGGCATAACAAAGAACTTACTATCAGAGACATCCGTAGAAATAAGTTCAACCCCATTGTCTGTTAGCTCGACCGAGTTCATTTTTTCCTCTATCACGAAAAACAAAGGGTCAGTAACTATATGCATTTTCTCATTATTATTCTGCATATAGAAGTTCTCTGTTTTGTGCATAAGATCTTTCATGCCTGGTTCGCTTAAGAACTTAATCAGAGGTTTGTATTTTGGGTATCCTTTGTGAGCTCTAAGTAAAAATAGAGCGCCTTCTTCTTTCTCTTGTTTGGTAGCATCTTCTTTGCTTAGAAGTCTTTTCGAGTCGGATAGTAATTGGGTAGTCAGCTGACGTTGTTTTGCCACTAGCTTGTCTATTTGTGGTTTTAGTTCGTTGAACTCGTGTTGATCGCCTTTTGGAACTGGACCACTTATTATCAAAGGCGTTCTAGCATCGTCTATCAACACCGAGTCTACTTCATCGACAATGGCAAAGTGATGAGTGCGTTGTACTAAGTCTTCGATGTTAATTGCCATGTTATCACGTAGGTAGTCGAAGCCGAACTCGTTGTTTGTACCGAAGGTGATGTCTGATTGATATGCTTGACGTCTTTCTTTTGAATTGGGTGAGTGTTTATCTATACAGTCTACCGATAAACCATGGAACTCGTATAGAGGCCCCATCCACTCGGCATCTCGTTTAGATAGATAGTCGTTTACTGTAACAATGTGGACACCTCGTCCAGCAAGGGCGTTAAGAAATACGGGTAGAGTTGCAACGAGGGTTTTTCCCTCTCCTGTTGCCATCTCCGCTATCTTGCCTTCATGGAGAACAATTCCACCGATAAGTTGAACATCATAATGAATCATCGACCAAGTAGTCATGTTGCCACCAGCCTCCCAGCTATTGTGCCACACTGCTGTTTCGCCTTTTATTTCTATGCTGTTTCGTTCGGTTGCTAATTGTCTATCGTACTCTCTTGCGCTTACTTCTATTTCGGTATTTTCGGCAAAACGTCGTGCAGTGTCTTTCATGATTGCAAAAGCCTTTGGCAAAATTTCTAACAAGATGTCTTTTAGCTTTTCTAAGATTGCTTCTTCGAGCTTATCAATTTTTGCAAATAGCTCTTCGCTTTCGTCTACCTCTGCGTTCTCGGCTTTTACTTTTAACTCTGAGATCTGGTTTTCTTCGTCGGACGTAGCTTCTCTAATTGTTTGCTTTAATTTATCGGTTTCCTCCCTGAGTTGGTCGTGAGATAGTGTAACTAAACTATCATACTCTTTGTTTATCTTTTCGACCAAAGGCATAATTTTCTTTATGTCTTTATCTGACTTATTGCCAAATAACTTTCCTAGTATTGTTGCAAATGAACTCATCTGGATATAATTTACTTTTTATTTAACCCCGCAAATGTAATGATTTTTTATGCACGAGGCAATGGTGTCTGTAAAAAAAAATAGGACTGCAACCTTTACATGTATCCCAAAATCTGCAAGTTTTTTTGCAATGCAAAAATTGTAATTGGTATTAACATTTTCGGAAAAATTATCTTGAGTTCAATTTGTAGAATGCAACTTTTTCTCCTGGGCTATTGACATAGAGAATGATATATTTATTTTTCAGAGAGGAAAAAGAGAGAAATCTCTCCTTCGTTCTGCTGAATGGGTAAATGTTACTATCTTCGCCTATGTCCGTTCAAAGAATAAGCTTGCAGATAGGAAATATTTAACCGAAAGTCGAAGGTGCACTATTTATGCGATGTTGCAAGAAAAACACTCGCAAAAAGATATAGCGAGGGTTAGATGTAAACAATAGTACCGTCAGTAGGGAGTTAAAATGCAATTGCGATAGGCGCAGTGGAAAGTATAATGACATCTTAGCTCATCGCAAGGCATTGGAGCGAAAACGACAAAAGCCTCATTATCATAGGCTGAACATGAGCTTGCACCCCTTATTCCCAGTGCTTTATTATCGTGTCGGGAGTCTGAAGTCTGAAGTTAAGAGTCTGGACTAGAAAGTAAAGCTCCAAAAGGTAGGGTTGGTATTATTGCAAGTCAAGCTTAAACTCTTAATATACCCTCAACCCTGACGTAACTCAGATATTGGATTTACAGATAGACTCTAGTTAGTCAGTTTTTTTAAATCGGAACCGGAAGGGTTTTGGAATATCTGTAGTTCGAAGGTTCTTATGTTTGCAAATATGAAGTCGAAAATATCGGCCTGTATAGCCTCGTACCTGATCCACTCCTTGTTGCCACTAAAAGCGTATATTTCCAAAGGAATGCCTTTTTCTGTGGGGTCTAGTTGGCGTACCATCAATGTCATCTCCTTGTTTATGTCTGGGTGTTCCATGAGCATTTGTGTCAGGTACTCTCTAAAAATTCCCAAATTTGTTTGTCTCCTTCCATTGCCGATACTTAAATCATTGGAAGATATATTATTCTTGCTGTTGAACGAGTTGATTTCCTCTTGCTTTTTTTCTATATAAGAGTTTATAGACTTTAGTCCTTTTAATTTATTAAGTAAGTTCTCGTCGCAAAATTTGACACTGTTAGCGTCAATAAATATACTTCTCTTAATTCGTCTACCTCCAGATTCTTGCATCCCTCGCCAGTTTTGATACGAGTCTGTAATGAGGGAATATGTGGGGACTGACGAAATGGTCTTGTCCCAATTCTGAATTTTTGCCGATAGTAAACCTATCTCAAGCACTTCTCCGTCAGCATTATGAGATGGTATGGTCAGCCAGTCGCCAGGTTCTATGGAGTTGTCTATGGCAATCTGAATACTGGAAACTATACCTAAGATTGAGTCTTTAAAGACTAAGATTAGTATAGCGACCATTGCTGTCATGCCCGTAAGTATCTTGGACATGTTTGTTCCAGTTATAGTTGAATATATCAGCAATAATATAACAAATAGCGATAGGATCTGCCCCATTTGTATATATCCTTTAATTGACAAGCGCTTGGATAATTTACTGAGTTTGAACATGTCGTTCAGGGCATTTAGAATCCTGTAAATGAGTAGTGCTACGAATATTAAGGTGTAAATCTTAGCCGTTTTACTACTTATTATTTGTATGGTTTCGTTTTGGTACAGATGAGCTGTAAATAGAATAATTGTAGCAGGAATAAGGTGCGCAAGAGTTCTGAAAACACTATTGTCTACCAATGTGTCGTCCCATCTTGTTTTACTGTTTTTGATGATGGGAACTATTATTCGTCCAATTGTTAGTTTGGCAACAAAATATAAGATTATCGATAAGATTATGGTTATGCTTGCAATAATTAAGTCGTTTGTATTGGGAGAGCTGTTGAACTTAAGTATATTTTGAACTTCTTCAATATGTGTTTGGTCAATAAAAAATGTCATTGTAATTGTTGCTTGGAAAAATAAATAATTTTATAGGAAACAAAAATAATAAAAAAAGCTGAGTCCATGATGAAATATCAATGTGTGTCGATTCAATAAACAAGCTTCGTCGGAAACATGCATTGAAGCACGTAGTGGGTGGACTAATGCATGTCTCGGGTTAAATTAGTGTCTGCTCATAATGCCAAGAGTTTGAGCTGTATATATTAAGTGCCAAAGCTTGTCGTTCTGTATATTGGGAGTTTGAGATAGAAAATTAGACTCCGAAAGGCAGTGTTTAACCTATGTGTTCGCCTTCTTTAATAAATAGAGCTTTGGCATTTGGAAAATGGATTTGATTTTAGGGGGGAGCGAACTAAAATTAAAATTTTAAAAATCCTAAAGATTTATTCTATAAATTTGTAGATAGAATCGCATGTTTCTACCGTTGAATTTACTATGATTAATAATGGATTATAAGAGAGTTTTAACTATTGCAGGAAGCGACCCTAGTGGGGGTGCAGGTATTCAAGCTGACTTGAAAACAATGTCGGCTTGTGGGTGTTTTGGTATGAGTGCCATAACCGCCGTTGTTGACGAAAACACAGTAGGGGTTTATGGAGTACATCCCATTCCTCTGAGTTTTGTGATTGGTCAGATAAGCTCAGTTCTTGACGATATTGGCACAGATGCTATTAAAATTGGAATGTTGCACTCGTCTGAACTTATACTGGGAATCAAAAATATACTGACTTTGCACAAGGTTCGCAATATTGTATTAGACCCTGTCATGTTTGCTACCTCTGGAGATAGCTTGCTAATGGATGAGGCAGTACTGACACTCCAAAGAGAGCTGATGCCAATAGCTCGTGTAATCACTCCAAATATTCCTGAAGCGGAAATTTTGTCAGGACAAGAGATAAAATGCCAGGCAGACCTGATTGAAGCAGTGAGAGCAATGACGAGAGATATTCGCGCATCAATACTTCTAAAAGCGGGGCATCTAACAGGAGACGAGCTCATAGATGTTTTTTATAATGCTGAGACAGACGAAATTATTGAATTGAAATCTAGGCGTATAGCGACACAGAATACGCATGGTACGGGGTGCACTTTGTCATCTGCTATTGCATCTTTTTTGGCAAAAGACTTAGATCTTAACAATGCCGTCCGTTCTGCTAAGGAATATATTAATGAGGCTATTGCAAAAGGAGCTAAATATCAGATAGGAAGGGGACATGGTCCAGTTCATCATTTCCATGCTTTTTGGAAATAGATAGAGGCTACTTCAGGCTCTCAATTTTATCAATAGACGTCAAATAGGTTTATTGCTCGTTTTATGTGTATTGATAGTGGTGTTGCTGTTCGCTTTTACAGTGCCTCGAAAATCACCAACTCCTATTCTATGTCATAACTGATATTATTGACTTGGCTAGTATATTGCCACCTATCACAACTAAAATTCCGAGAGTGATATTAGATACTATGTATAGTGCAAAGGGCCAATAGTCTCCATTCTCAAATAGCTTTAAGCTATCCAAGGAGAAGGTAGAGAAAGTTGTATATCCTCCACAGAATCCGACAATCAATAAAAGGCGTAATTCCTTGTCAAAGATATCATAACATGTTGACAAACCGATTAGGAGTCCTATAATAAAACTGCCCACAATATTTACTGCAAAAGTTCCTATAGGGAAAGCATAAGAGAAATGTTTTGTAAACCAAAGCGAAGATAGGTAGCGTAAAGCACTTCCCATGCCTCCTCCAAGAGCAACCAGTGTTATTTGTTTTATCATATTATCTTCAATTCATATGTTTGAATGTTAGTTCTCCCAAGCATTCGAGTTTTTTGGATGTAGCCATGCCGTTTGGATTGCAACCAAGTTTTCCTTCTGGTATTTCTACTCCCAAATCTTTGTAGTGTTGTGTCCAGTTATCTAGGAACTTGCCTGTTTTAGGGTTCTTAAAAGTCATCGGATTTAATATGAATATGGAATCTTCTTGAAATGCTTTAAATATATATTCAGAACAATAATGAGCTGAGTCTGACAATATGTAACTGAAATTATAAGGCTTATTGAGCATGTTCTCAGCTCGGACAATTGCCTTAGGGATAGCGTATTGCCAAGAAGTCTTAAGGCGATAAAGCACTGTTTGGACTTTCTTTTCTTTTGGCGTTAGAAAATCGTTTAACGATATCTCACAAGTTCCATTTTCTGTACTTGCGTGCATTACGACGAGACTCCTGTCGGACTTGATTCTTACCATACCTAAATGCGAAAAATGTGTTGCAGAGTTTGTTTGTGTAACCTCGTCAATAGCCTGCGACAACGACGACGAGCCTGCCGACTGAAATAGTAAGTCTCCTTGTTGGAGGTGTTGTTCATTGGGTTGGGAGGTGCAAGATGCTACAAGGTAGCCCAGTAGTATCATTATGATTTTGTGTTTTATTCTCATTGTATTGATAGATCTATTTAGAGTCTGTCTATAATAATAGAAGAAATTGATTATTAAGCTGTATAGTTTAATGGTAAAAGTAAAACTGCCCATTGAAATGAATGATGAGTCTTTCTATATAACCCTGAAAGGGGTGAGTTTGTCGTAGATAATTTAACTTTATAGAACCTATTTGTTCATTTCGTTGGCAACATTAATAAATGTATCCACCATACGTTTCCAAGAGAATCTTTTTTTCTCTTCTACGACATTTTTCTCGAATTGTTCTTTTCTATTGCTGGCGTAGAAATCTACAATTGCATCAGCAATAGCATTGGCATTCGGCTCGCTTACATAACCCACCACTTGGTCGGGGATGATTTCTGCTAGTCCGCCTACATTTGTGACGAGCATTGGTTTCTCGAAATGATATCCAATTTGGGTAACGCCACTCTGTGTGGCGGATTTATATGGTTGGACAACCATGTCGCAAGCTCCAAAATATGCACTTACTTTGTTTTCGGGAATAAATTCATTATGCAACACAACATTGTCGCTAAGATTTAATTTTTCTATTAATTCCATATATGGCTCTGATTTAGCATAGTATTCTCCTGCTACGAGTAGTTTTACCGGAAGTTCTTTTATTCTCCTGTCTGCCATGGCGTTGAGTATAAGGTCAAGTCCTTTATATTCTCTTATAATTCCAAAAAATAAGAGATAGTGTGTGTGCTGATCAAGGTTGAGATCTTCTTTTGCCTCTTTCATGTCGGTTTTTTGTCCGTAATTGTCAAAGAGAGGATGCGGACATAAAGCATGAGGAAGTTTGCCATTTAAGCTGTCGACATCGTCAAGCACGGATTGTGACATGCCAACAAGTGCATCAATATTATTTATAAAATAGTGAGTAAGAAGTGTGTCTCCAATACGTTTCTCGTGAGGTATTATGTTGTCAGCTAGGCAGATAACCTTGGTGTGTTTGTTTGAGCGAACAATCCTGCAAATAGTCCCAAGTGCAGGAGCCATAAATGGGAGCCAATAACGCACTATTAGTATGTCGGGACTTTCTTCTTTTAAGCGTTTGCCTACATTTCTCCAGCTAATAGGATTAATTGAATTAATACTTCTGTTAATGGAGACGTCCTGAGGGATAGGGGAATTAATATATTGAGATTTCCCAGGGAACAATATGTCTGGGTATTGGAGTGTAAAAGTCTCTATTCTAGCATTATGTCCTTGATGTTGGAATTCTTTTGCCAATCGTTCGTTATAGCTAGCAATACCCCCTCTGTATGGATGTGCTGGACCTATTATTATTATATTCATGTGTTTAAAATTCTGCAATAAGCTGTAAACTAGAGGCTTATGCTTTTGCTGGTTTATTAATCATCCTCCTGTGTGTAGTTAGGCTTATAGCCTACTGCATGAAGGTTTCATCTGTTTATATTTTGTTTTACGCAGGTAGATTTTTTATCTTTCATTCGCCATTCGATATAGGACAAGAGCAATTATAGCAAAAATGATATTTGGTATCCATACAGCAACTATGGGTTCTAACCCTGAATTAGTAGCAAAAACCTCAGACATGCGCATCAAGAAAATATATGTAAAGCTCAAGGCAAAACCGATGCCTAAGTTCATGCCTATTCCTCCACGTCTTCTTCTAAATGAAAGTGTAACGCCGATGACTGTCAGGATAAACACGGAGAATGGTGTGGCAAATCTTCGATGTTTTTCTAGTTTGTACAATACGTTTGGGACGCCGTTGAGGGCCAATCTGTCTATTTCGTGTCCCAATTCTTTGTTTGTCATTGTTTCGTTTAGATACTTAATCGAAACAAAATCCTCTGGACTTATGCTGAGAGTGGTGTCAATGGAGTTCCCAGAAAATAGACTGTCTCCATCTGGTTTTATTATGCGTCCCTCATAATTGGTCATTTTCCACTTCTTTTCCGCACTTAACCATTTCAAGTTTTTGCAATATATCTTAGACTTCAAATTCTTTCCATCAAATTCCTCCAAAGTGAAGTTGTATCCCGTGTTTGCAGTCTTATTGAAAGAGCTTATATAAACATAAGTATTAGGAGATATTTGACGGTGTATGTCCAATCCCGCACTTTTTGTGCCGTTCTGGTATTTCTGACGAAATTTTATCCGTTTTGTATTGGCATGCGGCATAAGCCAAACCCCTAATGTGAATGATAATAAGAATATTACGGATGCTGAGATGAAGTATGGACGTAGAAATCTCCTAAAGGATATTCCTCCTGCAAATATTGCGATATTCTCAGAATTGGACGCCATCTGCGAAGTAAAAATGATAAGGGCTACAAAAACAAACAGGGGGGTAAGCATATTTACCAAATACGGTATTATGTTCAAATAATATCCCAATACAACCTCCTTGATAGGTAGTTCTTCAAAGTCGTTATAGTTTTCTGATAGGTCGAAAACTATTATTAGCAAGCACATAAGTGCAACTATAAATAAGAAAGTGTATAGAAATTTTCTTATAATATATCTGTCTATCTTTCCTATTAACGGAGATTTCGTCTTTATTTTCTTATCAGTATTTGTCGTCATGTAAATTTACAGTCTTCTTGCTACTTTAATGACCATTTCTTCTTTCCATTGCTTGAAACTGTCGTTCAGAATATGCTTTCTTGCTTCTTTGACTAGCCATAGGTAGAAAGCTAGATTATGCTGGCTTGCGATTTGTGCACCGAGCATTTCGTTGGCATTCACTAAATGACGCAGATATGCTTTGGTGTATTGTGTATCGACAAAAGAAGTTCCGTTTTTATCTATTGGCGAGAAGTCATTTTTCCACTTTGCGTTTTTTATATTTATTATGCCCTCGGATGTAAATAGCATACCATTGCGCCCATTGCGTGTTGGCATTACACAATCTAGCATGTCGATTCCACGGTCTATGGATTCCAATATGTTCTCGGGTGTTCCTACTCCCATTAAGTACCGGGGCTTGGACTTCGGTAATATTTCGTTTACTATCTGTGTCATCTTATACATCTCTTCAATTGGTTCGCCAACTGATAGCCCCCCAATAGCGTATCCTGCGGTGTCATGCCGAGTCACGTACTCTGCCGCCTTTTTGCGAAGTTCTGGATATATACAACCCTGAACAATGGGGAACAAGTATTGATTATATCCGTATATAGGGTCTGTATTTTTTAGCTGTTCTACACACCTGTCAAGCCAACGATGGGTGATGTTCATAGACTTCTCGGCATATTTAAAATCAGCATCGCCAGGAGTACATTCGTCGAAAGCCATTATAATGTCGGCTCCAATTTTCCGTTGAATATCCATAACACCCTCAGGACTGAATAGATGACGTGAACCATCAATATGAGACTGAAAAGTTACTCCCTCCTCGTTTATCTTCCTAATATCTCCCAAAGAGAATACCTGAAAGCCACCACTGTCAGTGAGAATAGGTTTGTGCCAACCATTGAACTTATGCAGACCTCCAGCTTCTCTGAGTGTGTCGGTTCCAGGGCGGAGATACAAGTGATAGGTGTTACCAAGTATTATCTGTGCTTGAATGTCTTCATCTAAGTCTCGTTGATGAATCCCTTTAACGCTTGCTACTGTTCCAACAGGCATAAAAATAGGCGTTTCTATTGTGCCGTGATCAGTACTCAGCTTTCCAGCACGGGCACTGCTGTCTTGGGTGGTGTGTTCTAGTTCAAAAATATTCATTATCGCAAAGGTAAACAATAAAAACGTAATGAAAGTATTGGTTGAAGCTCAAACATGCATTAGCACGCCTGTTATGTACTCCAATCTCTTCAATGCAAACACTTCGCATGCTTTTGTTTCACTCATTGTAGTGATGCTAGATTTCGTTCACAAAAAAAACTTATTTTATCGGGTTTGAAGTACTCGCTGCGGAGTTTCAGTGCATAATCTGGGCTTAAAACACAAACTGACGATATTCTGGGTTAAATTTAGATTATGAATTTGGCCGGAACAATAAAATTCCGATATATTACGTAGTATATTTTGAAATTATAAGATTGACTTATTGATAAAAATTTACACAATTAAAAACCGTGATTCTACTGTTAGGTAGTGAAATTATGTCACTATCGTCATAGATGGAATGAGTTTTGTGATGCGTTCTATGACGATATCGACAAAAATCATGAAATTAATCAGAGCGTTCTAAGATGCAGGAAAATAGAATCAGTGTAAATGTAGATAAATAAGTATAACAATAAAATAATTTAAGATGAAGCAGTTTAAAAATATTCTATTAGTAGCGACAGTGTCAATCTTAAGCGTGATTATATGTTTAATAGTGTACACTAAGTATTTTTTACCACAACCCGAAAGACTTGTCCAAGAAGAAGTGACGTCCCCCTTTCAGTTTACATCAGTTTCGAGCACAAGCGACGTTCTGCCAGATCTGACATTTGCTGCAGAGAAAAGTATTCATGCAGTAGTGCATATAACTTCGTCGATAGAAGTACAAGGCAGACAACAATATGGTAATCCACTGTATGAGTTTTTCTATGGCGACAGATATCAGCAACAACCTCGTACTCAAGAGGCTACCGGGTCAGGCGTTATTATCTCCAAAGATGGTTATATTGCAACAAATAACCATGTGATAGAAGACGCTGAGAACATAAAAGTTGTGCTTAATGATAAACGTGAATACAAAGCAGAATTGGTTGGTACAGATCCAAATACCGACATTGCTCTGCTAAAGATTGATGAGAAGGAACTCCCTTTTCTGACATTTAAAAACTCCAATGATCTAAAGTTGGGAGAGTGGGTATTGGCCGTAGGTAATCCATATAATCTGACATCTACGGTTACGGCTGGCATTGTTAGTGCAAAGGCTCGTAATATCGGTATCATAGGCAGTAACTCCAGTTCGGGACAGATGCCTATAGAGGCTTTTATTCAGACAGATGCAGCAGTAAACCCAGGTAATAGTGGAGGGGCTTTGGTTAATATGTCTGGTGATTTGGTTGGAATTAATACAGCAATAGCCTCGCGGACAGGCTCATATACAGGATACTCGTTTGCAGTGCCATCTACTATAGTTAAAAAGGTGGTTGATGATTTGAAACAATATGGGACAGTGCAACGAGCAATGTTGGGAGTAGGAATAGCAAACCTAGACGGAGAGCTAGCAAAAAAACACAATATAAAAAGTACAAAGGGAGTCTACGTTACTGGAGTAGTAGAAGGTATGGCAGCAGATAAGGCAGGTATTGAAGAGAGTGATGTTATATTGGAAATAGATGGAAAAACTACTAACTCCGTAGGACAGTTGCAAGAAGCAATAGGGCAACATAGACCAGGAGACAAAGTAGGAGTGAAAATTCTACGCGACAATAAAGAACAAAACAAAACGATAGAGTTGATGAACGAGCATGGAAACACAGATGCTGTGAAAAACACCTTGGAGATTTATGGTGCAGTGCTACAAAACATAAGCTATGATGAAAAGTCTAAGTTAGGTATAAGCCATGGCGTTATGGTGTCTGAAGTGAATGCTGGAAAACTGAAAGAGGAAGGAGTGAGAAAAGGATTTATCATCACTCATGTGAACAAAGAGCCCATTAGCAACGTTAATGATTTATTGTCCGTTGTAGATAGTGCCAATGGAGTGGTACTTCTTGAGGGTATATATGAAAATAGACGAATAGCGTATTACGCTTTCACGAAGTCTTAAGGTTCTGTATTTGCTGAATTGAAAGTAGTACTCATACCTATTATGGATGGTGTGAGTACTGCTTTATTTGATATGTAAAACAATAATTAGATTCTGATTTTAAACGCCCCTTTGGTAGTCTCGAAAAAAAAGATTACTTTTGCGGTTCAATTTTAGAGAGAGTATGAGACAACTGAAAATCACAAAGTCAATAACAAACCGCGAAAGTGCGTCGCTAGATAAATATTTGCAAGAGATAGGTCGCGAAGACCTTATAAGCGTAGAGGAGGAAGTGGAGTTGGCACAAAGAATCAAGAAAGGCGATAGGGTAGCCCTTGATAAGTTGACTAGAGCAAACCTGCGCTTTGTGGTTTCGGTCGCTAAGCAATATCAGAATCAAGGACTTACACTGCCAGACTTAATAAATGAGGGTAATCTTGGATTAATAAAAGCAGCAGAGAAATTTGACGAAACTCGAGGCTTCAAGTTTATATCCTATGCTGTGTGGTGGATTAGACAGTCCATACTACAGGCGCTTGCAGAACAGTCTCGGATTGTGAGACTTCCATTGAATCAAGTTGGCTCATTAAATAAGATAAATAAAGCGTTTTCAAAGTTCGAACAGGAAAATGAGCGCAAGCCATCACCCGAAGAATTAGCAGAGCTCTTGGATATTCCAGCAGAGAAAGTCGCTGATACCTTAAAAGTGTCAGGGCGACATATTTCGGTTGATGCACCTTTTGTAGAGGGCGAAGATAATAGCCTGCTTGACGTATTGGTAAACAATGACTCTCCAAAAGCGGATGTGCTTCTAATGCATGAATCTTTAGCTGGAGAAATTAATAGAGTGCTGTCGACATTAACTGACAGAGAGAGCGATATTGTAAAAATGTTTTTTGGCATCGGTTGCCAGGAAATGACCCTCGAAGAGATAGGGGAAGAATTTGGTCTTACACGCGAGCGCGTTCGTCAAATAAAAGAAAAAGCAATTAGGCGTTTACGACATACCTCTAAAAGCAAGCTCTTAAAAAGTTACTTGGGCTAATAGGGTTCGCTTATAAAGCCCAACATTTGCGTGATACCCTATAAAAAATATTGCCTTATAGGGTTTTAAGGTCTATTGTTAGGTATTGTCTCAGGTTATCTATCTATTTGTCATTAATGATTCACAATTAATAAATTAACCTCTGAGATAGAAAGTTAAATATCAAGCCTTGGCGTTTTTTATATTGGGAGTTTGAGCTAGAAAATCAAGCCCCGAAATCTAGGGGAGAGCCTATGTGTTCGCCTTCAGGTGGCATTATTAACGCAGATATTGGTCTTTATAGATAGGTTCTCGGTATAACGACGCTATTTAGATTCCTGTGGATTGCCTCAAAATGTGGGGGAATAACACAATTGAAAATCAGCATTATATAAAGTGCTATACTAGAAGAAGATAAATAGTTTTCTTATATATGCATACCGTAAACCTTGTATATCCAAAATAAGAGAGTTGCCAGAAGAGTTGTTTATGGTATCTGTTGTTTTTTGTATTTTTATGTTTTTATGCACTAGTTCCATAATAGTGTTAAAATATTTTATACAATTATGTGATTAATAGTTGAATATATTTTGCTGTTATTCATGCAGAGGTGTTGCATCTGATGTCAAATTTGCAATTTAATAAAACATAAAAGACATATTGCAATTAAAAAAGTCAAAATATGCCAGAAGCAGTTTATTTTTTTGTAAGTTTGCGAGTGATTTTTGTCTATAAAAAAATAAAAATATGACCTTGCTTAGTGAAATTAAAGAAAATGCGCAGAAAAACATAAAGCGCATAGTATTACCAGAAGGCGACGAACCTCGAACACTTCGAGCCACGGAAATAATTTTGAAGGAAAAGATTGCAGATATTATTTTATTGGGAAGAGAGGAGCAGATAAACCATGTTTCGAGGGAACTTGGAGTCGACATTAGCGGAGCTAAAATAATAAACCCCTTATCTTCAAAAAAGAGGGAGAGTTACGCTGAAGAAATGGTTAGGCAACGAGCGAATAAGGGAATGACAATGGAAAAGGCTCTTTCCGATCTTAACAATCCATTGGTATTTGCGGCCCTCATGATAAAATGTGGGGATGCTGACGGCGAGATTGCAGGGGCCATCAATGCCACAGGAGACGTTCTCAGACCTGCTTTTCAGTATGTGAAGACCAAGAAAAATGTGAGCGTTGTATCTGGAGCATTCTTTATGTTTGTAAATGACCCTCATTTTGGACACAATGGCATATTAGTATTTGCAGATTGTGCGGTAATGCCTAACCCTACAGAGCAACAACTTGCAGAGATAGCAATATCGACAGCAGAAACAGCGCAGAGCATTATGGGTATAGACCCACGTATTGCAATGCTTAGTTTTTCTACTTATGGTAGTGCCAGCCACGAGCTGGTGGATAGGGTTAAGAATGCCACTAGAATAGCAAAAGAAATGAAGCCCGATCTGAAAATTGATGGAGAGATGCAAGTTGATGCTGCACTTATACCTGAAGTCGCACAACTAAAAGCGCCCGATAGTGAAGTGGCAGGCAGAGCAAATATTCTAGTATTCCCTAATCTAGAAGCTGGAAATATAGGCTATAAATTAGTACAGCGTTTGGCAAAGGCAGAAGCAATTGGGCCAGTATTACAAGGCATGGCAGCACCTATAAATGATTTATCTAGAGGTTGTTCGGTGCATGACATTGTTAATTTGGTTGCCATAACAGCTAACCAAGCATCAGTAAATAATAATAACTAATCATATAAATATTATCGATGGCCAAAGAAGTAATTTACGAATCTATTGAGAATTTTGGTTTAAATGAAAGAAGTAAGTCAAGAAAGCTGTTTTCCAAAATTGGCATTATAGGTTGTGGAATAGTAGGGCAACATATAGCTAGGATGGCAAGTTATTATGGTGTGGAAGTTGTTTTTATAGATGTTTCGGAGAATAAGATTGAGGATGCCTATTCGCATATCTCGGATGAATTGGATAAGGAAATCGAAAGATGGGGATTGACTATATCCGACAAGAAATCGCTACTGTCAAGGATACAAGGCTCTTTAGGTTATGAGGACTTGAAGGGCTGTGATTTTGTTATAGAAGCGATTAGGGCAGTTGATAGAGGAGGTAAGATATGCGAGCGCAGAGAGATATTTAATAGAATAGAGAAAGTCGTATCCAAAGAGTGTATTATTGCTACTAACTCTACCACAATTGCAATCACAGAGTTAGCATCGGAGCTTAAGTATAAAGAAAGAAGTATAGGTGTTCATTTTTTTACATCGTCTTCTAAAGCAAAGGCAATAGATGTAATAAAAGGTTTGTATACATCGGATGAAACATACGATAAGGTTTGTCATTTTGTGAACATGATGGGTCGTACAGTTTTGCCAGTTGCAGAATCTGCCGGCTTGGTAAGCATACGTCTCTTTGCTGTTTTACTTAATGAGGCTTGCGAAATTATGATGGAGGGAGTCAGTTCTTTACAACACATAGACAAAACCCTAAACCTCGGATATGGAATGAGGCACGGAGTGTTTGAAATAGCTGATAGGATTGGTATAGACAAAGTAATCCGTTGGATGGAAAATTTATATTCAGAATTTGGGGATATGAAGTATAAACCATCAGCATTAATTAAGAAGTTGTACAGAAATAGGATGTTAGGTATATCGACAAGGGTTGGATTTTACACCTACGATGAAAAAGGAAAATTGACAGAGCCAAATCCTAAACTGTATAAATAATTATCAGATAAATAGTATCAAGAAAACAATATATAAAATGAAGATATTAGTGCTCAATTGTGGGAGTAGCTCCATAAAATATCAGTTGTTTGATATGGCAACTGAAGAAGTTTTGGCAAAAGGCGAAGTAGAAAAATTGGGATTAAAAGGTTCCCAATTAATTCAATCGTTAGGTAAAGGAAAGGAAGTGGTTTTCCAGGGCGAAATTTTAGACCACAAAGTTGGAGTAGAGTACATATTGGGAGTAATTTCGAGCGATAAGTATGGTTGCATAAAGAGCCTTTCTGAAATAGATGCAGTAGGTCACCGGGTTGTGCATGGCGCTGATAAGTTTAAATCTAGTGTTCTTATTAATGATGAGGTTAAAGATCAACTAGAAAAATGTATAGAGTTAGCACCTCTTCATAATCCCCCGAACCTGAAAGGGATAACGGCCGTTGACGAATTAATGCCAAACGTGCCACAAGTTGGAGTGTTCGACACGGCATTCCACCAAACAATGCCAGAGCGAGCTTATATGTATGGAGTTCCGTACAAATTGTACGAAAAATATGGAATACGTCGTTATGGATTTCACGGCACCAGTCATCGTTATGTTTGTCAGCGAGCATGCGATATGTTGGGGGTCGATATAAAAACTCAAAAAATAGTATCGTGTCATCTTGGCAATGGAGCATCGGTGGCTGCCATCAAGTACGGCGAGTCTATAGATACGAGTATGGGGCTAACACCAATAGAAGGATTGGTAATGGGGACTAGAACAGGCGATTTGGATATTGGCGTTGTTGGCTACATAATCGAAAAAGAAGATATAGATATTGAAACGGCAAATGTTCTCTTCAACAAGCATTCTGGAATGTTTGGACTGTCTGGAGTTTCGTCTGACATGCGAGAAATAGAGAGCGCAAAAGCAGATGGAAACGAAAGGGCTGCAATGGCTCTGGATTTGTACAATTATAGAGTGAAGAAGTACATCGGCGCATATACTGCTGCAATGAATGGAATAGACATATTAATCTTCACTGGGGGAATAGGAAATAACGCTAGCTCAACAAGAAGCGGAGTAAGTAAAGATTTAGATTATTTGGGTATAAAACTAGATGAATCTAAGAACACCAGTTTAAGAGGTGTCGAAGTTGATTTATCACACTCAGACTCAAAAGTGAAAGTACTGAGCATTCCTACAGACGAAGAGTTGATGATAGCCTTGGATACAAAAAATATAGTGCAAAATATAAAATAACTGGGAAGTATAATAGCTACTATTAATAGGATTACGACTTGTTTTTTCTTGTAATAGTCAGAATTATAAATAATAGCCAATTAATATGAATAAGAAGAAATATAATTTATACAATATCGTAGTAGGATGGCTCATCTTTCTTGTTGCAGCTATAACTTATATAATGAGTATCGAGTCGACAGCCAGTTTCTGGGACTGTGGAGAATACATATTATCTGCAAATGGCTTACAAGTAGGTCATCCTCCTGGTTCGCCAGTGTTTTTGTTGTTGGGACGATTGTTCATTGTCCTAGGAGGTAGTATTCACCCTGCCGTTATGGTGAATATAATGTCAGCGATGGCAAGTGCATTTACCATATTGTTTTTATTTTGGTCTATCACACACCTAGCAAAACGTCTTTTGGTTAATGAAGGGGAAGCCATCACATCTCATAAAGCACTGCTTGTACTTGTTGGAGGAGCTGTAGGCGCACTGGTTTATACTTTTTCTGACACATTTTGGTTTTCAGCTGTCGAGGGAGAGGTGTATTCATTATCGTCACTGTTTACGGCAATAGTGTTCTGGGCAATACTTAAATGGGAGAGTGTCGCAGATGAACCGCATTCATCCCGGTGGATAGTATTGATAGCCTTTGCTATAGGAATATCAGCAAGCATACACTTATTGAATCTACTGGCAATTCCAGCAATCGTATTTGTATTTTATTACAAAAAATACAATCCTTCATTAAAGAAGGCAATAATAACTTTCATAGTATCTATTATTATTTTAGGTTTTGTTCTCTATGGTATAATAATAAACTTATTCAGTTACATTTCGGGCTTTGAATTATTTTTTACCAATAGTCTTGGCATGCCGTATTTTACAGGCACCATAGTTTTTGCACTTCTATTGGCAACAGCATTTTACTTTGCAATAAAATATAGCATAAAAAAGAATAAACCAGCACTGAATACACTATTAATATCTACGATATTTGTGCTTATTGGGTATTCTTCTTATGCACTGATTCTTATAAGGAGCAATGCGGATACGCCAATGAATCAAAACGATCCAAGCACGGCTTTTAGACTAGATTCTTATCTGAATAGAGATCAATATGGTGATTGGCCCTTGCTCAAAGGTCAATTTTACACAGCGAGCCCAATCGGCAATACAACAAAAGAAATTTGGGGTAAGAAAGATGGGAAGTATGCGAAAGTGGGAAGGCGTATTTCTTATTTATATCCAGAAGCTCAGACAGGTTTTTTCCCTAGGATGTGGAACGGAGAGCAGCGTTTTCTGTCGGCATATGCAAGATGGGGAGGGGATGGGAAAACGGTTCCCTTAGTAAACGTAAGAGACCGAGAAGGAAGAGTTTGGCAAAAACCAACTTTTGGAGCAAATCTGAAGTACATGCTTAATTACCAGGTTAATCATATGTATTGGAGATACTTCTTTTGGAATTTTGTTGGTCGTCAAAACGATAAAGTTTCTTATGGCGAGAACCTTAGAAACGGGCAATGGATTAGTGGAATTGACTTTATAGACGAAGGTATAAGGGGAGTTAATAATGATGTTCTTCCAGGAACACTTAATAATAAAGGTCGAAATGCGTACTACTTTCTTCCGCTAATATTAGGAATATTAGGAATATGCTTACAATTAAAGAAAGGTAGAGAAGGCTCGCACAGTTTGTGGGTAGTGTTCTTGTTGTGGGTTATGACAGGACTTGCTGTTATTGTGTATCTTAATCAGACTCCATATCAGCCTCGTGAAAGAGATTATGCTTATGCGGGTTCATTCTATGCATTTTCTATTTGGGTAGGTTTGGGAGCAGTGTATATCGGCGAGTTAATTAAGAAGTACACTAAGTCTGACCTAATAAGCATTGTTTCTGCTGTCCTTTGTATTGCAATACCCATACAAATGCTTGGACAAAATTGGGATGATCATAATAGATCCGGTAGATATATGGCGCGAGATTTTGGAGCTCAGTTTTTGCAATCATGCCCTAAAAACGCCTTACTATTCACCTTGGGAGATAATGATACCTTCCCAGTTTGGTACAACCAAGAAGTTGAGGGGCTTAGGCAAGATGTGAAAGTTTGTAACATCGGTTATACCTTATCCGATTGGTATATACCACAAATGAAACGGAAGACCTATGATGCTGCTCCTTTTCCATCTGTGCTTCCAAACGAATTCTATCGAAGTAGTATGTCAGAGCGAGTATATATACCTGACAATGTAAAAGATAAGACCTTCGATTTAAGGCAATTTATAAATGTTCTTAAGCAACCAAAATCTCAGTTGATAAGGACTAGTGCAGGAGGTGAAAAAGTGGCACTCTGTCCAGCAGGAAAACTTGTGTTGAAGGTTGACAAAGAGCAAGTGCTGAAAAGTGGTATAGTGCCGAAAGAGTCCGAAAACTTAATCGTTGATGAAATTGTTATAGATTTATCTTCTAAGCAAGGAATTAGTAGAGACGAGTTGTTCATTTTAGACATGCTTGCATCGACAGATTGGAGCAGACCGATCTGTTTCTCAATAACTTGTGGCTCGAAAATAAACGATTTGGGACTTCAGAAGTACATGACACTCGAAGGTTTGGCATACAAAATGACACCTGCATTATTGAAAGGAGATATAAATTTAGATAGATCTTATGATATAATCGCAAACGAGTTTAAGTGGGGTAATACTAATGATACAACCTTGTACATCGATGAAACTGTTCAACGCTCTATATCTGCACAAAAGACTATATTAGTAAGTGTAGCCAGAGAACTTACTACAGCAGGAGAAACTCAAAAAGCATTGGACCTGGCAGATATATTTGTAGAGAACATCAACGGGAATGTACTACCATATGATAAAGAGAACTTTGAGATGGTTCGGATCTATTCTGATAACGGAGAAAAAGAAAAAGCGGCAGATTATTTGCAAATTATGTTCGATGATTTTGAAACACAGATGAACTACTTGCAATCTTTAGAAGCTAAAGCCAACGTTGCAAGTTCATTTATTATTGACAGGCGTGATGCTGAAGTGGGCTTAGTAAGTCTTGCAAATATAGCCAGTGCCGAAAAATTGCCCAATGGTGCAGAGATAAAAGCAAGAATAGAAAAGTTGAAAAACGATTTTCAGCTTGTTAAGTTTTAGGTAAAGAAGAACTTAGATACAGAAATAAATAAAAAAGCTGTTGAACATTGCCATTGGTTTTATGATTAGCAGCGAAAACATAAGCACAAAGTGTGCAAATTATCGCAAAGAAATTATAGATGAATGTACTAATAATTGGTTCTGGAGGAAGGGAGTGTACACTAGCGTGGAAGATTGCACAAAGTGAATTGTTGAATAAGCTCTATGTAGCTCCTGGCAACTTTGGCACAAAAAAGTTTGCAACGAATTTGGATATTAATGAGTCGGATTTTTGTGCAATAAAAAAAGCAGTACTTGCCCATGATATAAATCTAGTGGTGGTTGGACCAGAAATCCCCCTTGTATTGGGAATAGTAGACTATTTTATGGAGGATAAGGAGCTATCAGAAGTATTAATAGTCGGACCATCCAAAAAGGGAGCCACACTTGAAGGAAGCAAAGAGTACGCTAAGGAGTTTATGTCTAGACATAGGGTTCCTACTTCCAAGTACAAGTCTGTAACAAAAGATAATCTGCAAGAAGGATTAGAATTTTTAGAAAGCATGAAGGCTCCATATGTACTAAAAGCTGATGGTTTGGCAGCAGGAAAGGGTGTCCTTATTATCAACAGTATTAATGAAGCTAAAGAGGCTCTTGCACAGATGATTAATGGGAAATTTGGAGCTGCGAGTAGTAAAGTAGTTATAGAAGAGCATCTTTCAGGAATTGAAATGTCGGTGTTTGTGTTGACAGACGGTCGAAATTATAAGATATTGCCTGAAGCAAAAGATTACAAAAGAATAGGAGAGGGGGACACTGGACTTAACACAGGAGGAATGGGAGCAGTCTCTCCAGTTCCGTTTGTAAGTGCAGAGCTAATGAACAAGATTGAGAGTAGAATTGTTAAGCCTACTATAGATGGGCTTATTGCAGAGTCAATAGTTTATAAAGGGTTTATATTTATTGGCTTGATAGTTTCCCCCGACGGTGAACCAAAAGTTATAGAGTATAATGTACGAATGGGCGACCCAGAAACAGAGGTGGTCATACCTAGGATAAAATCAGATATTCTGAATTTGTTACAATCATTGTCAACCCAGAGTTTGGATCAAGAAAGCATGGAAATAGATAACAGGTCTGCTTGTACAGTAATGCTTGTCTCTGGTGGTTATCCAGAGAAATATGCTAAAGGAAAAGAAATATCTGGGTTAGAAGCAGTCGAAGGAAGTCTACTGTTTCATGCAGGAACAAACGATGTGGACGGCAAAACAGTAACATCTGGAGGTAGAGTATTAGCAGTCACATCGTATGGGCATAATAAGGAGGAAGCCCTTAATAAATCGTATGAAAATGTAGATAAAATACATTTTGAAGGCAAGTACTACAGAAAAGACATTGGACTCGATTTGTAATGTTTGAAAAACTATTTACAGATAGACGTATACCCCATATGTTAGTGATACTATCACTGTTGATAGTACTATTGTCTTGCATTGCTTTATTTACAAGTCATGTTGACAAAGGAGTTAGTGTTGCAAACACGCAAAATAGTTTGTCAGTTTTGTATATCTTGATAAGGGATGTTTTCGGTACTTCGTTGTATGCGCGATTGATAAAATTGGCTCTTTTCATAATACCGTCGTTAATATTTATAAACCAAATTGCTAAAGACATTAAACTCTTTAACGATATGTACTCAATGACAGTATGGGTAGCGTTTACCTCGCTTTTATTTTTGTGTGTTAATGTGGACTTCGGAGCTATTGTTCCTGCATTTTTGTTTATGACGATGGCTTCAAAAGCTCTGATAAGCTCTAATCAATATGAGAATGGGGCCTTTAATTCGGGGTTTTATTTAGGTCTTGCCAGTATAATATACTTACCTGCAATAGTTTTATTTATTGCACATCTATTTGGAGTGTTGGGGCTAAAAGCAAAAAAAACAATACCTTCCATTCTTCTTTTCTTGTTGGGATTAATATTACCAGTATTGTTCGTCGAGGGGTATCTCTATATTTTTGATATTGATTTTAAAACCAATATTATAGAAATGGTATTATCTTACATTTCATGGGACATCAACTGTTCGATTTCGATTGCTATATATGCAGGAGTTATAATATTAATTACACTTTTTTCTGCTGTTGTTTTTAGGACCTCAATAAACGAAAAAACAGTATGGGACAGAATGGTTAATTCATATTTCCTAATCTATGCAATCTCTCTAATTGTAGGCGGTATTATATTCCCAAATCTGTTAATATATTTCCTTATTCTGTACATAATACCGTTTTCTTATTTTTTCACACTGTTATATATAGGATTAAAAAAGAACATACACAGGTTACTATTGGTAGATGGATTTGTTATATACACCCTAATATTGGTAATGGTTCAGAAATGTTGGACCAATGTTGTTTAGTTAAGGCATTAAAATAAATAGTTGATTATTAGGATAGTCTGTATTTTTTCTGATCTTTGCAGTGTAATTAAAAAAGGTTCTATGTCGAATAGAGTGGGTGAGATTTGGAAACTAAAAAATCATTAGGCCTACCAAGCCAAAACTTTTCGAAGAAAACACTTGATACACCCTCTATCAAGCCAAAACTTTTCGAAGAAAGCGCTTGATACACCCTCTACCAAGATAAAACTTTTTAAAGAAACGTTACGCCAAAATGCTCTTTTGTGTTGCAATTCGAATACTTTTTCTATTTTCCATTAAAGTCTACCCACCACATTCGACATAGAGCCTTAAAAAAGTACGAAGCAAAATGCAGAAAGAA
>JBKECH010000040.1:0-3966 GCA_047974415.1 Bacteroidales bacterium | reverse complement strand
TTTACGGTGAACTTTTTGCCGAGGTTGTTCATGCTAAATACGAAGTCGCCCACGCCGTCTGCATCATATACGATGTAGTTTCTACGCTCTCCACCACGCTCTATGGTGATGCCGTTTGTGCCGTAGGTATATTTTCCGTTTTGTTCTACTAGGAACAGTGAGAATTGTTGGAAGCAGTTTACTTTTTGGCGTTTTTCGTGCGTTGATGTTTGGTATTTCTCCAACTTTGATGCTCCCACAAATCGACCGTAAGAATCTCGCTCCGAGCTTCGGTTGTTATATTCATCTATGCCGTCATAAAACTGTTGTTTTACCTCTTCCAAAGTAGGCAGTTCCATGATGTTTTTTGTCAGCTTCTGTATTAATTCGGGGTTTGCCTTCGAGTTAAGGCTCTTCACCGTTACGTTACCCCCTTTGAAGTTTTCATTTTTGCGGAGAACACGCTGTTGGAAGTGTCCGATGATGCTTTCAATATACTTGCTTCGCCCTGCGTATGGCTTGGTAGCAAAATGCACTTCGGTCATGTTGCTCATTGCGTTGTGAATGGCTGTAGCTTGGTTCGCACTTGAGTTGTCATACTGCAATTGATATGGACGGTAGCCATGGCGTGCCAAAGCATCACGCAGGGCATATTCTACCACTTCTGCCGTTTCGCCTAGGGCAATTGAAGAACCAAGGATAGCCCCCGAATACGCATCAGCCACAAAGTAGCTGTAAAGGTTTGAGCGTAGCACCCATTTCTCCTTGCCGTTTTTGTCTGTTGTCAGATCACGATAATACAACTGCATCGTAGTACCGTCAATCGTCCACAAGGCATCGGCAAAGCTTGGCGTATATCTATTAATAAGCGGTTGGATGACATTGTCAGTAGCGTGAACCCCATGGCGTGGATAGTGCCAAATCTTTTTGATTTCGGGACGGTTCAAATATGCCTTGATAGTTGAGACTGTGGCTTGTGGCTTGTCGTTTGCCACTGCCCAGTCGTTGTACAGCATCGCCACATCTTCCCACGAATATTTTACAGGGTTAGATGCCAGTTCAATAACTTTAGAAGTGATAAAGTCGATGTTTCGGTTTTTGTTGCCCACATTGCCATGAACGAGAGAAGCGATGCCTTTGCGTTTGTATTCGAGAGCGTTTCTATACAGTCTATCTCCGTTTGTGATATGTCCTTTTTTGAAGCGTATCATGTTTTGGTCTTGCTCGTTTAGACACTGTTTAAATACCAAACTTCTAAATTCATTGATACTAGCAAAACCTTCTTTTCTAGCACGCTTTGCATCGTAATCATTCAATAGGCGCAACCAAGCAGCTGCACGTGCCAATTGCTGAATTTTATCAGGTAGATACAAGCCAGTATTCAATAAGTAGCGTATCTCATCGCTATCAATCTCTAGGTTGAACGTAAGATTGTCCAACAGGGCTTGCATTTCTTTCTCTCGCCTGTTGCCCTCGTGGTTTTTTGCCCATAGAATAGGATCAACACCATCACAAAGCACCTCTGTTATCGCATACTTATACTCTTCTTTGAGCGAGTTGTAATGTATCATCACAGTTCGCCCTTTCTTGTGATGCTCCCAACAGGTAACTTTGCCCTTTCGCTGCCCCGATAATGCACGGTTCAGATAATTAGGCGACACCCCACATCGGTGGAGCTCGGGGGCAGTTACGCAAAGTATGTTATTCTCGAAATGAGGCATTTCCTTTGTTTAAATTTAGTTCCTACAGGTGGAATCGAACCACCTAGAAGACCGTCGCAGGAAGGGGCATTAATCTTGTTCTTTGTTGTTCAGCTCGCCATAGCGATTGGTGATCCACATGGCGAAACACCAATAAGCATAGCAGAAGGCCGTCGCTGCCCAGTGGGAGCGGTCAGGATCTACGGTGAGTAGGGCGAAGCCTATAGCGAAATTGCAGCCCAGCAGGCGCTGCCCCCATGGGGTGCGGAAGAAGGTGGATAGTTTGTTCATTTGAATAGCTTTTGGATGATGTTAATTATTCTTTCGGATTGTTGAAGTATATCTTCGAGGATATGGATGTGGTAGTCATTCATTGGCTGTTTATTGCATAAGGTTGTTTAGTTTTGCTGTGGATTGCATGTTTCGGACGCATATTTTTAAAAGCAGTTGATCAACCTTTCGGCTTGCAGGTATCGGTAGGCATAGCCCGAGCTTTCTGCCAAACGAGAGAGGTCGCCCCTGAAAATCCACTTTTGGAAAAAGTTTTTGAGTTTATCTTCGGTCATTTCTACAAGATTAGGAGCGATGGGAGCTAGTTGTAGTACGGCATGTTCGAGCTCCTCTAAGCGTTGCTCTAGCGTGTCTTGGCGTTCGCCAGTAGCATAGATGATTAAATCTTCTGCCCAGTCTCTGAATAGCTTTGCCTTTTCGCTCTTGATGAAAAAACCGAGGCGAACAATTCCTCGCTTTGTCCAAAGAGTTGCCTCTTTGGAAAATTCACGAGAAGTAGGTTTTGGTGAAGATGAGGTGCTAGTATTACTAGCACCTGATGGAATAAAATTTTTCGCTTGCAGGGTGTCAGTATTATTGACACCCTTTACAAAGTGCTTTCCCACAATTAATTCATCAAAATGATTTTTCAAATGCCATCTGATAGTCTTCGCATCTACCCCATATCCGAAAGCGACTTCTTTAGTGGTCATCAGATACTCATGTTCTGCGTTCGGAATGACATTTACTGTAAGTTCGTCGCTAACTTGTAGTGCTAGTGTGTTCATTGTTATACTTCTTTGAGTTGTGGTTTGATGTACTTTTTGCCCTTGTATTGGGTCATTGCAACGTGTTTCACTTTGCGAGTAAGCACTTTGTCGTAGCGAGTGCTACCGCTTAGAATTTCGCTCACAGTGGGAACAGAACACCCACAAGCGGCTGCAATAGCTTTTTGAGAGCCATGTGCAGGTTTGATGATTTCGATTTCTATTGTTTCCATATCTATAAAAAATTAATTGCTATCTTTGAAGCGTTCAAAACTTTGATGATGCAAATACAGCGGACAATTTTCTATTCTACCAAATATTAAATGGACTTTTTTCTAATTATTTTATGAAAGCAATTAATCGCATATATATATAGATTCCACAGGAGTTAAAACAGCTGAATTTGAGCGTCAAAACTCAATATCTAATGGATATTTAGCAAAGATGAAAAAGCGTAATGCTAGTATCGGCGAAGACATATTAAATCAAATATTAGACAATTGTCCAGATATTAACCCAACATGGCTCCTTACAGGCAAGGGGGATATGCTCGTAACAGAAGAGCGGCATGAGGTACAGAAGGAAGTGATACAAGAGATGCGACCGCACATACCTTTATATGCAGCTGCAGGCGCATTAGCTTTTGTGTCGGATGCTGTGAGGTTGGAAGATTGCGAAGTGTTGCCTTATATAGAGGCTTTGGGTAAATATAACTTTACCATTCAAGCAAGTGGAGATAGCATGATCCCCGAATATCATTCAGGAGATACCCTTGCCTGTCTGCGCATTGAAGACAATGCTTTTATACAATGGGGGCGCACTTATGTATTAGATACTACACAAGGTATAATTGTGAAGAGAATATTTGATGATGATGACAGCATTCGCTGCGAATCAATAAACACCCAATACCCCTCATTTAGCATTCCCAAGAGTGAAATCTTAGGATTAGCCCTAGCCCAACTTTCACTCTCTCAGACTCACTTTCCCAGTCAGCGTAGGGCTGGGCGATTATTCGGGTGGCGGCTGTGACCTACAGATTTTTATTTTCTTAAATGGTGCATGTTTAAATTTTAAGGTGGAGTATATTCGTTCTACTTGTTTTGTTGGTTTGCTGCACTGCCTTAGCTCTACTTTCTCGCCCAAAGCATTGATGGCTTCTGTAGTCACCAGCTTCTGTGTTGACATGCGTCTGACAATTTCTGTCCAATAGGCGTTGTCGCCTGATTGTTTGAGTTGAAAGCGTATGG
>JBKECH010000024.1:0-4208 GCA_047974415.1 Bacteroidales bacterium | reverse complement strand
TTTACCTTTTTCTGCTTTCTGCCTTGCGTTAGGTAACATTCATTTACTTCTCGATTTGTTAAGGTTCGGACCTTCCCCATGCTTTCACATCGGTACTATGTCCTCGGCTGACTTCTCACCGCTAGCTTTACTCCATGCTTCTAAAAAAATATCTGCACGTCTGCGAGACCTCCCCAGATGGGAACGTAATCTTTCCGCCTTATACCTGCCAGATTTACTAAGTGTGGCTCCGAATAGTTATTGGGCTTTATCTTGTTTGGCAGATTTACCCCACACTCAGCCTTCTATCTGATTTCTGTTCGTCAGGTCAGACTTTTGCCGCCAGCTTCCTTCAGATTCTACATCGCTATGGACACCCTTGCTCTTGGCTAGGCTATTCCCACTATTAGGGGCTCGCTAGGGACTTACACCTAGGAGATTACGCCCATGCTGGGCGTACAAAAAAAGACCTCCAAAATCGGAGGTCTTTTTATACAAACTATATTCTCAGTTTTCCTTAAGCCTCAATCATCTCAAAACTGCGTTTAACAAAGCGGTCTAGAGCCTCACCTTTCAACAAACCTCCCGACAATAAAGCCAGATCGACAATCTGCTTGGCAAGAGGCATTTCTACACCAAAGGTCTCTAACTTAGTGCGCATTCCCTGCTCCTCGTGCTTTAGCTTCTCATTCAATTCCTCCATCTTAGCCTTCTCCTCTGAAGGGATATCTTCTGGTTTTTTATCGCCTTTGGCTTTCTCCAACATAGAAATCTCGCTCTTGAATGCTTTGATGTTATTGCTAAAATTATCAATGTCGGCTCCGATGGCTTCATCTCTCTTAGCGAAAATCTTTTTTACCAAAGGGTGCGAAGAATTTACAACTAGGTTGTAGGAATCACCCATTGCCCCATAGAAATTCATACCTCCTCCTTGGAACTTACTCATATCCTTCATCCTGCGCATAAACTCGTTATTAGTCACAAGCACTGGCAATTCTTTCTCTCCTAAAGCTTTTATATCAACAATAAAATTGCCTACAGACTTAGGACAAACAGACTGAAAAATAGGCGAAATTGTATTCTTTTCCTCATAAGACATTTCGTCTTCCGAATCGGACTTAACAATCAGTCTATCAACCACATCAGAATCAACCCTAACAAATCTGCGTTTATTATCATCCTGTTCCATCTTGTTGATTAGAGGGGTTGCCAGCATATCATCCATTAGCAACACATCGTAACCTTTGTTTTTCGCAGCTTGAATAAACGAATACTGAGCATCTTTATCAGTAGCGTACAGATAAATAATGTTTCCATCCTTATCAGTCTGCTCTGGCTCAATCAATTTATTGTACTCTTCGATGGTAAAATATTTATCGTCGACACTATGGTAAAGGAAAAACTTCTTTGCTCTTTCGTTAAATTTCTCGTCGGAGAGCATGCCGTATTCAATGAATATCTTCAAATCGTCCCACCGCTCCTCAAACTTACTACGGTCTTCTTTGAAAATATCAAAGAGCCGGTCGGCTACTTTTTTGGTAATATGCCCTGAAATCTTTTTAACATTAGCATCGCCCTGCAAATAAGAACGAGATACATTTAAAGGAATGTCTGGCGAATCAATAACCCCGTGCAGTAGTGTCAAAAATTCTGGGACTATACCCTCTACGGAGTCTGTGACAAACACCTGATTACAATACAATTGAATCTTATTACGCTGAACTTCTACATTATTTTTTAGTTTAGGGAAGTACAAGATGCCAGTAAGATTAAAAGGATAATCAACATTAAGATGAATGTTAAACAGTGGCTCTTCAGAGTATGGGTAAAGTTTATTGTAAAACTCTTTATAGTCATCGTCTTTCAGATCAGCAGGCTTTTTTACCCATGCTGGATTTGTTTCGTTTATTTGATTCAGCTCGCCAGTCTCGACTTCCTTTCCATCTTTCCATTCCTTTTTCTTTCCAAAAACAACAGGGACAGGCAAGAAACGACAATAACGCGATAAAATATCTGAAATCTTACTCTGCTCAAGAAACTCTTCTGACTCCGCATTGAGATACATAATTATATCTGTTCCGACAGTATCTTTTTCGATATTTTCGATGGTATATTCGGGACTTCCGTCGCACTCCCATTTCACTGCCTGAGACCCTTCGCGGTGCGATTTCGTACGTATCTCAACCTTCTCGGAAACCATAAACGAGGAGTAAAAACCAAGTCCAAAATGACCAATAATAGCATGAGCATCATCCTTGTATTTATCGAGAAAGTCGTTTGCGCCAGAAAAAGCTATCTGATTTATATATTTCTCAATTTCCTCTGCAGTCATCCCTATTCCCATATCAGAGACCGTAATGGTTTTCTTATCCTTATCGAAAGTGACGCTGACTTTCAGTTTATCTACGTCAATATTCTTTGCCTCGCCTCTATTACTGAGAGTTACAAGCTTTTGCGTAGCATCTACAGCGTTAGAAACTATTTCCCTAAGAAAAATATCATGCTCAGAATAAAGAAATTTTTTGATGATTGGGAACAAGTTCTCGCTAGCTACCCCTATTTGACCTTTTTGCATATCTATTATACTTTTTATTTTATACGACTACTTGTTCAAATGGTATGCCACGAGCTAGCGAACTGTCAAAATGTCACGTTCCTCCACTCATCCTGACTTAAAGTCCTTATATAAAAGTAAGAAAGCAGTTATGAACCTCTTCTCCCATTATCAAGAAGGTTTATGATTAACCATCCACTACTTTCTCTCATGAGAAAACAACCAAGGAAAGAAGTCATCTTCTTCAAATGCCAAGTCCCAACTATTATGATCTGCTTTATCGTATAGCGTAAATTTAGGAAAAGCCCCAAGTTGCAATAGTGCATCAACAAGGCGTATCGAATGCCGTGGGACAACTACCTTATCTTTAGCTCCGTGAATTATCCACATTGGGACTTTATGATACTTCGTTACCGACTTAGGATTGTCTCCTCCACATATAGCTATTGCTGCAGCAAATGTTTTGGGCATTCTTGACAATAGCTCGAATGTGCCCATACCACCCATCGACAAGCCAACTACATATATCCGATTTTTATCTACATTCGGGTGTTGCTCCAACTCCTGCACTAGTCCCATAAGCATTGTCATTGCGCCAGTAGGCTCTCCACCATTTCTAAACTTAAACCTATTTGCAGAGATTGCATTGCTGTTAATTTTCACATTTGCCCAGTAGCTTTCTTTTGGACATTGGGGAAACACGGCAATACATGTAAATTTTGTTCGATCCGCTGAGTCTGCAAATAGTTTGCCACCATGAATCAGTTGCTTTTTGTTATCATTGCCTCTCTCCCCCGAGCCATGAAGAAACAACACTAAAGGATATTTCTCAACATCAGACAAATTCTCAGGCATCATAATACGATATGGAAGAGTTTTATCACTCAGAGTGAAGGTGGCTTTTTCAAACAGCTCATCTTGTGCAGTAGTCATAAGTGGCACAAGAGAAAGTAAAATCATCAATATTCTTTTCATTTGTATAAAGTTCTGTTCCAATTTGTACTGCAACTCTCAATTCTTGTTTATGTTTTTATGCGTAAGTCTAACATTCGCAACTCCTCTCCTACAGAAGCATTTCTCCACTTTTAAATTTCTTCAAACTTGCCTATTTGTATGATCATAGACAAGTTTTGCAGATCATTTGTTTATAGTTGTCAAGTTTCAAACATTGTTGATAAGAGTTCACTTTATTTGGGTTCAAAAGTAATATTTAATCTTAGATTATCGCTAGAGAGTAATAAGTATTCAAAGCCTGATAAAATAAAGTTTTTGTCTCCTTCACCATAGCGGCGCTATGTCTCAATTGCAAAAAAAACTAACAAAACACTCATCTTGAAAAGATTGCAGCACGCAGTAGGTGGACTAATGCATAATTCGTGTTGATTTTTTATTCTGGATAAAATAAGAGAAAACCAAGCAAAAACTAAATGTTCTAAACCGTGCCTGTCATGTACTTTAGCTTCGCTAATATTAAGCACTTCGGGAATCATCAGGGCATCATCCCAGACAGTATGTGATTTGATGCCACCTTTAGCTGTCCGAAACTCTGCCCAATCAAACATAGACAGACATAGAGCTATCAATGAGTTTGATGCTTTTGTTCTTAATCTCCTCTATAATCTTTGACTTGTGATGCTTTTTTAATACCGATTTATAATGACTCAACAAACGATAA
>JBKECH010000089.1:0-17814 GCA_047974415.1 Bacteroidales bacterium | reverse complement strand
GGCAATCAGTGAGTTAAATCCCGATTTTGTATTCTTCGATCTGCCCGGAACAATCAATAATCGAGAGCTGGTGCAGACACTTTTGGAAATGGACTATATCATCGCACCAATTTCCGCCGACAGGGTTGTGGTCGAGAGTACCTTGCAGTATGCCATCACACTCAATGATGTGTTGGTAAGCACCGGGCGAGCCAAAACCAAAGGCATCTACTTCCTGTGGAACTTGGTAGACGGCAGAGAAAAGAGCGAGCAAGGTGGAAGGTGAGGTTCTTGTTTATTCCGCAAACATCAGCAATTTCTTTAAGATAAGAGTTAGTCTTTTGATTACTCAAGACAGGTAATAATATATTATCTTTCAGTTTCCCTTTGTATTTCTCTATTATCAACTTCGGAATAGTCAGTAGTGGGACATTTACTGGGGTGTCCGTTTTTTGACGCTTTGTCATTATCCAAAGAGAGCCGTCAAAGGACTGTCTGATATTATCTTTAGTCAAATTCTTGACATCAATATATGCAAGACCAGTGAAGCAAGAGAAAATGAAGATGTCTCTTACTTGCTCTAATCGTATTGTAGAGAACTCTTTTTTCATAATTCTTTCAAGTTCTTCATCAATAAGAAAACCTCTATCCACTTTCTTAAATCTAATTTGATAGTTTACGAAGGGGTCTGTTAAAACCCAACCATAATTTTTGGCGATAATAATAATATGCCTAAAACGCTGCATGTATTTGGCAGCTGTGTTCTCTTGGTATCTACAATCTACGCGTAGATATGCTTCTAAATCCGTAATAAATTTATGGTTGACCTCTCTAAGAGGAATATCTGATAAGTTGTATTTTGATTTCACAAAGTCTTCGATTCTTGAGCAAGTCCGTATATATTTCTCATATGTGTCTTTGCTTTTGCTGACACCGACTAATTTTTTAAACTCATCATTGTGTTGTTGGAAAAGACCTATTAGGCTCTGTTGTTTTATTGTATGCCCTAGAAAAGAGTTTTTGATTTTTTCTGCTGTTACATAGCCATCTTCTCTTTCAATCTTGTAAAATAAGTTTCTTATTGAAGAACTCATATCTTCAAGTCGGTTATTTATCTCTATGGCAACATGGTTTCGTCCTCTAATCCCTCCAAGTTTAGTGTCCCATATTTCAGGATCTATTTCTAGCTTGGAGCTGAAAGCACATCTTTCTCCGTTGACTGTAACTCTAACCATAATTGCTGATTTACCATGTTTGTTTACATGGTTCTTTCTCAAATAAAAGAGAATTTTAAAAGTACTACTCATAATGTTGTTTTTGTACCCAAGTATTGTGTAACCAAATCACAATGCAAAGGTGTGGTTAATAAACTAATTATGAATTATATTGCAGAAGACAATGTGCGACAGTTCAGAGACTTATGCGTAAAAAGGTTACAGAAATATTCCGCTCATTTTGTGTAACCTTTTTGTAACCAAAAACTGTTCAAACTTGGCAGTTTGATGTCTTTTAGGACGATTTCTATAAATGAAAAAAGCCCTGTAAAACTTAGTTTTACAGGGCTTTGTGTCGTTTTGACCATCTTTTGTCTTTCGGTCTAAGCGGTGACGACGAGACTCGAACTCGCGACCTCCGGCGTGACAGGCCGGCATTCTAACCAACTGAACTACGCCACCTCTTTAAAAGCGATGCAAATGTAGAGACTTTTTTTTTATTACACAAATACATATAGAAAAATATTTTCTATATGTAAGTATACTGCTTGTTATAAGCAATATACAGAATGTGATTTTCTTGTGATATTGCTTAGACTTATTCATAATATCGTGGACCTGAACTAGAAAATCAAGCCCTAAAATGTAGGTGTAAATGCAAACCTATGTGTTCGCCTCGGCAGGAGTGGCATTATTAACACTTTCTGCTCTTACGGATCCTCATCCCGATATAATGGGCAAGGAAATATATCGGCACTGTTACCAGCATACTATAATATATAGGAATCTCAAGACTCTTACGTAGCAATATGATAAGAGGAATTGGTAAGTGGATATATAAAAACCACAGGAAAGACAGTTTTTTGCTCCCTCCTCTTAAATATCCGAATGGAACTCCGAGAATAAAGGTTGTTAAAGCCAACAATAGATAATCAATCATATTGCAAAAGTACGTACAATAAATAAATCACTATGGACTTCCAGTCCATAGGTTTGGTGAAAAGAAAGGATAAGATTATTTCGGCTCTATGTCGAATAGAGTGGGTGAGATTTGGAAACTAAAAAATCATTAGGCCTACCAAGCCAAAACTTTTCGAAGAAAACACTTGATACACCCTCTATCAAGCCAAAACTTTTCGAAGAAAGCGCTTGATACACCCTCTACCAAGATAAAACTGTTTAAAGAAACGTTACGCCAAAATGCTCTTTTGTGTTGCAATTCGAATACTTTTTCTATTTTCCATTAAAGTCTACCAACCACATTCGACATAGAGCCATTATTTCTAGTGTAAAGAAATCAGTCTTTTTTGGTGCATGGACAACAAACAAAGATACAATGTACATCCGATATCAAGATTGTTTGAGTAATAAAATGTAGATATAAGGTTCTTGGTGGAGACAGCAAGGTGAGATGTAGAGATTTAATTAAACAGATTTGCATCACTGAAGATATTAATATCCTTTCTGGCGTTGTGAGGGCAAACCACGTGCATCTCAACATCGAACACCTCCCTAGCAAAGCAATAAGCGACATATTCAAAAAATTTAAAGGCAAAATGTATAGAAGAATTTCCACATATCAGAAAAAGGTATTGTGGAAAAATTTTCTATTTCCCAAAATCCGCAAGCCCTATTTTACGAACTAAAAATTGGAGCGGTATTAACATTTTTTGGAAAAATTGTTGATAACGTGACAAAATTCTTATTTTTGAGCAGACCTCCCCTTACTAATTTTATCAAGGCTGTTGTGGGGAAGCCAAATAATCAGGAAAATCAATTCACTAAGATGAATTTGCGAATTCTATCAGCCGATTACTCGCAGATACAAAATGGATTATCTGTCGTCGTCCGCTGTAAGTGAATTTTGTAACTATTCAGCGAATCGTTAAGTTATTTAGTTTTGGTATTCAGTGTATTACAAAACATGGAACAATTTAATTTATCGAGAAACATTCGTTTTCGCTATGTTATTACCATTAATATCGTGTAATGTCCGAATGTTTATACCCTGCATGCGCGCCGAGACTACCAAGCTATCTGTCAATAAATTGAGCTACTTTGCTTGAAGATACTTGCCCATGAATTAGGCTTATTCCAGCAAAAGGTGTTAATTTTGAATCGAGTTTTTTTAACATGCACCTAAATAGGTGAAAAATCTCGAGCCCTGCAAATTTTTGCAGGGCTTATTTTCAATAACTTATCAACAGTTAAGTAAAAAAGCTTGCGGAAGTAGGGTAAGCCTAATTCACAGATTGGTTTTGCAATAGAAATAAAAATGTGTAATTTTGCAGAGCTTTTTTGTATAAAATAAGTAGGATGAAGTGCGTAAATACATACAACATAGCCTATGAAAGTTTGAGCTTAGGTGCTCATACATATGAATATGTTATTAACGATGACTTCTTCCAGCAGTATGGCACTGAGGTAATCAAGTCGGGTCGGCTGAATGCTATTGTAAAGCTTGATAAACATACTTCATTTATGGAGTTAGCCTTTGCTATTGACGGCATGGTCAGTGTAGATTGTGACAGATGTCTAGATATGTATAATCAAACTATCGAATTCAATGGTAAGTTGATTGTGAAGTTTGGAGATAGTAATATTGATGATGGAGACGACATTATATGGATTGATAAGAGCGAAGGCATACTTCGTTTAGCCAAATGGTTAAATGAGTTCATAGTGCTGAGCTTGCCAATCCGC
Source organism: Bacteroidales bacterium (assembly GCA_047974415.1). GTDB lineage: Bacteria > Bacteroidota > Bacteroidia > Bacteroidales > Prolixibacteraceae > JBKEAJ01. The sequence continues at coordinate 13,918 of JBKECH010000089.1, read as the reverse complement.
AAGGTTCATCCTGAGGATAAAGATGGCAATAGTCTTTGCAATCAGCAAATGTTAGCATATCTTGGGTGTCATGGAGATGAAGACGACGAGGACGAACAGCATATGGCGGATAGTCGTTGGGATGCTTTAAAGACACTAAAAAATAGAGAAGATAACTAATTGATAAAATAATAATAAAAAAATAGAAAATGGCACATCCAAAGAGAAAGGTTTCAAAAACCAGAAGAGACAAGCGCAGAACACACTACAAGGCTACAGCTCCTACTGTTGTTAGCTGTTCTAACTGTGGTTCAGCAATAAAGTATCACACTGTTTGTGGAGAATGTGGGCATTACAGAGGTAAGCTTGCAATTGAGAAAGAGGTGGCTACACTTTAGTTTCCATAAGTTTTGCAGTGAGGGTGGAAAATGTTGCCTCCTCGTGGAATTGGCAGAAGTCAAAAAAGAGCCTTACTGTACATGTATTGAATAGTAAGGCATATGTTTTATCGACTTACTCAGCCTTATGACTTACACTCGTCTTGTTAATCAGAAAGATGGGGCGAGTCTGAAATATCAAGATATCGCTATAGAAGAAGAGAAAATGAGAATAAGCTGATTGTTAATCATAATTTACTGAGTAATAGCTGTTTTGTGAACGTCTAGATTGTTTGTAGGTGAGTGTCATAGTCAGCTATCTTGGCAAAAGCAAATAGGAATTATTTATAAAAATTGCATTATGAAAGGAAAAGAAATTAAAGGGCAAGTTGGTGGTTCCCAACAAGTTAATGATCTAAAGAAAGGTACAAAGATCGTTGGAGACATCACTTCTACAGGTGATTTTAGAATAGATGGTGAAGTAGAAGGAAACATTGTAATTGAGGGGCGCTTAGTCATTGGACAAGACGGTGTTGTTAGAGGGCAGGTAAAATGCAAAAATCTAGAGACTTATGGACAGTTGGAGGGGCAACTTCTAGTTGCCGATTTGCTCTGTATTAGGGCATCAGGCAAGATAATAGGAGAAATTACAACCTCTAAAATATCCATCGAACAAGGAGCTATATTAGATGGTAAATGTTCCATGAGAGGAAATAGAAACAGTGTTAATACTGAAAAGTAGGTGTGTTGTAAATTCCAAGCTTATGGAAATATCTTATAATCTTGTCCACTCACATATATAGGCTTATGAGTGTAGGTAACATTCGACTTTTGTTGTTTTTTGTGTTGGTGTCCGTGGTTTTGTCTATAATTGGTGCCATTGTTACAATGCTTAGCGATGCCATAAGATTTTCTTGGTTTTATCCGATATCTGCCGTGATAGCAGCTTTTGCTTCCTGGCTTTGTTTGCTTATTGACAGAAAGAAGAAACTATTTAGTTCTATTTCAATAAGTTTTAGCATAAAAATTACTGTGTATGCGTGTTTTGCTGTGTATTGCAATTATTTTAAAATTGCACCCATGTGGATTTATGGTCTTCATATTGTAGTCATATATATAGTATTTATGTTCTTGGAGATGCGAGAAAAGCTACGCTTAATAAAAAACACTCCTATTCAGGATTTATAAATATTCTATTTAATAAGTATTTTGGACATTAAGAAATAGACGGCCTGTCTAGTCGTTTACTTATTTCCGATGCTATAGACCTTAATTTTTGATATTCTTTTTGTAATTCTACAGCTTTGTCGAAGCATTCATTATTGAGTTTACTAATCTCTCCTTCTAGTTTAGTCATATATCCTTTTACGCATTTAAGCTTATATTCGTTTATAAGACGTGGCACAAGAGAATGCAAAATGTCTTTCTCGTCCTCGTGGAAGTGCTTCTTGTCGCTCCATCTTTTGCTTTCTGTATACTTCTCTGATAATATCTCTATACATAAGGTCGCTACTCCGTTGTTTACATTGTGAGTCATGAAGTCCTCGGCGCTAGTGCCTACTAAAATATCTTCATTAAGAATATCCGTCAACAACCTAAAGCATGAAGCGAAGGGTTCTTCTTGAGGGATTAACTCATCTTCAATCAATTCGTTTAAGATAAATGTGGCAACGTTGATAGGCTTGCCGTTTTCATCTTCTGCTATATATTCAAAAAAAAATTTTATTGCAACACGTAAAATGGCCTTAATTTCAGGCTCCTCGCTCGACGAAATGAGGGTTTCTTTGTTGTATGGTTGAGTAGGCTTATTTTGAATAAAAGTCTGTCGTTTACTATCAATATATTTTCTTTTTTGAAAATCGTCCGTTTTTTTGTGAATTATCTTGACAACCTCATCATAAAGAAGTTTTTCATCTCTGTCAAGCATGACGCTACAAGTACTAATGTATTCAGATCTCGCTAATGGGTCGCTTATTTGGGCTATACTCTCGATAATACTTTTTATGGCCTGTGTTTTTGTATAAGGGTCATTTTCGGTGTTGCCTAGAAGTAGTTTTGTTTTGAACTTTATAAAGTCCAGCTCATTTTCTCTTATAAATTCTGCCAAGTCACTTGCACTCCTACTCTTAGCAAAAGAGTCTGGGTCATCTCCTTCAGGTAAGGCAATTATTTTAACATGCATTCCTTGTTGAAGGAGCATGTCTATTCCTCGCATAGAGGCCTTTATGCCCGCAGCATCACCGTCGTATATGACCGTTACATTGTTGGTAAATCTTTTTATCAGTCTTATTTGGTCCTCGGTGAGGGCCGTTCCCGACGAGGCTACAACATTATCGATACCTGACTGATGCATCGATATCACATCAGTGTAACCTTCCACCAAAAAGCACTTGTCATTCTGAGTGATTGCTTTTTTTGCTTGAAATATTCCATAGAGAACTCGGCTTTTATGGTAGATATCCGATTCGGGAGAGTTTAGATACTTTGCTGTTTTGTCGGATGTCTTCATTATTCGCCCACCAAAGCCGATGGTCCTTCCTGAAACACTGTGTATTGGAAAAATTACTCGCCCCGCAAAACGATCTATTTTCCAGTTCTCACGTTGTATAGTCAGCCCACAGGCTGTTAGAATAGAAAGTTTATATCCTTTTTTTTGGGCAAATTTTGTAAATGCTGTTTTTTCTTCTAAAGCATAGCCAAGATTAAATTTCTTAACGATATCGTCTCTAAGTTCCCTATGTCTAAAATACTCTAATCCAATAGCCTTGCCCTCTTTGGTTTCCCAAAGGTTTTTTTGAAAGTGCTTGTCAGCAAAGTCCGTTGCCACCATCATACTCTCCCTCAGATTCTTTGCTTCCTTTTCTTCGGGGGTTTCCTCTTTTTCTTCTATCTCTATACCATATTTCTTTGCGAGAAATCTCACCGATTCAACAAAACTAAGACTCTCGATTTGCATGATGAAATTAAACACATTCCCTCCGCCACCACAACCAAAACATTTGCAGATTCCTTTGCTAGGCGATACTGTGAACGAAGGGGTTTTCTCATTATGAAATGGGCACAACCCAATATAATTAACTCCTCGACGTTTAAGATTTACATATTCGCCAACTATATCCTCTATGTTTGCAGAATCTTTTACCTGCTCTATAATCATTGCGTCTATCATGCTACAAAATTAATTTTTTATACGCAGAATTGTAATTTAATAATTGTATAATTATCTTTATGTCGTAATTTTTTTAGAAAAACGAACATGATAAGCAGAAGGAACTTCATAAAAAATAGTGTCGGGGCAGGTATTGGCATAGGTCTATTACCTTCATTGATGTCGTGCCAGCCTGACCCGTTATTCAGATTTGCAGTATGTGCAGATATTCATAAAGATATTATGCCTGATGCAGATAAAAGGCTCTCTACTTTTGTTAACGTGGCAAACTCTTACAATGTAGATTTTGTGGTTCAGCTAGGAGATTTTTGTTATCCTGAAGAGAAGAATAAATCATTCCTAAATATTTGGAATAGTTTTGCAAAAACAAAATATTCGGCTCTAGGCATGCATGATATGGATAAACATTCAAAAGAGGAAGTTGTAGACTATTTAGGCATACCAGATACTAGATACTCTTTTGACTGGCTTGGGTTTACGTTTATAGTTCTAGATTCCAATTTTTATGAGGATGCAAATGGTGTATCGCACGATTATTCTGTTAGAAACTTTATGGGACAGAGCAATTTAAACCGCATTCCCGATATTCAGGCGGAGTGGCTGAAAGCCCAACTGACAGGAACAAGCAATAGGTGCATTGTGTTCTCTCATTATCCACTATTTAATATAACTGACCATGATGTAAATGCAAGTGTAAGAAGGATTATTGAGTTTGAGAATAAAAGGGTGGGGTATAAAAAAGTTGTAGCATCATTCAATGGTTACAATCATGCTGACTATACGAAAATTGTCAATGACATCGCATACGTAAGCATAAACAGCATGTCTCACATCTGGGCTGGAGCAAGATATAGCAGCCGTAAGCGCTTTTCCCAATTGGACAATAAAAATTATCCTCCCCTAAAATATACTATGCCGTACGTATTCCCGCTATATGCAATAGTCGAAATATTTGAAGACAAGATAAAACTGATAGGTACTAGGTCGGAGTTTATGAAGCCCACCCCTCTGGATATGGGGATGCATAGTAGGGAGGATGGCTTGCCGATAAGACCTATAGTGTCTGATATGGAGCTGTTATTTTAATGAAATGCTTAACAACGTGTAAGCGTTTATATTGCCTACTCGTTTGTCCTCATATTATTGATTCGGTCTCCATAATATCTGGAGTCTGAGCTAGAGAAACTAGGTCCAAGGAGGCATTGCTACAGACAGACTCTAAAAAAGAGGTTCTATGTCGTTTGTAGTGGACGAATGAAAATTTTGGGGAACTACTTTTTATATCCATCGTTTGGCATAATCCGTTTTAAACACATGCAGGGAGGAGTCTCTACACTTCATCATTCATACCAATGCCTTTACGCCCCAAAAGTAGCGAAACTTATTGTAGTCCCGAGCCGATAAGCCTTGTAGACAATTAGCATTTAGTTTTCACCTTCAGTCAGATATTGGATTCCATCGGAAGTTTGAACTAGAAAGTTAAATATCAAGGCTTGCCGCTCTGTATGTTGGGAGTTTGTGAATTGGGCGTCTTTACTTGTGTAAATAACTAAGCGTAACGCACATATTGGACTTTATAGACGAAATCTAATTAATAAGTATAACCATTTGGTCATCACTAACATCAATAAAGCCTCCGTCAATATTAAACACTCTTTCTGTGTTTTCAGCATCCAGCAATACGAGTCGCCCTGCCCCTAATACTGATATTATTGGAGCATGTTTAGGGAATATTGCAAAAGAACCACCATTCACACTTGGAAGACTAACAGACTTAGCCCGACCTTCAAAAAACAGCTTCTCTGGCGATAGTATCTTAACCTTGAGCATCCTGATACATATTAGCCTCTTTCAATAATTTCTCACCCTTAGCTATTGCTTGGTTTATATCTCCCACCATATGGAATGCCGCTTCGGGATACTTATCCAACTCGCCGTCCATTATCTTAGTGAAACCCTCTATAGTCTTCTCAATAGACACTAACTCGCCAGGGATACCAGTGAACTGCTCCCCAACAAAAAACGGCTGCGACAAGAAACGTTGCACTCTTCTTGCTCGATGAACCGTAGTCCGATCGTCATCGCTCAACTCCTCCATACCCAATATTGCTATTATATCTTGAAGTTCTTTGTAACGTTGTAGTATCTCCTTTACTCTTTGGGCACAACGATAGTGCTCCTCGCCCACTATTTCTGGCGCCAAGATTCTAGATGTAGATTCCAATGGATCTACAGCAGGATATATACCCAACTCTGAAATTTTACGACTCAGTACAGTATTGGCGTCAAGGTGTGCAAATGTTGTTGCTGGCGCAGGGTCGGTCAAATCGTCTGCTGGCACATAAACTGCCTGTATTGATGTTATTGAACCGTGCTTCGTCGACACAATACGCTCTTGTAGCTCTCCCATTTCACTAGCTAACGTAGGCTGATAGCCAACTGCCGATGGCATCCTTCCCAAAAGCGCAGACACCTCAGAACCGGCTTGCAGAAATCTAAAAATATTGTCTATAAAAAGAAGGATATCGCGTCCCTCAGACGTCTTCCCATCGCCATCGCGCAGGCTCTCTGCCAATGACAAGCCCGACAAGGCCACTCGTGCTCGCGCTCCAGGAGGTTCATTCATCTGGCCAAAAACCATTGCCAGCTTAGAATCCTTTAGCTTAGACTTATCAACCTTCGACAAATCCCACGCCCCCTTTTCCAAGGCGTGCTTAAACTCCTCGCCATAATCGACTATACCTGCCTCTATCATCTCGCGGAGCAAGTCGTTGCCCTCTCGGCTTCGTTCTCCTACTCCTGCAAAAACTGACAAACCACTATGAGCTACGGCAATATTATTGATAAGCTCCTGAATAATAACAGTCTTTCCTACCCCCGCACCACCAAAGAGACCTATTTTACCTCCTTTAGAGTACGGTTCTATAAGGTCGATTACTTTTATTCCTGTATATAAAACCTCGGTGCTTGTTGCCAAATCAACAAAATCTGGAGCCTTATGATGTATACCATAGCCATCCTTGAGAGGCTCTTCCAGCCCATCAATAGAAGCTCCTGTAACACTAAGAAGGCGACCTAAAACAGCTTCCCCTTTTGGCATGGTTATCGGACGACCTAGTGCCACAGCCTCTGCTCCGCGCGACAAGCCATCGGTGGTTTCCATTGAAATAGTACGAACTACGCTGTCGCCAAGGTGCTGCTGGCACTCGGCAATGATTTTCGTCCCATTCAAATCAATTTCAACGGCGTCGTAGATATTTGGTAAAGCTCCCTGCTCATTGACAAACTCAATATCCACAACAGGTCCAACTATCTGTATTACTTCTCCTTTTAATGGCATACCTATTTCTTTTATCCCTGCAACATCTTTTTAAACTATCTAAGAAAGATATATGCAATCTGCAACGGCTTTCTAAGAAGCTCCTTTACTTTACTTATTCATATTAGTTCTAACTGCATACTGAACGCTCAGGCGTATACCTGGACCATTGCCTGCTCCACAAAGAGAAACACCTTCTGGCGACATATTTGTATAATCGACCACATTTGCTCCATAGGCATCCGAAAACGAGAATGTCGTCGCTATAAACCCAGGTGTGGTCTCTGAGAATAGAGCATATTGCGAATTGATGTAGCTACCATCTCGATAATAGTCTGGCAGATGTATTTCAAACTCGCGCGATGTCTCCTCTCCATCAATCAACCTTTGCAGGTATCTCGAAATATTAAAAACATAGTTCGCTCCGTACTTCACCCCCTGAACATAATAACCGTTGGGGTAATAGAAGTCCAATATAGGATATGTCTTCCCTACCGTATCGACCTTCTCAAGCATCAGTAACGATGGGGCCTGCCGACTTACAGTATCCAGGCTAGAACGGGTCGAGTCGATGGTAAACAATAATTGTGCTGTCATAAGATATATACCCTGATTGGGATTCAGGGAGTCGTAACCTTCAATAATATCTTCCAAAGGTGGTATTTGCACTCTAGCTTTGGAGCCTCCAAAGGGACTTATGTATAAATTTGATTCCGAGCTAACATTCTCCAACACTTCCGAAGCGGTAAAATCAGCACCCTCCCGAGAAACATTTGTGATGCGCGACGTAAGTGTATTTGCATACAACTGTATACTATCGACAACCGTAGAATCGATACCCAAAGAATCGATATATTCGGTGGCATTAAAGTGTAAATCTATATAAGCGCTACTTCCTCTATTGGACAAATCCAGCTTCACAAAGCTCCCATAATCGCTACCTCCAACAAGCTCCGACTCAACATAAAAGCCTTTCATCTTTTTAAGAAACAAATCATTGTCGGCATAATCTACACTATCTAAATCGAAATACTGCTGACTAAAATCTGTGTCTATTGGAATACGTAGCACAGAGTCTATTACATTACCCAAAGTATCCTTATTATATTTTGTATCGAAATTAATTTCTCCAATCTTCCGACCCTTCATCGAAGAGTAATCTTTATCGCTAAGATAATTAGCATAAGCATCTAACTCTTCGTTCAGTTCATAGATTGCCATCCTATGAACCGACAAGGTATCTCCGTAGATACGATTATATTTAAAGCATAGAAAGCTCGAATCAACATTAGTTCGCTCTGGAAAATCGTAATGCACTGCTAGCCTAACCTGAAAAAGACTTACTGCTTTCTGCTTCCCAAATATTGGGTCGTTCAGCTCGCCGAGCAAAGCTGTAAGAACACCATCAGTCCTATATGCATCGTCTTTCACCGTATACCCTATTGTACTCACGGAGTCTACATAAACCTTCGCATCTAGCAAATCTGAATCTGTCAATATTCCTACTCCAAAATTCTCAACCTCGTTATTACACGAAGCTAAAATCATCAACATCGAGATGATTAGTGTTACATTATTACGCATTATATAATGAAATATATTTGTTCTACTCTAATAACTTATCGTAAAGATCATTGTATGCTGATACATAATCATCTCCTTGATATTCCAAGCTAATAACGTCGGAGTCTTTTATATATTTCGCAAGATCTGGATTTATTTGCTTACTACCATGAATAACAGCATCGGAGTGATTCACGGCCAGTTTATTAAGCTCTAAACAAGACATTGATGCCAAGGGTTTCAAATCATCCTTGCTCAAGCCATCTATAAGCATTCGTTCGGGCAGGCTTTCTGAGTATGTCCCATCGAAATCGTTGTCGTAGGCGGAGTAAACTATTTTCGCCTCGTTGAGAAGGGCATTGTCGTGATACAGTTTCTTTAAATAAAACGGTATCAATGCTGAAAACCAACCATGACAATGTATAACATCAGGTGCCCAACGAAGTTTGACAACCGTCTCTAGCACTCCGCGACTAAAAAACACCGAACGCTCATCATTATCTGGGAAATAACTGCCGTTTTCGTCAGTAAAAACTGCTTTCCTATGAAAATAATCTTCGCCGTCGATAAAATAAACCTGCATTCTTGCCGGCTGAATAGAAGCTACTTTTATGATAAGTTGTCTATCGGCATCATCGATTACAAGGTTCATACCCGACAGGCGTATTACTTCATGCAACTGATATCGGCGTTCATTTACAACGCCATACCTTGGCATGAACGCTCTTATTTCTTTACCAGATTCTTGTATCTGTTGGGGCAAATTCCGAGAAATCTTAGAAATCTCGTTCTCTTCTGTGTAGGGATATATCTCCTGCGAGATATATAAGATTCTTTTATTAGTCATCTAATTACTAAGCTTTTTTTGTATGGACAACAAAGGTACTAAAAAAAAAAATAACATTCCCCTTACTGAGCATACACTCGTTTTATAATTACATCTCGAAGTGGCCTATCATTCTTATCTCTTGCCTCGCACTGAATTTTATTGACGACGTCCATCCCCTCAGTTACAAACCCAAACACAGTGTACTTACCGTCCAGATGCGGCGCCCCTCCTACCGTTGTGTAAGCATGGCGCTGTTGCTCCGTATATTCAAACACTTCTTTCATTGCCTCCTCCTTCGCCCGCACCTTTGTTGCTTCTGCCAAAGCGTTCATGTTGTCGTGGTCTTTCAGTTCCTGATAGCGCAGCAACTGGGGCTTAGCTTCAGCAAAAATCTTCTTATATCTTTTCTTTCGAAGTTTGATAGTTTCAGCCCTCGCCATTGTATCCAACTGCGATTCTCTAAAAATCTTCCCTGTAACTATATAAAACTGCGTCGCATTGGACTTCCTCTGTGGGTTTATATCGTCGTTGTTTCTGGCAGCAGCAATAGCTCCATATTCGTTTATCAGATCCGGAAATATTTCGGCAGGAATAGTATAAGCCGGACCTCCGCCACCATAAACTACGCCTGCTCTTGGATTCTTGGAGTTCGGGTCGCCTGCCTGAACCATAAAATCCTTAATCACCCGATGAAAAATCACTCCATCGTACTTCCCATCCTTTACAAGCTTGTCAAAATTAGCCTGATGCTTGGGCGTTTTGTCAAATATCACAAACTTTATATTGCCAAGGCTCGTTTCCATCACATATTTTTTGCCCACCTGACCATAAATCGAGGCAAACAGACATCCAAAAATTATAGACAACAGTGTTTTTCTCATAATTCTCACATATTATATACCTGCAAAGATAATAATATGTTGCCACTGACACACAAACCCTTGCCCAGCAAAACAAGCAACAACGCATTCCGGCAACAAAGAACATCACCAAAAAGACACAAAATACACTTTCTGTAAACTTTTGAACATTTCCTAACACGCACATCCTTAATAAACAGGATACTACATTTTCAAGTTGAAAACTTTTATCAAAAACAATTACACCGAGTTACATTTTTTGATAAATTCGCATCTTATTTCAAACCCTAATTTTACAAAAATGATTAAAGAAGTACAAAACAAAAACAAAGAGAAAAAGCTAGAAACAAGCTACACCATCAACGAAGCCGTAAGCGCAGCCACAGAATATTTCGATGGCGACGAGATGGCCGCCAAAGTATGGGTATCTAAATACGCACTCAAAGACTCGGACGGCAACCTTTTCGAAAAAACACCCGACGACATGCACCGTCGCCTATCAAAAGAAATAGCCCGCATAGAAAGCCGATACAACAAGCCCGTAGAAGAAAAACGCATATACGAACTCCTCAAAAACTTCAAATACATAATCCCTCAAGGCGGACCGATGACTGGAATTGGCAACAACTACCAGATTGCATCTCTATCCAACTGCTTCGTCATTGGCAACAACGGACAATCGGACTCCTACGGCGGCATCCTAAAAACCGACCAAGAACAAGTACAACTAATGAAAAGACGAGGAGGCGTTGGACACGACCTTTCGCACATCAGACCAAAGGGATCGCCAGTAAAAAACTCGGCACTCACCTCAACAGGGATAGTACCATTCATGGAAAGATTCTCCAACTCCACTCGCGAGGTTGCTCAAGACGGACGAAGAGGCGCCCTCATGCTGTCGGTATCAATAAAACACCCAGACTCCGAGCTCTTCATCGATGCAAAAACCGACACCAACAAGGTTACTGGCGCAAACGTGTCTGTAAAAATCGACAACGACTTCATGAACGCCGTGGCAAGCGGACAAAAATACCAACAGCAATACCCAACAAAATCCGACAAGCCTACGACAGTAAAGGAAATCAACGCAAAGGAACTCTGGGACAAAATAGTACACAACGCATGGCAATCGGCAGAACCAGGAATACTATTTTGGGACACAATAATCAACGAATCGGTGCCCGACTGCTATGCAGACCTTGGCTACGAAACCGTCTCCACAAACCCATGCGGCGAAATACCCCTCTGCCCATACGACAGCTGCCGACTGCTTGCTCTGAACCTATATTCTTACGTCAAGAACCCTTTTACCAAAAACGCCAAGTTCGACTTCGACCTGTTTAAAGAACACGTGCCATACGCACAACGAATAATGGACGACATCATCGACCTTGAGCTAGAAAAAATCGACGCGATAATCCAAAAAATCGACGCCGACCCCGAAACCGAAGAGGTGAAAAACACCGAGCGACTACTATGGATCAACATCCAAAGAAAAGCAAAAGAAGGCAGACGCACCGGCATCGGTATCACCGCAGAGGGCGACATGCTTGCGGCTCTCGGACTAAGATACGGATCGGAAGAGGCCAACAACTTTGTAGAACAAGTACATAAAACATTAGCAATAGAAGCATACAGAGCATCAGCAAACTTGGCCAAAGAAAGGGGCGCATTCATGATACACGACAACGAAAGAGAGAAGAACAACCCCTTCCTCAATAGACTGAAAGACGCCGACCCACAACTGAAAGACGACCTAGAGAAGTACGGACGTCGAAACATCGCCCTACTTACCGTTGCCCCAACAGGAACAACAAGCCTGATGTCGCAAACAACATCGGGCATCGAACCGGCGTTCGAGCTGTGGTATACTCGCCGACGAAAAGTGAACCCCAACGACAAGGATGTAAACATATCATTCACCGACGAGGTGGGCGACAGCTGGGAGGAATTTGATGTTTTCCACCACCACTTCAAAACATGGATGCAAACAAGTGGTTACGACATCAGCAAGCAATATTCCATCGATGAGGTAAAAGCTCTAATCGAGAAATCGCCGTACCTGAACGCCACATCAAAAGATGTAGACTGGATGAGCAAGGTGCACATGCAAGGCAGAATACAAAAATGGGTAGACCACTCAATCAGCGTTACAATCAACCTGCCGTCCGACGCCTCCGAGGAGCTTGTCGGCAAACTTTACTTCGAAGCATGGAAATCGGGATGCAAGGGCGTTACGGTATACAGAGACGGCTCCAGAACGGGAGTCCTGGTGTCCAAACAAGAAGAGAAAGAGGAAAAACAACACTCGCTGACACGCCCAGAATCATTGGACGCCGACGTGGTCAGGTTCCAAAACAACAAGGAGAAATGGATCGCTTTTATCGGAGTGCTGAACGGAAGGCCATACGAAATATTCACAGGCCTATACGACGAAGACGAGGGGCTGTACGTGCCAAGAACTATCACAAAAGGACTCATCACAAAAAGACATACAAAGGACGGACAGAAGATTTACGACTTCAAGTTCGTAAACTGCCGCGGTTTGGCTGGCTCGATAACGGGGCTGTCATACAAGTTCGACAAGGAGTTCTGGAACTACGCCAAGCTCATCTCGGGCATGTTGCGCTACGGAATGCCAGTGGAGGACACAATCAAACTCATATCGGGGATGCATTTCAACGACGAAAACATAAACTCGTGGAAGAACGGGGTGGCAAGGGCACTGAAAACTTACATCAAAGACGGTACCAAGGCCGAAGGCGTGTGCGAAGAATGCAACTCCAGCGACCTTCATTTCCAAGAAGGATGCATCACTTGCAAAAGCTGCGGACATTCTAAGTGTGGCTGATTGATTTTTTGTACATACATCAATGTGAGAGGTCTATGTTGGTTGTAGTGGGTAAAGAGCACTTCCTACTGGTAGTTTGTCGGAAATGAGAAAAAAGCATTCGCTCAAGATTTGTATAACAGTTCGGGAGATAATAACGTCGTCCATTCAGGGCTAGAATGCACTTTACTTATCCCTCAAGGCATGCACCTCGAGGCTTACAGTAGTTTCGCCACTCTCGGGGCTTAGAGAAAATGCGCTGCACTACCTTCAACATAATAATACATTTCCAAAGCCCACCCTCTACATTCGACATAGAGCCAAAGAATCACTCACAGCGGACGAGGACAGATAGTCCTGCCTCTGCGAGTTATAGACTGGTAGAATTTGCAAATTCATCTTAGCCAATTGGGTTTCTTGATTGTTTGGCTTCCTCACAACAGCCTTGATAAAGTGGGTAAAGGAAGGTCTGCTCAAAAATAAGGATTTTGCTACTTTATCAACAATTTTTCCGCAAAATGTTAATGCCGATCCAATTTTCAGTTCGTAAAATAGGGCTTGCGGATTTTGGTGAAGAGCGAATTTAAAACAATTCAAAAATAAAACACTAAATTTGAACCAAAATAAAACAAACTCACATCAACAACGTTATAACGTTATACAATAAACATATGAAACAAGCCATGAGAATTGGGCTCTCACACAGGAGGATGATTAACAAACCAGCAAAAGCATAAAACCTATAGCTTATTGCAGAATTTTAAACAGATGAAAACAACAACACATAGAACAGGCAGAATGCAAGCCGTAGTGCTTTCATTTTGCCTTGCCATTTCGCTCCTTTCTTGTGGCGAAAAGAAGCGAAAAGCCAAACTTCCAGTTAATGCCACGGAGGTGAGCGTAGTGGAAATCAACCCCATGGACCTCAGTACCAACACACCCTATGCTGCCAGAATCACGGGCATTATTAACAGCGATGTGCGAGCGAAGGT
>JBKECH010000041.1:0-22327 GCA_047974415.1 Bacteroidales bacterium | reverse complement strand
CAAACAAATAGCATCACTACTAAATGATGGTAGGTATTAAACTTTTTGACGTAATGTTCCGCTTTGTGAGCCTTTGCAATACGACGTACTTCGCCTTTATCTATAAACTTTAACAATTGATTAATATCGGCTGTCCGATAAAATTATTACTTTTACCCATGTCTTAACTTTTAAGTATAGTAGCTCAAAAGTAGGCATGCTGAGTCAGATTGAAAAATCTGGCTCAGTAATTTTTAACCGGACAGTAGTGTATTTAAATCTTTTTCTTAAACATCATGTGTACAAAAGTGTAATTATTTTATTATTTTTGGGGCGACAAGGAAATAATATTAATCCAGAATATACGCTATCCGTATATTAATAGTATGATGGAAAATAAGATTTAATCTTAACCAGGATATGAGTAAATACATATTATTGATTATTGCATTGAGTACAACGAGCCTCTTCTCGTGTCGCACCAATGCAGAGCAAGGTCGTGCTAACAAGCCTCTCGACGCAGATTACAGGCTACACAACATTTGGGCGTTGACGTATATGAACGACAAGGAGATGTCTCGCAATGATTTCCCTCGTGCCATTCCCTACCTCGAATTCAACCTGCGCGAAAAACGCTTCATGGGCAACAACGGATGCAAGGAGCTTGTGGGTAATTTTAAGACAAAAAAAAATCAGCAGGTTATCAGTTTTGGCAAAGTAACTTGTAGCAAAGGCAATTGTGAGGATAATGAGAATAGCAATGCCTTCGTACAGCTGATAAGCAGACGAAAATATACCTACGAGTTTGGACGCAACAAACTCATATTTAAAGATGGCGATAGGGAGGTGCTGAAGTTTAAGAATGTAGACTAGGTGGAGGGCTACTCCCTCAGCTCTGTCGAGCCCTTAGTGTTTTCAGGGAAGTAAGGACAGTGCCTACAGGCATTGCCACAGCAGTAGCCTCTTGCGACAAGATACGTATCCATCAGCACCCTATATCCTTTTTCCATGTAGTAGTCTACGCCCTCTGTCATCTGAGGATTTATTGGTTTGTCATCGCATTCAGAAGATGATGTCATAATTTACTGTTTTATAGTTTCTTAAAAAGCTCCCATATTACAATGCCCGCACAAATAGAGACATTCAGCGAGTGCTTTGTGCCGAACTGCGGCACCTCGACGGCAAGGTCGCAAAGATTCACAACCTGTTGGCTAACTCCCTTCACCTCGTGTCCGAGGATGATAGCAAACTTCTCTCCACGGTTAATCTCCAGCTTGTCCAGAGCAACACTTCCTTCAACCTGCTCTATTGCAAGGATTTTGTATCCTCGTCTTCTCAGCTCCTCTACAGCATCCTTAGTTTCGCTGAAGTAGCGCCAGGCAACGCTGTTCTCGGCACCCAAAGCCGACTTACGGATGTCGTTGCTAGGAGGTGTTGCGCATATTCCGCAAAGCAGAACCTCCTCGATCAAGAACGCGTCCGAAGTTCTAAAAACCGACCCTATGTTCTGACTGCTCCTTATATTGTCGAGCACTATTACCAATGGTTTCTTATCAATATTCTTGTAATCGGCAATGTTGTGCCTGTTGAGTTCATCGTTGCTGAGTTTCTTCATACCATCTGCCTAAAATTATTTTATTCTGCAAAGATAAGTAGAGTCTGTCTATAAAGTCAAGTATCTGCATTGTGTTCTCCTGCTGCGTGCTCCAATCTCTTCGAACAAACGCTCCGCTGGTTTTTTGCAATTGAGGCATAGCGCCTCTATACTCAACCGCAAAAAGCCTTATTCTGTCAGGCTTTGAACACTCATTACAACTCTTTAATGATAATCTTGGTCAAAACAAAAATAGGTATTTATGTATCTTCAAAAAAACTTTTCGGATGATAGTGCTTTTTTATTGTTTTCCAACGCAACCTTCTTCGTGTATCTACGTCTAGAGATTGAATAAAAATAGTAACAAGAATATTTAATATGAAAAAATTATTTACGGTAATGTCGTCAGTAGCGATTATTGCAATTCTTTTTGCAAGTTGCAATAGCCCTGAGAGTGATCCTTACATTTATTATGATGCATTTTACACAACGCGCAATGTGGGGGAAGGTGTAGGTTATGCAGATTATTATCAATCATTTGCAGTTAGTTCGACAAGTTCCATGAGTGGGGTGAGTGTTAGTGGAACGGGCTTGCTTCAAAAAGAAAACCTTGAGGCACAGAACTCTGCTAAGAATTACTACAAAAAAGAAATATCGGCCATTCGTCCAACCGTTTCCGAAACATACACTTTTAATATAAGTATGTCAGACGGCGACACATATCAGAAATATGACCTTGTGTCTGCAGATAATTTGGTAGACCCAGCTATCATTAACAGAAGCACTTTGACTACCAGCTCGGACACTATTTTTGTGGAATGGGACACTATCCCCAATAACAACAGAGACTATTTCAACATCTCATTGGAAAAAGACAGCTCTTTGTATTTTAATTTTGACAACGGATATGCAATTCCTGATACAACTACGCAATGTAACATAAGTACAAAAAGCCCTTTTTGGAAACAAGAAGGAGGCCTTATCCCGAGTGGCGATTATTTGCTAACTCTCTACACATACAAGCTGGCAGCGGCGCAATCAGGAGGAACTGGTATAAATTGTATTGGAATGGATACGATGACAATAAGCATCCCTTAAGAGCGCACTCTCTTTTTATTATTAATAGCAAAGGCAATCGGGAGTAGAATCTTATCGGTTGCCTTTTTTATATTTTAACCCCAAAACATGCATTAGCTCACCTACTGCGTGCTCCGATCTCTTCAAAACAGACGTTTAGTTGGCTTTTGTGACTGAAGTAAACTTTCGCAAATGGTAACAAACAATTTTCTTCACTTCTTCTTAAATTATCTTTCTTTGCACTCGCAAAATACCATAAATGATAAAAGCACTCCGCAATATTAGCCTACACGAACGGGCGATATTCAACAAACAATTGTTATACTCAACCACAGAAGGGCTCATCAAGGGTTGTTTATTGCTCAACGAGTTTGTTTTTATAAAGGGAATGAAAGGTACTGATTTTCAATTAAGTATCCTTTTCCAATTCAGCATGGTAGTTTTTGTATTTGCTTTCATTATAAATCAGTTTGAACGTAGCGTGAGCAACAAGAGAAAGTTAATACGCATAACAGCTGTAGTAAGTCGGCTCCCTTTGTTTTCTTTGATAGCTATGCATTTCTCGGCACACGGCAATTACACATCACTTCATCACTACTGGTTTTTGTCGGTATTCTTAATTTATTATTGTGCGAACCCCATAATACTTCCCATTCTAAACCAAATGATGAAATCCAACTACGAACCTCATAATTTTAGTAAGTTATTTGGCTTGGGTCAGACCGTACAAAAGGCTTTCACCTTGGTCGCCACATTTTCGTTTGGTTTTATGCTTGATGCTCATCCCAATATATTCTTGTGGATATACCCAACATTAGGTTTTTTCAGCATAATTTCTTTTTTCAATATTTCCACCATTGATTTTACTGATGTTGTTGAGGCAAAAGCCAAATCCTTCGCTACGATGGTTTCAGGTGCCATCAGGCAGACTGGCAGTATACTGAAAAACAATGTCCCTTTTAGGGATATGACAATTGGGTTTATGTTGTATGGTTTTGCGTGGATGTCCACCCATGCCGTGGTTACAATTTTTTACGAGCGAGCGTTAGGATTAAAATACTCGGATGTGGCTCTATATAAAAATATTTTTGACATTGTCCCCATTTTCATGCTCCCGTTTTTTGGCGATTTGCTCCCAAAATTTAAACCTCACAAGTTTGCTGTCATGACATTCTCTTTCTTCTTTCTATATATTGTATTCACAGCCATTACCTATTACTGTCCAGTGCATACCACCTTTTTAGGTTACAAGGTGTATTTTTTTTTATTTATGGCTGCAATTTTTTACGGATTGTTTCAGTCTGCACAGCCGATGATCTGGGGAATTGGCTCGTCGTATTTTTGCAAGCCCGAAGAAGCCGGACAATACCAATCCGTACATCTAACCTTTGTGGGTATAAGAGCTCTGTTCTCGCCTCTTATAGGAATATTAATACTGCACAGAATGGGTTACATGACGGTATTCCTATTGGCAGGCATTATTCTGTTATGTGCCATTGGGTGGATGTACAGGGCGCATAAGCGACATGCCCATGCTATGTAAAATAAGTATATATAGACTATTTTTTCGTGCCTTAAGCCCAGATCATGTAGTACTACTGTTTTGTTTGTCAAGAAAAGTCTCTTTAAACTCATTGTACCACCTTGTAGCAAAAGGCATAGTAAAAGGTGCTATCTTCTTTACAGGAGTATAAAAGAGTGTTGTTGATGCATACCTATCGCTAGTAGCTTTTTCTAGCACATAACTATCCAGTAAAAAAATTAAACAACTAATCAGGAAGGCATATTTAAGAGCGTTAAAAATAGCTCCTGCGATGCGATCTATAAATCCAATATTTGCAGCATGCAACACGTTTCTAAGCATCTTAAACACCAAGAATATAATTAATGCAATAATTGCAAATGTAACAACAAACGAAACAAGAGGGGTATATTCAGGGGCAATTATGGTGTTCTTCAATATCAATCCCGTTGTAAAGAACGAAAATCTTATTGCTCCGATAATGCCAAGAAACACAGCAACGAGCCCAGCAACAGAGATTAGAAGTCCTTTACGGAAGCCCATTATGAGCCCAATACAGATTATCGCTCCTATTATTATGTCTATCGTTGTCATGATATTCTTACTCTATAGTTTCAACTCTGAGGAACTAATAATATGTGCCCCTTTGGCTTCTGCCATTTGAAGAACTTCTTTGCCCATAGTTTCAAAGCCTTTTACTGGCGACATGCAGTCCGAAAGAATTACTATTTCGGCATTTACTTCGTCAAGTTCATAAATCTGCTTGATAGTATTTGCCACGCAATGGCTTTTGGCTTCGCCTGCAATGATAATTCGACCTGCATCTTTCAGTTGCGCAACAAGCTCGTCATTAAAAGACGTAGACTTATCGTTTTTGTCCACCACGTTGGCTCGCAAGGCTCCAAAATGCTCGGTATAAGGATTTAGTCCTTTTTGGCACAATGTAAATAGTCTTCTCTGATTGCGTTCCCAAGTAGAAACGGCTTGTAGTATCGGCGAAAAAATAGCTGCTCCAACAGAGCCAACGATACAGTGTTCAGCCCACACCGTATGGGCGAACTCTCCATTGCGTTCAAGGTCTTTTAAATATTGCACGACTTGTTCTTTTCTTTCTATTGGCACATATTCGCCGTCAGTAACTTGCTGAGCACTTATTTGTGTAAACACTTCTATGGGTTCCCCATTTCTGTCAGTCCAAAAACCAGGGTGTGCAATATCAAGAATATGATGCAAGTCTTGAGTTAAAACTATATCGTCAAGGTTATCTTCATTGCTGCTTATGAAAGTAACAAGATTGCGCATATCTTCCTCTGCTCCATCGACAAACAAAGAGCCTTCAGGCAAACAGAAATCGTTTTGGGCATCTATAATCAGAAGTAAGTTTTTTTTATTTTCCATAACTTTTTGCTTACAAAAATTACGCACAATCAGAATCAATACGATAAACGACAAGTGCATGGGCAGACAACAATTAATCCTTGAGTGTACAAATTGACCTCATCGCTCGCTCCGTGCGTTAAATCCAGAGTATGTTGACTTTATCGCGAGAGAACACACTGTTAGTTATACGAATCGAAGCTGTCGTCATTCACATCAGCGTTTACATCTTCGTGCTCCGAGCTGTCATGGTCTACGTAATACGAATTGTCGTTTCGTTCTTCACGATTGTTCTTCCTATTAGGATTGCCCGTTTGTCTCCACTTAATGGAGCGGATGAATGCAGAGAGCATTCTTTCTATTTCTTGCGATTCTTCCAAAACAGAGTTGTGCATTTCCTCTACGACGAGTCCTTGTCTTAGGCATATGTCCATGCAGGTTTGAAATCTAAAAAGCGCGCCTTGAGCATCCTGTAAGAATACTATGATTTCTTTATCTGCTCTACGGCTGTATGCCTCTGCAATTGACATCGGCACATTAAGTACATTTCTAACTAGCTCCTCGCCTAGTATTCCCATGTTCTTCATTGCCTTTATGTCCATATCGACATCCGATGCAAACTGCACGGCTTTCTCCCAAACTCTTAAGTCCCTGTAAATCTTCATTATGATAAGTAATATAAATAAATTAAACTTTTTAATTAACAGCGGAAGCGTACAGATTCATACCATATAATATAAGCAATAATACCGTCCGTCCATCATGCTGAGAGACTGACATATAAAATTTAACATCAAGATATACATGGCTTTGTGCATTAAAAATTTACTTACGTAAATAGCTAATAAGCAAAGTGAGTATAACACAGATGTTGGGCTTTATAGACGAACACTAAATAGTTTGTAAACACCACCACTGAGCAACATTTTCTGCAAAGAAATACATTTTTTGTTTACAAAACAGTTTTAACCGTATTATTTTAATAGTAAATCCACTTTCCTCACGTGCTTATGTCATAAGGCAGGCTATTTCAAAGAAAACTTTATCACAAAAAATAGAATTAAAAAACTAAAGATATCACATTGCATTTCAAAACCTGCAATATTATAATTATTTTTGTCGGGAGTAAATTTTAAATAAAAAATCATGACTTTACACAAAGAAGGCAGAAATTCCCTACTCATATCATGGGGGATATTCGTAGTCCTAGCAATATTCTATATATCGTCTCCCTGCGTATTGTTTGCAACGCTTGCTTTTTTGGCATTAATACCAGCTGTATTTTTTTTACAGTTTTTCAGGTTGCCAAGAAGAGAATTTACCCTTGTACCCCCACAGACTATACTGTCGCCCTGCGACGGAAAGGTGGTGATTGTTGGCAAGAAGTTTGAGAAAGAGTATTTCAAAAAAGAGATGCTATACCTTGCTATATTCATGAATGTGGATAATGTGCATGTGAATATGGTACCGATAGATGGCGAAGTAATTTACAAAAAGCACAACAAAGGGAAATTCATTGCAGCTTTCAAGCCAAAGTCTGCCGACGAGAATGAAAATGCTTCGACGGTAATCCGGACCACCGATGGCAAGGAAATACTTGTGCGCCAGATAGCCGGAGCAGCAGCAAGGCGCATATCAACATATCCAGAAGTTGGCGACGAGGTGACACGAACCGACGAGCTAGGTTTTATAAAATTAGGTTCTAGAGTAGACCTATTCCTTCCCGAAGGTAGCGAAATACTTGTAAAAGAAGAGCAAAAGGTAAGGTGGTATAAGGACGAAATTGCCAAAATATAACAGCATGACAAGCAATAATAATTTAGCTATACTCCCCAACTCCATCACCATGCTGAATATTCTATTCGGTGTAGTATCTATAGTACTCGCATTGGAAGGCAACATCGGACCAGCGGCAATATGCATAGGCATATCAGCAGTATGCGATTTTCTTGATGGTTTTGTAGCACGATTAGTCAGAAGTTCGTCGAAGCTCGGAGCTGAGCTAGACTCGCTAGCAGACATGGTGTCCTTTGGTGTAGCACCAGCTCTCATTATCTATCAGATGATAAAGACCGAACTAGTAGGCATACCTCCCATATACAACACGACCCTAGACGTATACAGCATATTGCTAATTCTCTCACCCCTTGTTGTTGTCGTTTGTGGTGCATACAGGTTGGCTCGGTTTAATGTGGATGCGGAACAAGCAACGGAGTTTAAGGGTCTCCCCATTCCAGGGGCTGCTATATTTCTAGCATCTTTTGCGCTGATACGCGAATATACCGACAATTACATACTCATAGATACCCTTCTTACACCACAGTACTTGGCTGTTTTTTCCTTATTCGCTGGCATTATGATGGTGTCTAGCATTCCTATGTTTTCTTTCAAGTTCGACGGTTTCGGGGTAAGCAACAATCTGCTAAAATATGTATTTGCCATATTCAGTATAGTGCTATTGATATCCATAAAACTATACGCCATTCCTATAATTGTAATGGCATACATAATTGTCTCTCTTGTAAGATGGGTTATGCCCAGGTAAATAGAACGACGTCAGCAACACATAGCTTCATGTTGCTTAATTCCAGATTATGTATCAGAACTCCGTAGCGAGTTAGCTAATGTATATTCGGGGTTAATAACAATACGATTTGTCCCCACGAATATATTCCCCAGAACAAACTAATCGTTCCTAAACTTTCGAACAAGGCTTGCTGTTTCATCTTTAAACACCATTCTCACAAATTGCCAGAATAGTATGAGGAATATAATGGGAAGGACTATTACCTCTACGATGAATGTGGTGACAATTGTGGAAGTATTATTTACCATAGAGCCACTTAATGCTGAAATCTCTGTTCTGAGGTGTTTGATTTTTTCGTTCATATTCTCCCATTTCTTTCCCATCTTGGAATACACCGCTGATGGGTTGATCCATTCCCATCCATTGATATCAGTATCAGGATTGTTTTTGTCAGAAAGGACGTTGACTGCTGTTTTGAACCGTGCCACACTTTGGTTAAACTCCGTTGCAGCAGGCTTTCGATATTCTTCGTTGACGTAGTCCGCCAGTTTTGATATCCCCCATATCCCTACGGGAAACAAAACATAGATTATCAGTGCCATCATGACAAAGAACTTAGACGCTCTGTGCAAGACGGCCGTCAAGTAATTCCGCCAAAACAGTGCAGGGATGAATAGTATTATGCCCAGTATCACCAAGTATTTTAGGAGGTCCAGTTTGAAGAACACAAAAAACAACTGTTGTATTTTTAGCGAAACGATACTCATCAGCGATGCTTTCCAAGCGATGTCCACGCCGTCGTAAATTGGCTGTACAACATCACCTGTTTGCAGGTTCATCTGCACGACGGCATTCACGCCAGTAGTGCTTCCTTCAACCACCCCAACAACGGCCTTTGCAGCAGTGAGACCCATGAACAAATCTGTCGATTCGTCGTTGGCACGAGCAAGGTACTCCTCGCAGTTCGCTTTAATATTTGAGTAAAACAAAGTGTCGAAAATGTAGTTTGTAAACCCCGTTGCCGACAATATCAGAATGGCAAGTAGCAATATCAAGGTTGTTTGCTTCTTCTTATCTATTTTTCTCCAGAATTTCATATGTTTATAATTCTGCAATAAGCTGTAAGCCATAGGCTTTATGCTTTTGCTGGTTTATTAATCATCCTCCTGTGTGTAGTTAGGCTTATAGCCTATAGCCTACTGCATGAAGGTTTCATGTGTCTATCTTACGCAATAAGATAACAACTCTTCTCTCGTCTTATTGCTTATCGTTCATATTTTAACCCAGAATATACACACCTGTCTTGGGTTTTACGTATTCCTGAATGGATGAAAAACTGGGCTCCTGTAGCAATTGGCAGGATCTGTTTTTAATACTTATAAATATGTAGCGAAAAAAACTTGTGGAATTAGGGAACAATAAACTACTTTTGTAGGATAAAATATATAGACATGTACAGAACACATAATTGCGGAGAACTACGTGAAACAAGTATCAGCAAAAATGTAACCCTTGCTGGCTGGGTCCAAAAGCTAAGGAAGTTGGGAGGGATGAGTTTTATTGACCTTCGAGACAGATATGGCATAACACAGCTAGTGGTGGAAGAAAACACGAATGCCAAAGTCCGAGAAATAGCAGAGTCTCTAGGTCGGGAATTTGTCGTACAAGCCGCAGGAATAGTAAGGGAGCGTAGTAGTAAGAATGATAAAATCCCAACAGGAAGCGTAGAGCTTGAGGTAAAAGAACTAAATATCTTAAACTCTTCCAATACTCCGCCCTTCACGATCGAAGATGAAAGCGATGGCGGCGAAGATATAAGAATGAAATACAGGTATTTAGACCTAAGGAGAGCGCCTGTTAGGAAAAATCTAGAGCTTCGTTCTAAATTGGCAATCGCCACACGCAACTATATGGACGGTCTTGATTTTATAGAAGTAGAAACGCCTGTATTAATAAAATCTACACCCGAGGGAGCTCGTGACTTTGTTGTCCCATCAAGAGTAAACGAAGGGAAATTTTATGCCCTCCCCCAGTCTCCACAGACATTCAAACAGCTCCTGATGATTTCGGGCTTTGACAGATACTTCCAGATAGTTAAATGCTTTAGGGACGAAGACTTGCGCGCCGACCGTCAGCCAGAATTTACACAAATAGACTGCGAAATGTCTTTTGTTGATCAAGAGGATGTTTTGAGCACCTTCGAAGGATTGATAAAGTTTTTATTCAAAAAAGTTATGAATATCGAACTTTCGGACTTCCCTCGCATGACTTATGCCGAAGCATTCGAAAAATATGGTAATGATAAGCCCGACACTCGCTTTGACATGCTCCTTAACAATCTTACCGAGATAACTAAAGGCAAAGGCTTTAAAGTATTCGACGATGCCGAACACATAGGAGCAATATGTGCAGAGGGTTGTGCCGATTACACTAGAAAAGAACTTGATGGACTAACAGACTGGGTAAAACGCCCTCAGGTGGGAGCAAAAGGATTAGTATACGTAAAATGCAATGAAGACGGCAGCTTCAAATCCTCAGTGGATAAATTCTATTCACAGGACGACCTGAAGAAATGGGCTGATAAATGTGGAGCAAAATCTAAAGACCTAATTCTCATTATTTCAGGCGATAAGAGCCCAAGTGTCAAGGCTCTTAGTGAATTGAGACTAGAAATGGGACGCCGAATGGGAATTATGGACAAGAAAACTTTCAGACCACTATGGGTGATAGACTTCCCTCTATTAGAATGGGACGAGGATAGCCAGCGATTTTATGCCATGCACCATCCATTCACTTCGCCTAAGAAAGAACACATTTCCCTGTTAGACATAAATCCAGGAGAGGTAAATGCCAATGCCTACGACCTAGTTATCAACGGCATAGAAATAGGCGGAGGCTCTATTAGAATTTTTGATTCCGAACTCCAAGCTAGAATGTTCAAAGTTCTAGGCTTCTCTAAAGAAGATGCGCAAGAACAATTTGGCTTTTTGATGAATGCATTTAAATACGGAGCACCTCCACATGGAGGTATAGCTTTCGGTTTCGATAGGCTTGTGTCTTTATTTGCAGGGCTAGACTCAATACGCGATGTGATAGCCTTCCCAAAAAACAATGCAGGACGAGATGTGATGATAGACTCGCCGTCTGATATTGCCACTGAGCAACTTGACGAATTGATGCTACAACTAAAAAAACAATAACATGTTTCCTGAGTTTAGAAAGAGTTTTTATGGCAAAACAGAAATTCAGATTAGAAAAATATCACATGAAGAGGACTCTCGGGATTGCGCCGATAATAAATTGATATATAGCAGGATGAGCGCCCAGGCAGAGCGATGTCGTAAAATTTTAACATTGATTTTAGAGAGAAATATTTGCAATTGTGATAACTTTGTCCTAGTTTTGACCTGTGGGGTAATGATTAATTAATAATTCTGTAAATAATTTACTGTTTCGTACTTTAGTTTGGAGAAAAAGAATTATTTTCACGCCGTGAAAGAAAACTCAATATAAAGAATTATAGATAAAAGAATAAGTATTAATTAAAAAAAATGTTGTAATGAAAAAGCTATTTATGCTATTAATGCTCGCCGTAGTACTTACTGTATCTACGTCAAGTTCTGTTTTTGCTTCTATTGGAGCATTTGCTCAAGACAATGCTACAAATCTTGATCCAACACAAGCCCAAGAAAGTGGGAAGGGACTACTCAATGCGATTGTAATAAAATTCATTGAAGGAGGTCCAGTATTCATGTCGTTCGTACTTTTAGCTCTGGTCTTAGGGCTTGCATTTGCAATTGAAAGAGTTATCTATCTTGCGTTTGCGACGTCTAACAACAAGAAACTGCTAAAAGGAGTTGAAGATGCACTCGATAAAGGTGGAATAGAAGAGGCTAAGGAAGTTTGCAGAAATACAAGAGGTCCTGTTGCTTCTATTTACTACCAAGGTCTTGACCGCGCAGACGAAGGTCTTGATGTTGTAGAAAAATCTGTTACTGCCTACGGAGGTGTAATGGTTGGGCAGTTGGAAAGAAACCTAAGCTGGATTGCTTTGTTTATTGCACTTGCACCGATGCTTGGATTTATGGGAACGGTGATTGGTATGATTGACGCTTTCGACTCTATCGAACAAGCAGGAGACATTAGCCCTACGCTTGTTGCTCGTGGTATCAAAGTGGCACTTATCACAACAGTATCTGGTCTTATCGTTGCAATCATCCTACAAGTATTCTACAACTACTGTGTTGCAAGAATTGAAAGTATAACAAACAGCATGGAAGATGCATCTATTTCTTTCGTTGACATATTAATCAAACATAAAAACAACTAATAATCAGATTATGAGCAAGCAATTAATTTATAATATTGTACTCGGAATCTTGATGGTTATATCTGTTGCGTTTGTGGTTATGATTTTCTTAAACATTGAAGGATTAGAATCAACCAATAGTGCAGAAGTAGAAAAGCATCAGGGAGTTGTGTACAGTGCGATGATTTGGAGTGTCGTATTGCTCGTTATAGGAGCATTGGCGGCATGTGCTACTGGCTTGATACAGCTAGTAAGCAATCCCAAGCAACTTATAGGCGCAGTTATTGTCTTAGCAATCATTGCCGTAGTAGTGTTCATTTGCTACTCTTTGGCAGGAACATCAATAACAGAGACTCCTAGTATAAAAGAAATGATTCAGAATGGAAGTTTAACTCCTAGTATAATCAAGACATCAGGAGCGATAGTTTATGTCGCTGTTGCAGCGTCTATTATAGCTGTCGTTTCATTGATTTTTGCAGGAGTGCGCAATGCTATTAACTAGAATTATTAATCGTGGTAAATTAAAATATTATGGCAAATAAAACACCAGAAGTACCTGCAGCATCATTAGCAGACATTGCATTTATGTTGCTAATATTTTTCTTGGTTACAACCACGATGGACGTTGATCAAGGTATATTAAGAGTACTACCAGAATGGGTAGATCCTAACGAATCGTCAGAAGACATACAAGTTAAAGAGCGAAATCTCTTTGTTGTTATGGTAAGTAAAGACGACCAGTTGCTTGTCGAAAATGAATATATGAGCATCGACGGACTGAAGGAAGCTACCAAGGAATTCATTCTAAATCCTAACAACTCAGAAACTCTACCTGAGAAAAAGGATGTGAATATCAAGAATTTGGGAGTACGGCAGGTATCGCAAGGGATTATATCTCTTAAAAATGACGTAGGAACTCATTATAAAGCATACATCCAAGTGCAAAATGAACTGGTTGCTGCCGTTAATGAGGTTAGAAACGAAGTGTCCATGAAAGAATTTGGGAAAAATTTTGATGACTTGGACGATGAGCAAGAGAAAGCAATTAAGGATTATATCAAAGCTCCTATATCAGAAGCAGAACCAAACAAATAAAAGGAAAAATTATGTCTAGATTTAAAAAAGATGGGAGCAAAGAATTGCCAGCCATTTCAACAGCATCACTTCCTGATATTGTGTTCATGTTGCTTTTCTTTTTCATGGTTAGTACGTCCATGAGAGATGTGACCGTAAACGTTGATATTGAAACACCTAAGGCAACGGAAATCACAAAAATGATGAAAACTACACCGATAAGTTATATCTACATTGGTCAGCCAAAAGACTCTTACAAAGAGGCTTATGGCACGGCTCCTAGAATACAACTTAACGACCAATTTTCTAAGATGGAGGATGTCGGGGCTTACCTCGATAGTGAACGTGAATCTATAAGTGGGGGCGACGATGCTAAAACAGCATTTACCACCGCACTAAAAGTAGACGAAGACACTAGAATGGGTATTGTTACTGACGTTAAACAAGAAATGAGGAAAGTGTCAGCACTACGCATACTGTATAGTGCAAGAAAAAAAGTTACTGAGTAGTGTAAACTTAGTAATAAATTTAATACCATTGAGGGACTTGTGAAATCCACAAGTCCCTCTTTAATTTGATTCTCAAATGAGTAAAATACCATTACTTAAAAATAGTTTTTCAAGAATTATTCTTTCATTAATAGTCGTATTTGTAGTTGTTAGTGCGACATCAATGAATTTTGGCAAAAATGACAGCGCTCAGGTAGTACTGAGTAATTCATATAAAACCGAACAAATATCTACCGTCGCCAAGCCTTTAGGTATAAAGTACTACGAGTCTCCAAGCATACCTAAACATGTGGAGTTTGCTGGAGAAAGGGTCCCCTTAGAATGTAATGATGTGTTCGAAAGTCTTGACAGAGAACTTATGTCGCATGCCTATTTTCATTCTCAAACCTTGCGATACATCAAGCTATCAAAAAGATACTTTTCTATTGTCGAACCTATATTAAAAAAGTACAACATCCCAGATGACTTTAAGTATCTTATGGTAGCAGAAAGTGGAATGAATGAAACCGCAGTCTCGCCAGCACGAGCAGCAGGTCTTTGGCAGTTTCTGGCATCTACTGCCAAGTCTCATGGACTTACAATAAGTAGCGAAGTCGATGAAAGATACCATGTAGAAAAATCTACTGTTGCTGCTTGCGACCACCTACAATGGCTATATAATCAGTTTGGAAGTTGGACTCTTGTATGTGCATCATACAACTGTGGTATCGGGGGCTTAAAAAATCAGATTAGCAGACAAAAAACAAATTCTTACTACGACATGTTGCTAAACTCTGAAACAGCTCGGTATGTATATAGAATCCTAGGATTTAAGCTGATAATGGAAAACCCTGAACTATATAATTTTCATGTGGCAGACAACGAGTATTACCCCTTGTGGAATACTAAGTATATAACTATCGACTCGACGGTGACCGACTTTGGAACCTTTGCCAACAATATGGGGCTCAACTATAAAATCCTTAAGGAATTTAATCCTTGGTTAAGAGATAACAAGCTGAATAATCCAAATAAAACCGTTTACAAAATAAAGATACCGCTGGAAGGATATAAGCGAAACTAAGCATTAAACCTTATCGCATCAGCAGGCGAAACCTTATTGGCTACATATGTCGGGATTGTCATTATCAATGATATAAGAATGGTTGTCCCGATGTTGACCAATAAAAAAGATAAAAAACCAATGTGTATCGGCACGCTCGATAAGTAATATGTTTCTGGGTTCAGCTTTATAACTCCGTAATGCTTCTGAATAAACATAAGGGAGTAAGCAAGGATATTCCCCCAGACCAAGCCTTTAGTAATGAGCAGAAAGGATACATTATTGAAAACCCTGCGAATATTGATGTTTGCATAGCCTAATGTTTTTAGAACTCCAACATGATAGGTGTTTTCCATTATAACAACCAATAGTCCAGATACCATACAAACCCCAACTACCATTATTATTAGTGCTAATATCACATAAACATTCATGTCTAGCAAAGCAAGCCAATCGAAAATTTGTGGATAAATATCTGTTGCTGACTTTACATCTATCATCCCTACTTGTTCGGAGTAGAACGAGACAGCTTTATTCCTTATTTCACTGACAACTTGATTTATTGTCGAGATATCTGCAAGCCGAACCTCAAAACCCGAGACCTCAGTAGAGTCCCATTGCCCAACATTCTGTATCTGTCTGATATCTCCATATAAAAATAAATCATCAAATTCTTCCATGCCTGTAGAGTAGATGGCATGTACTTTTAGTTTTCTTACTCTTGGCTGTTTGTCCTGCTCATTGATAAAATAAATCAGAAAATCATCGCCTATTGACAGTCTTAGAAGCTTCGCAATATTGGATGATATCATCACATCATTGGACGCTTTAACTCCATGCGAAAATTGCAAGGCCTTGCCGGATATAATATTCTGAGAAAAAAACTGCCAATCAAAATCATTGTCAATTCCTTTAAAAACAACCCCATGTATCTCTTTGTCCGTCTTTAGTATACCTGGTTTTGTGGCAAAAGGACTAATGCTCAGTACTCCTTGAGTTCTAGAAATTATGTTGCGTATGGGATGATTCTTATCAATAGGCTCGGTTTCGTAGGAGATCTTATTGTTCATCTGCGTTACCTGAATATGAGCGCCAAAGCCAAACGCTTTTTCGGCAACTTCTTTTTTGTATCCAAGGACAACAGATACCGACAGTAGCATTACAACAATACCAAGTATTATAGATAGCTGAGAGATTAGAACCGCTCTGTGAGAGAGTTTTCCTGACTTGTTTGCTCCTCTGAATATTCGCCTTGCAATAAACCTTTCAAGATTCATATGTTATCTGTTGATGCCTAAAATACAAAGATAATACTATTTTATCTGCCCCAGTTGCTTCTGTCTAGACTTCGGTAGTGTATGGCTTCTGAGAGATGTTCGGCCTTCACATTTTCAGAACAGTCAAGGTCGGCTATAGTCCGAGCTACTTTTAATATTCTATCGTATGCTCTGGCCGAAAAACCCATTTTCTCCATTGCTACTTTTATCATCTCGGTTCCGTCCGAATCAAGTTTAGAATGATATCTTATGAGTTTCGAGTTCATATGAGCATTACAATATACCTCATCGACATCTTTAAATCTTTCGGTCTGAATATTTCTAGCCTTTATTACACGTTCTCTGATATCCTTGCTCGGTTCGGAAGCACTTTCTATGCTCAGCTCGCTGAATGGCACAGGCACAACTTCTAAATGGATGTCAATCCTATCAAGTAAAGGTCCAGATATCTTATTTAGATATTTCTCGACAACTCCTGGCATACACACGCATTCTTTCTCGGGGTGATTGTAATATCCACAAGGACAGGGATTCATAGATGCAACCATCATGAAGCTGGCAGGATAATCTACCGAAAATCTAGCCCTTGAGATTACTATATGTCGTTCTTCTATCGGTTGGCGCATCACCTCAAGGACGGTCCGTTTAAATTCAGGAAGTTCGTCTAAAAACAACACCCCATTGTGCGCCAAAGATATTTCTCCTGGTTGAGGGAAAGTGCCTCCACCAACTAATGCAACATCAGAGATAGTGTGATGTGGAGAACGGAATGGGCGTGTCATCATCAGCGAAGTTTCTTTGTCTATATTTCCAGATACCGAATGGATTTTTGTAGTTTCAAGAGCTTCGCTTAACGAGAATGGAGGTAAAATTGTGGGAATACGCTTTGCCAACATTGTTTTTCCTGCTCCAGGAGGTCCTATTAATATTATGTTATGTCCGCCTGCAGCTGCTATTTCTAAGGCTCGTTTGACATTCTCCTGACCCTTCACATCTGAAAAATCAATCCCCCATATTCCTGTCATTTTGGAGAATTCATCTCTTATGTCCGTATATTCCTGTTGTAGGGTATTTTCGCCATTTAAGAAGTCTACAACATCCTTAATATTCTCGGCACCATAAACCTTTAAATTGTTTACAACAGACGCCTCTTTTATATTCTCTTTTGGTAAAATCAAGCCCTCGAAGCCTTCTTTTCTAGCATTAATAGCAATGGGTAAAGCTCCTTTTATGGGTTTAAGAGAGCCGTCGAGGGATAGCTCGCCCATAAAAACATATTTCTCTAACTTCTCGGCGTTCATCTGCTCTGAGGCTGCTAAAATGCCAATAGCTATGGGAAGATCGAACGCCGATCCCTCCTTGCGAATGTCGGCAGGAGCCATATTTATCACTATCTTTTTCTTCGGCATTTTCAATCCTATCTGCCGAAAGGCCGAATCTATTCGTTGCTGACTTTCCCTTATGGCGACGTCAGGCAGTCCAACAAGCATATATCTAATTCCTCTGGAAATGTCAACCTCTATGGTTATTGTTACAGCATTTACTCCGAACACCGCCCCTGCAAAGCACTTTACTAACATAAGTGTTTGTATTAACTATTTATAATTCAAATAACAAGATACTAAGTTACGACTTTTATTGGGAAACAAGGTCTTGTGGCTCGCTTTTATTGAAGATTTAATTAAACCCCGATTATGCATTGGAACGCCGTAGCGAGGGCTTCAAGCCCGATAAAACAAGGGTTTTGAAGAGTTCCAGACACAATGCATTGCGTCTGAAACTAGCAGAGCGTTTGCCTTGAAGAGATTGGAGCACGTAGCGGGTGAGCTAATACAATTATACTCTGTTAAAGCCCATCTATAAAATCGAAATCTGTTTTATGCCTGCTTTGCGAATTAATCATTTTCAACATTAAGCAATCCACCATTAATTCAGTAGCTCGTTATTATATTACAATAAACCATTGATAATTAATTTCGAGGCTTGGCTTTCTAACTCAGAATAATGACATAATGGACATAGATTAGACACAGACGAACTTTAATAAAAAAATAATATTCAGGCACTTCTAATTAAATGCGATGAATATATTTTTGTGGCGGACAATAAAATATTTAAATGGAATATTATTTATATTTAGCCTTTGTTGCCACCTTGTTTATCTTGGCAATATCCGACCTAATCGTTGGAGTCAGCAATGATGCTGTAAATTTTCTTAACTCAGCATTCGGTTCAAAAGCATCCTCGAGGTTTTGGATTTTTTTAGTCGCCTCGTTGGGTATAATTCTGGGTGCAGTATTCTCTGGAGGGATGATGGAGGTTGCCCGGAAAGGCATATTCGACCCGCAATATTTCTATTTCAGCGAGATTATGATAATCTTTCTAGCCGTGATGATAACAGATGTAGTCCTGCTGGATTTATTTAATACTTTCGGGTTGCCAACCTCTACCACTGTATCCATTGTCTTTGAGCTGTTGGGAGCATCAGTGGCGATGGCAATGATAAAGACTTCAAATCCCGACTATGCAATCCCTTTTTTAAAACACATAAATACGAGCAAAGCGATTGAAATCATCATCGGAATATTCCTATCTGTGTTTATTGCATTTACATCCGGTCTGATAATACAGTATTTAAGCAGACTTGTATTTTCTTTTAAAATAGAAAAGACCTTTAAATATTTTGGAGGCATCTTTGCAGGAATTACCATTGCCGCTATCTCCAACTTCCTGATAATGAAAGGAGCAAACGAACTTACATTTATACCTCGCGAGACTATAATATGGTTGCAAGAACACATGCAGACCGTATTGATAAGCACATTCATTATTAGTGGAGTAATTTTCCAGATACTGATAGCCATATTTGGAGCAAATGTTCTACGCTCGCTGGTGCTTATTGGCACTTTTTCATTAGCAATGGCATTTGCAAGCAACGACTTAGTAAATTTCATAGGGGTCCCTTTGGCTGGACTCAGCTCTTTTAATGAGTGGGTTGCAAGTGGAATTAGCCCAGATAGTCTCGCAATGACATCCCTCAAAGAGAGTGTAAATAGTCAAGCCATATTCCTAGTTATTGCCGGAGTGCTGATGGTTGTAACGCTCATAAGCTCAAAGAAGGCTCAAAGCGTTGTTAACACATCACTTCAGTTGGCAAGACAATCAGAAGGTGAAGAGCGTTTCTCGTCAAATAAGGTCTCAAGATTTTTGGTGAAATATGGAATAATATTAGGAGATGGAATAAAGAAATTTATTCCACAATCCTCAAGAGAATGGATTGAATCACGCTTTCAGGTAGGAACACTAAAAAAAGAAAGTGGCGAATCGCCAGCCTTCGACATGATAAGGGCTACTGTAAACTTAGTAGTCGCAGCAGTTCTAATATCTATAGGAACATCAAAGCGACTTCCACTGTCAACAACATATGTAACATTTATGGTTGCCATGGGAACATCCCTTGCAGACAGAGCATGGGACCGAGAATCGGCAGTATTCAGAATATCAGGAGTCGCAACAGTTATTGGAGGATGGTTCTTAACAGCCTTCGTAGCCTTCTGCGTGGCTGGTGTAATTACCTTAATTATCGGTCACAATTCGGCATTCAGCAACATAATGGTATTCGTATTGATAGCTGTTGCAATGTTTATAGTTTACAGAACACAAGTGATGTTCAGAAAAAAAACTAAGCAGAAAGAGCTCGAAAATCAATACGAAAAACTAATGGACAACGTAGTCACCATTGACGATGTTTACAGAGTGGCTTTGCGTAATGTGAGTTTTGCGCTAGAACAGGCAAACAACACTATATCATCGCTCTTAATGGCATTTGTTAAGGACAGTGTAACATCTGTAAAGAAAGCTGCCGAATTGCAAAGCGAACTTCAGCGCAAAAGCAAAAAAGCTCAAAAAAAGATCCCTTCAATCATTCAGTCTATGGAGGCTATTCATCTGGCAGAGAAGGGGTATCAGTATGTAAAACTCATAGATATCTACAACGAAATATCACTATCATTACGGTCAATTGCTCAATTTATAGACGAGCACGTTAGCAATAGACACAAACCCCTTGTTCAGTCGCAAATAGATGAACTAAGCGAACTAACAGGCCAGATTAATTCGATATACAATACAAGCCTACAAATCACAAAAGGTAGCGCTTCTGAACTCTCTGTGAGAATAGTGGAGGTCGTAGATTCATTTGCTAAGATCGAGAAGCAAATAGACTGCTTTGAAAGAAACCACGTCAAAAGAATCAAGCACAAAGAAGTAAACACCCGAAATTCAATAGTCTACTTCAACATACTGTTTGAAACAAGGGAGCTATTAGGACACTCCGTTGCCTTTGTCAAAACGTACAACAAGCTCCTTAATAACGAATAGCGAAAAACGATAATTCGAAAGCCTTCGTTGCCTACCAAAACAAAAGCCCGACTTTCTTTTGAAAGTCGGGCTTTTTAAGTACCCAGGGCCGGGATCGAACCGGCACGGGTTACCCCACTGGTGTTTGAGACCAGCGCGTCTACCAATTCCGCCACCTGGGCATTCTAATCATCATTAAATGCGTTGCAAAGTTACAACTATTTTTCTTTATTCAAAAGAGATAGCCAACAATAAAAAATAGAATGATGGCAAAGTCTGACTGATAAAGTCTCCAATCAGACATTTAATCACTACAGCTAGAGCCTCAAGGTCTATAGAACAAAGGTTTTTATAAGCAAGGCGTAGCGCCGATACTATGAGCGAAATTAAGAACAACGAAATATTTGTGTTGAAGAGATTGGAGTACACGGCAGGTAGGCTAATGGTGTTTCGGGATTATTCATTACCTTTGAGCTGCAATATAATAAAAAATAAAATTATGTTTTCAGGGATAGTAGAAGCAATAGGAATGGTGAGGAAAATCAGGAGCGACAAAGAGAATGTTCACCTAACACTTACGTGCAAGTTCGTCAATGAATTGAAGATAGACCAAAGTCTGTCACACAACGGAGTTTGCCTAACAGTAGTAGATATCAATAAGGATGAATATACCGTTACGGCAATAAAAGAAACCCTCGAGAAGTCGAACTTGGGACTTTTGGAGACAGGTAGCAAAGTGAACCTCGAAAGAAGCATGCCAATGAACGGTAGGCTAGATGGGCACATTGTGCAAGGGCACGTAGACCAAACTGCTCGGTGTGTGAAAATTGACAGTGCCGATGGCAGTTTTTACTACACTTTTGAATACGAGTTTGACAAAGAAATGGCAAAGAAAGGGTATATGACTGTCGAGAAAGGCTCAGTCACCGTAAATGGTGTTAGCCTGACAGTTGTAAACTCTCGCGACTCATCTTTCCAAGTAGCAATAATACCTTACACACAAGAAATGACAAACTTCCACACCTTTGCGAAGGGAAGTGTCGTAAACCTAGAGTTCGACATCATTGGCAAGTACCTAAGCAAAATCAATCAGTACAGCTGATAGTATCGCATTAACCTAAATAATCATGTTAGTATTTATCAAGGGAAGATGTCTTCCCTTGATAAATACTAAATCTTAAAATAAAATCAAATGGAAAGAATTACAATCACACTGTTTAGCTGTCTTCTATAGATGGCTTGTACCAAAGATGAACCCAAATCCTCTTCATCCTATTCGTTTATCTTTTATCCTAGAGAATGCTCAAAGATTTTTGTTGATAATGCCCAAGCTAGAACCCTAGAAGTAGGCACAGAATGGGAGCATCAAGAATACGACACCATTAGCAACAATACAGTTATTGCATCTAACTACATTCTACCAATCACTACTAGCAATACCGATGTAGTACCACAAGTGTCTGATTATAACCCGATAAAAACACCTCGATATGAATTACTCTGGGATTTAGAGGACAACTTTACAGATTTGCCAAATGATGATATTGAGCAACAGCTATCTACTAGCTACAACAAAGCTCACAAAGTAGAAGGCGAGTGGAGTCCACCACCACTAAATTTAGATTACAGAACCACAGAAATTAAAAGTATTAATATTTATAGTACAACAGCCCTTTTCGGT
>JBKECH010000026.1:0-8490 GCA_047974415.1 Bacteroidales bacterium | reverse complement strand
TCCTAAAACATCATGAGAGGGAGTGCCATTGGTATATGGATAGAATTTGCGCAACCATTCCAACTTCTCTTTCCCAAACAGGGCTATGTCAGTCCACGTGCTAAACCCACTTAACGAGGCGCTAATACACAAGAAAAGTATTTCTATTAATGGATAACTGTAGTATCCTTTGTTTGTTCGCCTAGGGTCTTCCAATGTTGAAAATGAGTTAGTAAATAGTCGTTCTCTTTCTTTTTCAGGGCCTTTGTTTTTCATTTTTTTTGAAAGGGAACAGCCCCTTTCAGATGTCCAAAGATACTAATATTGTGGGAATAATCACTCTTTTTTAAGGGCGATTTACCTGATGTTGTGCTACTTATTCATAAAAACGGATAAACAGCACTGAAAGAAATAGAATATTTTATCTAAGTTTGCGGAGGTAAAATTATAAGCATATGAGAGTAGTATTACTATATTTTATAATTCTAGTGTTTAATTGCACACTTGTTTTTTCCCAGGATTCATCTGTAAGATTTGGGCTTGTAAAATACAATGGAGGTGGCGATTGGTATGCAAATCCTACAGCACTCCCTAATTTAGCAACTTTTTGCAATGAAAAAATGGGGTGCAACATAGAAATAGAGCCAGCAACCGTGGAGCTCAGTAGCCCTTTGTTATTTAATTATCCCATTTTATTTATTACTGGACATGGGAATATCATTTTATCTGCCGAAGAGGTGTATAACCTACGCCAATACTTGGAGGCAGGTGGTTTTTTACATATAGACGACAACTATGGATTGGATAAATTTATACGTCGAGAGATGAAAAAGGTTTTCCCAGAACAAAGCTTTTCGGAGGTAGCTCTATCCCATCCTATTTATCATCAAAAGTATCAGTTTGACAAAGGCTTACCGAAGATTCACGAACACGATAATAACCCCCCACAAGGCTTCGGTCTATTCATAAATGGCCGTTTGGCGTGTTTTTATTCTTATGAATGTGACTTGGGCGATGGCTGGGAAGATTATTCGGTACATAAAGACCCCAAAGACCTACATGAGGCAGCACTTAAAATGGGTACCAATATAGTGTCTTACTCATTCAGTTACTAGTCTTTGTAGTATCAACGTTTTCGCTAGTGTTGCTTTTAAGAAGGTGTTTTTCTATAGTGTCAATGAAGCCGTTTTTTATGTCCAAATTCGTCCGTCCTACTCCTTGAGTCATTAATGGCTCACCTTCGACGGGGATATAAAGGAATGTTGGGAGACCTCTTATCCCCAAATTACCCGACAACACTTTTTCCCTTTGCGTATCTACTTTGTAGACAACAACTCTGTCTTTGTACATCTGAGCCACCTCCTCTAAAATTGGAGCTGCTTTCTTACATGGACCACACCAGTCGGCGTAGAAATCTATTATTACAGGCTTATCACCCAAGAAGTTCCATTTGGTGTTATCTTCTTCATAATTCCAAACTTTCTTA
Source organism: Bacteroidales bacterium (assembly GCA_047974415.1). Classification (GTDB taxonomy): domain Bacteria; phylum Bacteroidota; class Bacteroidia; order Bacteroidales; family Prolixibacteraceae; genus JBKEAJ01. Next base: position 7,025 of record JBKECH010000026.1, on the reverse strand, counting down.
AGAAAATCTGCTTTAGTCATTGTCTCAACGGCTACCTTATCACCATCTTGCGCATAGGAGTAAACAGCTGACAGAACCATTGTTACAAACAATATATATATTCTTTTTTGCATTATTCTGATATTATTGATAGCTCTGCAAAGGTACTAAAACAGCTGAATTTAACCCACAAATGCAACTAAAGTTTGATTAATAATTTACTTTTACCTTCAAATTCTTGTGCCAGCGCAACATATGATACACTTTGCAGCTTTATCAGTGATTTCATTAAACTAATTAAACAGCAGTTCCAATTTGTCGCTGTTTTGAATATTTCAAATAATTTTCTATCTTTGCTTTCAACCTTGATGTTCATCTTTGTGTTTTTTGTGAATTCACAAAATTGTAGAATATCAAGGTTATTTGAAAACGCCAATATCCTCAATTTATGAACATTAGATGTTAATTATTTTTTGTCATGTACTAAGACCTTAAACAATTAAACTTTAAACTCTAAACATCAACAAAGCCACCCCCTATATTCAACATAGAAGCAAATTATTTGACACAGCGTTTCAAAATGATTTACTAACTTTGCGCATAAAGAAATACGAAATGTCATACTTTCCTAGCTCCGAAGATATAAACAGAGCAAAACACAATGTCAGTCAGGTAGTTCTGGAGACGCCCTTGGAAAAGAGCCACACCCTAAAGAAGCGATATGCTGCAAATATATTCTTGAAGAGAGAGGACCTTCAGCAGGTTCGATCTTACAAGATCCGAGGAGCCTACAATAAAATTGCCAGCTTGTCGGAGAGCGAAAAAGCGAAAGGCATTGTTTGCGCAAGTGCTGGCAACCACGCCCAAGGAGTTGCCTTTTCTTGTAGCAAACTCAGGATACAGGGTTTTATTTATATGCCAACAACCACCCCTCGCCAAAAGGTAAATCAGGTACGTATGTTTGGCGGTAAATATGTAAAAACCATACTAATAGGCGACACTTTCGACGACACAAGTGGCATAGCTTCTGATTTTGCAAAAGAAACGGGCAGGGAAATTATTCACCCTTTCGACGACGAAAAAATCATAGAAGGGCAAGGCTCTGTTGGCTTAGAAATACATCAACAACTGACATGCAAAATAGACTACGTCTTTATTCCCGTGGGAGGAGGTGGACTAATTTCGGGAGCAGGCTCGTATTTAAAAACCCTATCGCCCAAGACGAAAATAATAGGCGTCGAACCCATGGGCGCAGCATCGATGAAAGCCGCTTTGGAGGCTGGTCGTCCCGTACAGCTAGAACGTATAGACAAGTTTGTCGACGGAGCATCTGTTAAGCAATGTGGAAAGCTCAACGTAGAAATATGCAAAAAAATCATAGATAAGATAGTCTGCGTCCCGGAAGGCAAGGTCTGCACTACAATACTAGACCTGTATAGCGACAAAGGCATTATTGTAGAGCCCGCTGGAGCCCTTTCAATTGCAGCCCTAGATTATTTGAAAGAGGAGATAAAAGGCAAAAATGTTGTATGTATTATATCAGGAGGCAACAACGACATCACCAGAACGGAGGAAATCAGAGAACGCTCGATGATTTACGAGGGAATAAAGCATTATTTTATAGTAAATATACCACAGCGTGCTGGAGCCTTAAAAGATTTTCTGGAAAATGTGCTTACCCCAACCGACGACATTGTGCACTTTGAATACACCAAGAAAACCCACAGGGCAAGAGGTCCAATAATAATTGGCATCGAGGTTGCTAAGGCTGGTGAAATAAAGCACCTGATGAACAACATGCGTAAGATGAGCATTGAATTTGAATACCTGAATGACAAACCCCTGTTTCTGGAAACATTTATTTAGGGTTTAAGGTTGGACCGTTGAATTGCTTAAGGTTTAAAGTTGAAGGTTCAGCACTCACCATTGACAATTTACCATTCAGCATTTTCAATAATAGGTCAAAGCCCACTCACGGCATTCGGCATAAAGCAAAAAATGGGGATGCCCGAAACACCCCCATTGACAGAATGAAATAAGGAAGCATTCATAACTAACACCTCCTTAGTATTTACTTAGTTAAAACCTAAATCCAACCTTTAATTGTGGATTAGAAATAAAATTAAACCCATGAGTATCTGCCGACAACAAACTAAGACCTTGCTGAGGTCTAATGCTGTACACGGCGTACCCATAGCTAATTGGGCTTATCTCCAAACCTAGAAATAATGTTTTATTAAAATAGTAATCAAGGCCAGCACTTGCGTCTACAGAAAAACCATAAGTTTCTCCAATTGACGTACCCATGTAAGTTGTACTCTCGTCGGAATAAGCATCTTGTTTACTATAGTTGAAACCGAAGCTCAGACCTGTATAAAAACAAACATTAGGGATTCCGATATTCATATAATAATTAGTTCCCGTCATAACAAAAGTTTGTATCTTGTCGCTGTTAGGCACAGCATTGTACGACGGTATTGCGCCGTCGGCAGTACCAGGCAATTCTGCATAACCTGGGCTATAGCTGTACGAAAATCCGCCAAGTAGTTTCACTGCCCATTTGTTTGAAATGAAGTACTTGCCTTCAAGATTTATTGATGGTGCTATACCGAAACCACTGCCCGAAGGAGATGAGATTGTGTAAGTTCCTAGATCCGGTTGGGGTGCTACTACACCTAGCGATACCCTCGAACCAAAATTCAACGATGCGGTGAAATCCCCTTTCTCAGGACCCACTCCTTGCACCTCTTCCACAGCCTCGCTGTTGTCCTGTGCATAGAGCTGGTATCCTCCAGACAGGAGTGCCACCACTATTAATAATAAGCGATTTATTCTCATTTATGTGATTTTTTTGAGGAAAGGCACCCTTTTAAATTGGGAGCCCCACTCTCTTGTAAATAATTACACTTAGTTTATACAGATTCTGTGTTCGCTATAAGTTCTTTAAGCCTGTCTGCTTCTGCTTGTTCTACGGACAGTCTTTGCTTCAATATCTCAATGCGAGCAGTGTAGTAATCAATGCTAATCTGCATATCTGTTCCTGGCTCACTTGCCTCAAGCTTTGCAATATAAGCTTTCGTAGATTCAATGTCTTCCTGAATTTCTTCGATAGTCTCGTTAGTATTATCAATTTCAGAAGCATAATCTACTTTTGCATCCTCAAGGTTAATAAGTAATTCCTCGTAATGCATTAGATAATCTCTTAGATTCTCAGTTTCAGTATAAATATCAAAGTATGATTCTAAAACAAGATCTCTTGCATCAAGGAGCTTCTTGTATTTACCTGCTTCGACAGTCGTTTTAAGCTCTTTTGCAATCGCAAGTTTTTTATCATAACTTTCAATATCGTCCTTAAGAACTTCGATATTATCAGTGCTTGCATCTAGAGAAGACAAAGCGTTTTCTAGCTTCGATTTAAGATCTTCATACTTACTTTCGGCATCATACATAGCAGTCGCCTTTTCGTCTAGAGTTTTCTGGGCCTTTTCTATTGCATCGTCCTTACCCCCAGCCACTGCCTTATCGTACGCATCTTTTGCAATTTTGTACGCATCTTTTGCTTTCGCATAAGCTACTGATGCCTTGTCTGCATTTGGTCTTAGAGTGTCAATACTTTTATTTAAACTTTTCACAGTTGACTCCTCTTTAACAAGCTCTCTTTTTGCATCATTGATATCAAAATTCTCAAGCGAATTTATCATATCTTTCAGCTCATGCATGTCCACATCAGCATCAACTGAATATTTATAATTTTGAAAAATGGCTTCTACTTTATTTTCAGAATCGTCCTCATCAAAAAAAACCTTTCCAAAAACTTTTTCGGCAGCGACAAAAGTTCTAATTCCTTTTATAAGAACCGAAGAAGTATCAACTAAGCCATTGCAAGTGCTTCCTGCAATAAAGTCTGTAACAGAAACCGCATATGGAAAATAAAAGTCAGAAGAAATACCCTGAAATAAATCTTGCTCGTAATCTTTGTGTAGTTCATTATATATCTCAGCCTCCTTAAGGTTCTGCATAGATATTTTCTTGTTAACTGAGTCAATAGCAACCTTTACTTCTGCAATCTTTGCTTCTACAATAGCATCCGCTGCATCACCTGCAGCTTGAAGCTCAGTGTAAATGTCCAGTTCCTTTTGCTTAAGAACAAGGTTTTCTTTTTTCTGCTCCAGTTTTTCTTTTTTTCTTTTTATTTTGTTTTCTCGCTTATCATTTGCTTCTGTCAATTCTTTTACAGCATCGTTTATATCTCCTTGTGTATCTCTAACATTTTCCAATTTAGTTTCGTACGCTTGAATGTACTTAAGTACAGTCTCATCTTTCTTAAGTTCAGCTTCGGCTTTAGCTTCAGCCAGCGCAGTCTTCGCATAAATAAACTGCGTTTCATACTCAAGCAACGTATTTTCGTGTCTTATTGCTAATTCTTTAAGCTCCATCTCCCATCTTGCAGCAGCTTCGGCATTTGCTGCATTTTTCGCTGCAAGAGTAGCTTCATTAATTAACTTCTGAACTAACTCCACCTCCGTTTGTGCAGCCATAAACGCAGCCTCTGCTTTTAGCCACTCTGCCTTTGACTTTCTAAGGTCTGTCACATAACTAGACTCCTTGTCGTTCACACATGCAAAACATGTCAGAACAACCAACATGCTTAATAAATAATTTTTCATAATTTTAAATTTAAAGTTTAACTGTATTTTTTATTTTAATATTACTTTACTATCAATCATATACAACACTACATTCGAAAACTTTGCTAACATTTCCCATTCTATCATTTTGCGGGTTGCATGTATGTTTTCGCTTGCAAATATATGCAAAATATCAAACAAACAAACAAATTGCAGATTTTATCTTACAAAACAAACTCGCCTTTTGTATCTCTAAATTACTATAGCACTATGATTCATTACATTAAATGCGAGGGCAGCGACAAGAAAAAAAAAATAAAAAAAGCGAGAAAAAGATGCGAGTAAAGTAATATACTCATCACATTTAATAATTGTACCGAGTAAAGAAATATTCAAAATGCGACAATAATCCACCAACAAATAAACAAAAACAATCAATAATAAGCAATTCGCATAACAAGAGCAAAGAACAACAGATACAAACAGTACGAAATACAATAATCCCAATTTATTTCGTTATTATTGCGCCTTGAAATAAACTCGAAAGCTATGTACAGCTAGTAAGAGTGAGTTTTTTGAAATAGAGTCTGCCTATAAGGTCCAATATCTGCGTTAGTAATGCCCCTTGGGTCTGAAGGCTCACCTCTAGCTTTCGGGATGGAATATTTAACTCTCTAGTTCATATTCTTGACTATTATGTACAGGCACTAAATATTTATTTGAGCAAATGAAGAAACACATTAACAGAAGTAGCATGCTAAAAAATATAAGGGATCATTACGGTTTTACCACGGATACCGATTTTGCAAGGCATCTCGAAATAAAACCCCAGACACTCTTTTCATGGTACGCCCGAAATTCATTTGATGTCTACCTTATATATAACAAGTTCCCCAAAATATCTCCCCACTGGTTATTGTCTGGCGAAGGCGAACTACATACCAGCAAGATGAGAGATGATAACAACATGCAGAACTTGCCTTTGCTGTCGTACACAGACCTGAGTAGCAGTAATTGGGAAGATATCCGCAATAGCGAAGTATACCACACTGGCACATATGTAATTCCAGAATTTAAACAAAAAGGAGTGGACTTCCTCATAAGGATACACGGCGATTCCATGGCGCCGTTTTATGCCAACGGAGATATATTGGCATGCAAACAACTTATGGACAGCTCGTTCTTTCAGTGGGGACATGTATATGCTCTAGAAACAGAGCAAGGGCTAGTAGTAAAACGTCTTTACAAATGCGCCGAAAGCAAGGAGTATGTGGTCTGCGCATCTGAAAATGAAGCCAAATATCCACGGTTTAGCTTGCCTTTAAACGCAGTAAACAAGGTCGCAATCACCCTCGGAGTGCTTTGTTCTCCATAGAGGTTTTAGATTTCAGTCCACGGCGGAGTTTTCCTGTGCGGTTCATTAGCGACCCCCGATGGTTGGGGTTTTTAGTTTCACGCCATTTTTTACCGAAGAATGCTTTGCGAGTAAAGTTGCGGTCGAACTCATCGTGTAGGTCGATTTTGATGTCGGTTAGTAGTTTTTTCATAAATTCATTGCTCATAGTATTGATTTATTTAGAAAGTTGTTGTATATTTGCATTATCGATTCTACGGATTCGATGCCTGCAGGGACTGATAACTTTTGTTATTGGTCTTCTGTTTTTTTATACACTAGGTCAAGCTCTCCATCATTCCGCAGAACCCAAAGCTCCTTAATTTCATTATCACTATCCCTATTGTGCTTCTCGGCTCGCCTTCTGTAATGCCTATCATCGTCGCCACAGTCATCAATAATGATGTATTCTGATTGCTTAGTACCTCGTTTAATCATGTTTCTAAGAGCATTCTTACTTCCTTCGGTAAACCCCTCATGCTCGTAAAACACATCGTTTACTTTCAAATCCGGATGTTTGCCGTAGAACTTAGTTCCTTTTAGCTCTTTGTATATAGTATCGTACATCTCGTGATTGGTAGTTCGTAGGTTGGGTGTTATCTCTACGATGTTTCCCTGTTCTGCTAATTTTTGTGCAGCTTTCAGCACACGCTCATAATCGTTGCTACTCTCATCTACCGAATCGCACTTAACCACCTTGCCGCCGTTCTTATACTCCTTCACGGTGCTCACATTGTAAAGCTTCTCTCGTAGCTTTAGTTTTGCTTCGGCTTCGATAGCCTTCTTCGCTTTGCACCGTTCGTTTTCGTGGTTTAGTACGATTTGAGCAATGCCAATTAAGCCTGTAAGATTTAGCTTAGCACCGTCGCAATGTCTAGGCATATAGCTATTCTTGGGTGGGAACAATTTGCGAGCTTTAGCCGGATTGTAGCGGAACATCTCTAGCTTGTTTTTGCCATTCTTACCTATCTGTGTGGATGTTTCCTTGCCTATTTCAGCGGCTTTATTGCTGTTGCTTAGTGGGT
>JBKECH010000007.1:0-8600 GCA_047974415.1 Bacteroidales bacterium | reverse complement strand
GTATCGGCCACATGGCGCAGACTTAGTATCTTCGGGTGCCGAATGCCCGGGATGGGCGGCACCACAGGCGAAGCTCCAGGCGAGAGTGCCAGCTTGTCGTAGCTCTCGAAGTAACATGCTCCGCTGATGGCATTTTGCACTTGCACCTGTTTTTTGGCGACATCAATGCTTATCACTTCGCTAAATACCCGCACATCGATGTTAAATCTAGCTCGAAAGCTTTCGGGTGTTTGCAGCAGCAGCTTGGTGCGGTTTTTTATCACGTCGCCGATGTAGTAGGGCAATCCGCAGTTGGCATACGATATATGTTCGCCTTTTTCAAAAATGATGATTTCAGCCTGCTCATCTAGTCGGCGCAAGCGAGCAGCAAGGGTGGCACCTCCTGCCACTCCTCCAATAATGAGGTATTTCATAAGAGAACTTTTAAAAATAATTTTATAATGGAGGAAACAGCCAAGTAGAAGCCCTCCTACTACGTGCTCCAATGCATTATCTGGATTAATATTCTCACATGCAAATATATCATCTTTATTTGTAGGTGTAATTATTTTAGATTTTGCTACGTCGAAATATTTCTTATCTTTGTAAACACAACGATAATTATATCATTCATGAATAAAAACGAAAGGTACTTAAATCCTCTGAGCATTTTTGGTTTCAGGAGATTGTTTGACATCGAACAAAACAAAGACATTCTAATCAGTTTTTTGAATTCGATCCTCGAAGAGCAAAATGTCAAGCACCACATCAAAGACATCAGTTACAAACCTGCCAAATATGTGCCAGAGTTTGAAACGGAAGAAGACACTGCTTTGAACTTCTGTTGCGAGGGGGAACATGGAGCGCGTTTCATTGTGAAGTTTCAAAAACAATTGGAATGTTTTTTTAATAGATATAGAGTTTATTATCTCAGCTCACCCCTTGAAGACCGTGCAGGAGTGGGAACATGGCGGTTTTATCCAGATGCAGTATACTCGATTGGAATACTCGATTTTCTGCTCGAAGACAGCGGAGAGGAATCCAACAATGAACCCCAAGTATCTAATCAGCTTATGATTAGGAATACGAAAAGCGGCAAACCTCTCTTCGACAACCTGATGTACATCTATCTTGAGATGCCCAATTTCGACAAGAGCGAGCATGAGTTAGAAACAGAACTCGACAAGTGGTTATTTATTTTGAAAAATATATCTTCTCTGCAAGAGATGCCGCCATCTTTTCAAGAACCCGTGTTTAAGAAGGCCTTCGATGTGTTAGATTCTACTAAACTCCAGCCAGCTGAGATACTTGCTTACCATGAAAGCCTAGAGACGTACGCACGGAAAGCAGATGATACAGCCCATGGTGGTAGGCTTTAAGCTTTCCGACACACAGGCAAATGATTAACCCAGCAAAAGCCTAAAGCTTATTGCATACAGCTTATTGCAGAATTTTAGACACTCGTATTCTGTATAACATTGAGATTTTTCACTACCTTTGCTCTAGCATCTCAAAACAAACATAGAAAACATATTAATTAGTGACTGTCCATAATGTAGGTAGACTGAACTAAAAAATTAAATATCTGCGTTATGCCCTCTATAAAAAACACCTCCTTTTCGGAGCTTAGCTTTATGGCTCAGACTCTTAACATTATGGACAGACACTAATTACTCAAATACACAGCAAGATGATAAACAATTCTCCGAAGTTTTACGAGAATCCCAACTACGAAAAAGGACGGCTTTTAAAGAGCTCGATACTCGACAAGAGTATCGAACTATACGACGAAAAGAAATACAAAGAAGCGTTTAGTAGCCTGTTGAACTTTGTCGACTCCGACATGTGCAAGAAATTCGAGGCTGGTCAGACCCATTGGGAGATGCCTCATGGTTCGTGTGTCGTACGATTTGATATAAAAGAAGACGGCTTACGTATTGGCGCTTCCGTATCGAAACTTTCAGACACTTCCTATTTAATCCCTTTAAAACGCAAACTCTGCGAGATCAATTTTTCCAACTTAGACCTCGCCAACGTTGCCGTAATTAACGGAGAAATCATTTTTTACTACGATTTCCTTTGGGGAGAATCCCATCCACGCAAGGTTTATGATGTTCTTTGGGATATATGTCACTTTACCGACAGATTTGACGATGAATTTGTGGAAAAATTTAAGACCGAATATTCCAGCAAACCACAAGTAAACCAGCTGCCTAGCACAGAAAAAGAAAAACTTTACGACAGAATACAAGAAGACATAAGAAGTACAAAAAAATACTTTGAAAAATTTCAATCTGACAGGAATGAAACACTGATGTTCTATTCGGTCATCGTAAGCATAATGAAAATAGAGTACTTTGCGTCACTGCAAAGCTTTTACAAAACGGAATTCGAAGATATTATTTCCTATGCCGAGTCTGACACCTCGGATAGCCTGACCCAGATAACATCCAATTGCATGCATTTTCTCAACGACCTAGAAAATCCTGACAATAAGACGAAAGTGCTTGAATGTATGTATGAGGTAAAACTACTAGTGCCCGAACGAGCTTATTCTCCACTGTCGGTAGTAAGGGACACATGGGAAAGAAGTTACGCCAATATCACGAGAGCTTTTGATGGTAACGATCTTGTTTATGTAACATTCTCTGCACTGCAAGCATTTTACAAACTGATATCTTACTACAACGTCCCTCAAGACATTTACAACTCGATAGTTACAACGCTAAGAAAAGTGTCGGAAAAGCCCTATGAAGAGAGTGCTGCAATGCTTAAAGACACGATGACCTCTATCCTCAACAATAACATTAAGTCTGCATCAAAAAGCAGGAAAGGTTTTTTCAAAAGGTTATTCAATATTTAAAACAAAGAGATGGACATAAACAGCTATACACCATGGGTTTATAAAATAAACACTAGCGAAGGTACTGGGACAGGATTTGCAATAAAGGGCGAAGAGCTTGTCATTACCAATTATCATGTGGTAGGAAGAGCAAAACAAGTGGGAGTCGAGTCTGTGTTTAAAGACAGATACCTTGGGCGCGTTATGTACGTGAATCCTAAAGTAGACCTTGCTTTTATAAAAGTGGATGGACTAAACACCGTAGAATCTCAAATTACTCTAAACAGGGACGCAAAAGTAAATACCAAAGACAGACTGGTGGTATTAGGTTACCCGTTTGGCATGCCATTTACCGTCACCGAAGGAATAGTTTCATCGGCAGAACAAAACCTCGAGGGAGTAAAATATATTCAAACTGATGCTGCCGTAAACCCAGGCAATAGTGGCGGTCCGATGATTTCCGACAATGGAGACTTAGTCGCCATAACCACCAGCAAGTTTAATAATGCTGATAATGTGGGATTTGGCATAACACTAGAGTCTCTGACAAAAGATCTTGACAATTATAAGAGAAACAACATTTCCAAATACTCCCTCGCATGCCCATCGTGTCGAGGCTTGGTTTTTGAAGCAACGGAATACTGCCCTTCGTGTGGTGGCGAACTAGATAAAAAAATCTTCAGAGAAGAAGAACTCGACGATTTGCAAAAATTTGTCGAAGACGGCATAAGCAGACTCGGCATTAACCCCATAGTTACAAGGTATGGACAATTCTACTGGGAATTTCACAATGGCAGCTCGCTAATACGCATATTCTTATTTAAAAATAGTTACTTGTTTGCAACATCTCCAATCAACAATATCCCAGAACAAAACAGCGAGGCCTTGTACGACTACATACTGTCAGAATCAGTAAAACCGTACAAACTTGGCATTTGCGAAAACGAGATATATGTATCGTATCGTGTTCACCTTTCGGATATTTTTTCTGAAAACAACGATAAAATAAAGGAGGAGTTAACAAATCTGATTAGCAAAGCAGATGAACTTGATGACTACCTGTACAACACCTACAACTGTCCATTCACTACCTATAGTAAAGAAAATACCAACCCTAAATAAATCAATAACAAGTGCATTTACAGAACCTTATGCCTTCTTGTTAAATTATAGATATTGATTAATAAAGAATATCTATATACTTAAGAATTTATTTATTGCTAAATTAGGCCTCGATAACAAATAATAAATAGAATTGTCCATAAAGTACAACAGCGGTGTTACGCGTGCTTTACGAATAAGTCATCCATTAAAACAAGCCACTGTTTCACAAAGACTTAAAGACTCAACCGCTTGACTTTATAGACATACACTAAATGATATATTTATGAATAGAATGCAGAGAACATGGGCATTGTACAAGGAAGGCTTTACAAAGATGCCAAGATGGGGCAGAACAATGTGGGTTATCATGCTAATAAAGGTCTTTATTATGTTTGCCATCTTAAAGATTTTCTTTTTCCCCAATTTCTTGAATACCACATTCAAGGACGACGAAAGCAGAAGCAATTACGTAATAGAACAGATAACAGATAAGAAGTAATTTAAATTTAAACACATTATTATGAATGTATTTGACATGTCCTTAGTAGATTGGTCGCGAGGTCAGTTTGCTTTGACGGCTATGTATCACTGGCTTTTTGTACCCTTAACTCTGGGTATAACATTCATAATCGCCATCATGGAGACTCTTTATGTGAAGACTGGCGATGAAGGATGGAAAAAAGCGACAAAGTTTTGGATGAAACTCTTTGGTATCAACTTCGCCATTGGCGTAGCAACAGGTATTATCTTAGAGTTTGAGTTTGGTACCAATTGGTCTAGCTACTCTTGGTTTGTGGGAGACATTTTTGGTGCACCACTTGCCATAGAGGGCATTTTTGCTTTCTTTTTAGAAACCACCTTCATTGCAGTTATGTTCTTTGGCTGGGATCGAGTAAGCAAACGATTTCACCTACTGTCCTCGTGGCTTGTTGCCATCGGAGCAAACCTGTCTGCATTGTGGATTCTAGTTGCAAACGGCTGGATGCAAAACCCTGTTGGGATGAGATTTAATCCCGACACTGCACGCAACGAAATGATTAGTTTTTGGGATGTTCTTTTTTCGCCCACAGCAACGAGCAAGTTTCTGCACACCATTACGTCAGGCTATGTATTGGCAGCAATTTTTGTAATCGGTATTTCGGCGTGGTATTTACTAAAAAAGCGAGAAATTAAGTTTGCAAAGCGTAGCATGATTGTAGCAGCATCCTTTGGGCTACTATCATCAATAATGTTAGCAATAAACGGCGACTACTCGGCCAAGCTCGTAGCAGAAAATCAGCCTATGAAATTCGCAGCAATGGAAGGTCTTTACAACGGTAGCACGGATGCAGGCATAGCCGTTTTTGGCATTATGAAAGACGGACCAGCATACGGCGAGGACAACTTTGCTTGGCGTCCAGAAGTGCCAGGATTATTGTCTTTATTGGCCTTTGGAAGGGCTGGCGAGTTTGTGCCTGGGATAAACGATTTGATAAATGGATATAATAAGGGTGGCAAGTCCGACATCAGTGCCAAAGAGAAAATAGAGCGAGGGGCGTATGCAATGAGTCGCCTAGCTGACTTCAAAGAAGCCAAAAAGGCTGGCGACAAAAGCAAGCTCGCCGAAATCAGAAGTGAATTTGACAGCGAAAAATTCCAAAATGAGTATTTTAAATATTTTGGCTACGGAGCAGTAAAAGACCCTGCATTTCTTGTTCCAAATGTTGCATTAACGTTTTATTCTTTCCATATCATGTTTACGCTTGGGTGTTTCTTCATACTCTTATTCATCGTAATTCTAATACTCGTTCTTAAAAACAAGATACAAAACAGCAAACTGTGGTTGCGTATATCGATAATATGCATCCCATTGGTTTATCTGGCATCACAGGCAGGGTGGATAGTTGCTGAAGTTGGCAGACAACCATGGGTAATACAAAACCTAATGACAACGACTACCGCCGTCACTCGCATTTCCGCATCAGCAGTGCAGGTTACATTTTGGTTATTCTTTGTTCTCTTCACAACATTGTTGATTGCAGAACTTAAAATACTATTGACACAAATAAAGAAAGGGCCTCAAAATCAAGAAGGAGAATAGTTATGTTTGAAAATATGGATTATTTAACATTACAACAATACTGGTGGTTTATAGTATCGTTGCTAGGCGCATTGTTTGTATTTCTAAACTTTGTGCAAGGTGGGCAATCGCTTTTATTTTCCCTTGGCAAGACCGCCAAAGAAAAAGAGCTGTTGCTACATACCACAGGGGTGCATTGGGAATTAACGTTCACAACACTTGTAACCTTTGGAGGAGCATTCTTTGCTTCATTCCCTCTTTTCTATGCAACTAGTTTTGGAGGAGCATACTGGGTGTGGTTTTCCATTTTAGTGCTATTTATACTACAAGCAGTATCATACAAATTTCATAAAAAGGCGAGCAACTTCCTCGGCGAGCGAACTTACGAAGTCTTCCTATGGCTGAATGGAACACTCGCTCCGTTATTGGTGGGCACGGCAGTTGCCACATTCTTCAACGGTGCCGAGTTTACTCTTGACAGTTACAATTCTGTTCATTGGCAAACTCCATTTAGAGGATTAGAAGCTGTACTTAATTGGCATAATGTTAGCTTAGGTCTTGCTCTGGTATTCCTCACTCGCATACTTGGAGCAATGTTCTTTATCAATAGAATTGACGAAGAAGAAATCAGGTCAAGAGCACGCAAGCAAGTGCTCTACAATGCCATCCCTTTCTTGGTGTTCTTCCTAGCATTTGCCATTAGATTATTACTGATGAAGGGCATGGGCTACACCGTGCTCGAAGACAACCTTGAATTTAAAGAAGAAGCAAATAAATATCTATCAAATTTCCTTGCTATGCCTGCAGTCCTTGTAATGTTCTTGCTCGGCGTAGTAGGAGTGCTACTAGCCTTAAGAAGAACTATCTTTACAAAATGCACAAAATGCATATGGATAGCAAGTCTAGGTACAGTTCTGGTTGTTCTGTCTGTGTTTTTAGTAGCAGGCTATAACAATACAGCATTCTACCCTTCTCTTGTAGACCCACAAAGTTCCCTTTGTATACAGAATGCATCGTCCAGCAAATTCACCCTAGTAGCAATGAGTTACGTATCTCTGGGAGTTCCTTTTGTACTAGCATATATATGGTATGCATGGAAATCCTTGACTAAGAAAAAAGAGAGCATTTCAAACCTGCCAGATGAGGCTCAGTATTAATCAAAAAAAACAGAGAAATATGTATTTAGAATCAATATTATGGTATCTGACCTACCCAGCATTAATAATAGTCAGCTATTATTTTACAGTCTTCATGGTTAAGAAGTTCGAAAACAACAGCAATAACCAAGACTAACTTCATGCAAGTTTAATTAGAGCTCGTATATAAAGTCCAATATCTGCGTTATGCTCACTTTGTGAATTAGTCATTAATAAGTAAAGACGCCCAGCTTGGGCGTCTTTACTTCCAACTCACGGACTCCCAACATACAGAACGACAAGCCTTAATATTTAACTTTATAGTTCAGACTCTCGACACTATAGACAGACTCTAATTAAAAAAGCCCGAAGGATTCATCTATCAGGCTTTTTTCGTATTTTTGTAAAAATAATTAGACTATGATATTATCAGGGAAGGAAATAAAAAAGCGTCTTAATACCGAAATCTTTATTGAGCCCTACAACGACAAGCAACTCAATCCTAACAGTTATAATCTGCGACTACACGACAAGCTCCTTGTCTACGACAGTCAGGTACTAGACATGAAAAAAGAAAATACAGCTAGCGAGCTGATTATTCCCGAAGATGGCTTGTTGCTTGAAACTGGTAAACTCTATTTGGGGCGCACCATAGAACACACGCGCACCGATACTCTTGTACCAATGCTCGAAGGTCGTTCGTCCATCGGTAGACTTGGGCTATTCATACACGTTACAGCAGGTTTTGGCGATGTGGGCTTTAACGGTTTCTGGACACTAGAAATATTCTGCGTGCAACCTATCCGCATATATCCAAATATCGAAATATGTCAGATATATTACCATGATATTAAAGGTGAGTACGAGCATTACACCATCGGCAAATATCAGAACAACAACGAAGTACAAGCTAGCATGCTATACAAAGATTTTCTTTAAAATTGGCAGTTCTTAAAAACATAATCAACAACATAGTCCTTTTCCCTGTATATCTATATCGGTGGTTTCTTTCACCCATATTACCGCCCTCGTGCCGTCATACACCGACCTGCTCACAATATGCCCTAGAGGCCGTTAAAAAGCGAGGCGTATTTGCAGGCATATGGCTAACAATCAACAGAATTTTAAGATGTCACCCTTGGGGAACACAGGGATACGATCCTGTCCCAGACAAAGGCTACAAAGCAAGTGTAAAAAGAAAGTAATTAACCCAACTTTCACTCATAAAAATATTTTGGCTCTATGTCGTTTGTAGTGGGTAGTTATTTTAGCTTTGCCGTAGGCAATTAATCTTACTAGCATGAAAATTTCCACGCATAGCTTCCCCATCGGGGATTAATCTGTTTAATTGTTGAAGGTTTAGGGTTGAATTGTTGAAGGTTGAATTGTTGGAAGTTTAGGATCTGCGCAGGGCGAACATTGTTAAAATTATTAATATTTTGAGGTCTGTGCAAGGTAAATAGGGTTAAAGTTTTTGATT
>JBKECH010000014.1:0-6061 GCA_047974415.1 Bacteroidales bacterium | reverse complement strand
CGAGCGCTGGATATCGATTACTCTTTCGGGAGAGAAGAGGTGGTATGAACCATCGATGTGCGATTGAAATCGGGCTCCTTCGTCGGTGAGTTTTCTAATGTCGCCTAGAGAGAAGACCTGGAAGCCTCCGCTGTCGGTGAGTATGGGACCATTCCATCCGTTGAATTTATGCAAACCTCCGGCTTCTTCGATAATCTGGATTCCTGGGCGCAAATAGAGGTGATAGGTGTTTCCTAAGATGATTTGGGCTTGAATATCGTCTTTGATATCTCGCACATGAATGCCCTTCACTGAGCCAGCAGTACCCACGGGCATGAATATGGGGGTTTAAATGGTTCCGTGGTCGGTGGTGAGTTCTCCTGCCCGAGCGGCACTGTCGGTAAGTGTGTGTTGTAGTTTAAAATCCATTTTCAAATGTATATTGCACGCAAATATAATACATCTGATTGGAGTTAAGTCTACATTCGGCACTTCATGGGGTAGATTTCGTACTTTTTATGTTTTTGGAAGGGAGGAGGAGGAGGGGATTGTTGGCATTCAAACGAAGTTAGCCAATATGCACACCATTGCGTACATATTGGCTAAAGGGGACTTCTAAAAATTAGTTTATAATTGGGGAAGCTGCTAAACACAGCTGTCCGTCATTTTCATAGTGCGATGCACTATGCTGCTATCTTTCGCACCTATCGGCGCTAAATTGCCATAAAATCAAAATGACCTAACAGCTAATTTTAAAAGCCCCCCTAAACTTACATAACCATTTTCTCACAACACGTCTACATGGAGGTATTTGTGGACAAGCGAGATTACCCGACCATCTTTTGCCTTGCAAGATAAAACCTCTATCAGCTTGTGGTGATTCATCTATTTAGAATCTCCATGATTTTAGGTTGAAGTGCAGATACCATCCTATCAAAGCCTAGATCGCTAGGATGTGTCCCATCAATGGTGCCTTCATGATCTGTTCCAAGAAAATTATCTTCTACTAAGAAATAAAGGTTCTCCATCCCAGATGCCTTTAGCTTTTCATACTCGTTTCTAATATTCTCGTTCTGCATTTTTAGTCGCTCTCCCATGACCGTATCAAAGTGCCCTACTTCTCTATAGATAGTTTGCACCATGATGATTGGAACATCAGGATTAGTCTTTCTAATTTCTCGGACTAAATAATCCGTTCTTTCTGTTATTTGCTCTGGATGACAATTTGGCACACAATCTAATACAAAAGCATCAGCTTTAATAGTCTTCAACATATCTACAACCTCTGGTTGCATCTTTGCTACTCCCGAAGTTCCTAGATTTATAAAGTTAAGCCCTGTATTTCTAGAGAGCCTAGCTGGGTAGGTTGTCCCCGCTCTACTTGCCCCTGCTCCTTGAACAATACTTGAGCCATATATCACTATTCTTTTATCAAACGGTTGCTCTCCAGCCTCAATTATAGCGCTGTCTAAAACACCAATACTAAGACTTCTAAGCTCACTGTAGGTCGGAAGATACAACAAACATTCTTGCATTTGTCCTGATAAATTAGCAATAATCCTAGCCTTAGATTTCTGTTTCCCTTCTGTGGGTATACCTACAGAAGCAAATTGCCACTTCCCATCTTTTTTTATGTATAAATCTAGGCCTCTACTAGCAACAGGCGAGAGAACCGAGGTCGTATATTTTCTATCCGTCTCCCAACTAGCATAAATTCGCTCACTATTAGTCCTAAACGAAATTGCTAAACCGGATGAACAAATAAGTCTTCGTTTGACATCTGTCGGTATTTTATTAAACCTTGTTGTGTCAACCCTATGATAAGGGTGATCTGTCTCAAATATTTTTCCTACGATGGTCAACTCTTCTGCTGATGTGAAGTTTATCTTTGCTTTGTTTGATTGGCCAACAGAACTAATATAACTCAATACTAATAGTACTACTAATATATTTTTCATATTCTTTTAATTAAAATAATAAGCGCCAAAACTCAAAAAAAAAGAGTAATGACGCTTATGTATTATTATCTTACTTCATTAAGTTTGTAACTATTCAGCGATTTCTAACCGATGTATTACGCCACTTCGAGAGGGTTATTCATACCCAGAGCGATGCTCCGGACTACAATACATTACCCCCTTCGGGATAGACAGCCCGAAGAAAAACTAGGTTTTAATGGCTGAATAGTTATTTAAGTTTATTCATTATCTTTCAAACAACGAATACATATTGCAGAATTATTCGAATAATTTTCTCGCATAGTAACAGCTGTACCATGCCCCGAAGCATAGAAGCTTGTTGCTATGCTCTTAGAAAAAGGTGTTGCCGTCCAAATATAAGCATACTGTTTTCCATTAGCAATATATCCATCGAATTTACCATTAAAGGCTCTCCCACTTGGCAGCCAACTGAATAAATATGGGTCTGCATCAGTTGAGAGCTGTTTGGGCCCCCAACGACCTGGAACCTTTAGTAGGCCTGCAGCCTTAGCATTACCTCCTACAAAGTTGAATAGAGTTTCACATTCAGCACGGGTTGGCAAGTGCCAACCTTTAGGACATGCCCCTTGAATAGGTTCTCCAGAAGAAGCAAAGGCATTAGCATCTTCAATATCAGTAATCCCTTCTTCAAAGATGCCAATAGCTGCATACCAGTTATATAAAACGCCTATCTCTTGATACCACTCATATCTATTTGCGTTAGCTTCCAATTCTAACACACTACCTCCTGGGAAGTCATACACATAAAAATATTCGCCGATTGTTTGATCAGTGCTAAACTCATCAGCATCAGAAAAAACAGCCCCATTAGGTAAATATCTAAGGTTTTCTGCCATCCACACCTGATTACCTATCTCAATTGTTTTGTATACATTCCCATCTCGTTCATCTGTGAACGATCCTAATGCTGAGGCTTCTGGGGAAGTCATGACTGTTACACCTTCAGAGGTATTGAGACCTATGTCCACCGCTTGAACCGTAATATTATAGTCCGTCCCTAGGCTCAAACCTGGCAATGTATATGCAGTATTCTCTGCATTGATAAGAATAGGTTGCTCTAGACTGGTTTCTGGGGAAAAAGTTATTCTATACACTGCTGCATCAGTTGATTCTGGATTTTCCCACTCTAAGAGTGCAGAGCCTGATGCAGGAGTTGCTCTTAAGTTAATTACCTCGGGTACATTAACATCACTACCTTCTTTCGCCATGGCATAGGTTGCATCTCCTTCCTCACAGCTTGTTGCTACGACCAGTAACAATGAAGCTGCGCAAATCATATTTATTATTCGTTTCATATCTATAATAATTATTTGTTCCCTATTCTAATCATCTTGTAAACAACGCACACAAACACCTACATTAGGATTATAATGCTGATTAAACTTACGCGAATTAGAAGCATTCCCAATATAAGCTAATTCTGGTCTAAATCCCCAATTATAAGCTGACTTAATTACAACATCTTTATACCACAAATATGTATAGGTGTCTCCATCAAATTTCCCCTTCCCTGATCCATAATTACGCCTACCACTCGGCAAAAGACTAAAACCTGTCTCGTTAGTTCCAGGTGTTTCCCATAGAAGTTCACTCTTTAATTGCTGATTTGTTTTAGGTTCAAGATAACGATTTGCTTCAGCTTTACTTGGAACATGCCATCCCTTGGGACATACGCCCTGAACTACTCCGCTAACAAAAGCTTCTACTGATTCAACGTTGTTTGTTGTTGTCGGATCTATATCCGCAGCTGCAAACCAGTTGTATATTAATCCTGTAGTTTCAAACGTTTCAAAAGCAGAAGATACTGACTTAAGAGCGGAAAAATCTCCTCCATCTGAGAATCCAACTACATAATAGTATGAATTATAATCAGTGCCATCAAGTTCATTTGAGTTCCCAACTACAGGAGAAAGTAGGGCATCTTCAGGCAAATATCTCATGTTTTCCGCTAACCATCGTTTACCATCTATCACTGTAGTTTTATAAACCTGAATCCCTCCGGCTTGTGGCCTATCATCAATTAATAAATCCGTTGGAAGAACATTCTCCATTGATATCCCTTCAGAAATGTTTCCACCCATATCTACCGTCTGTATCATAAAGTTAAACGAAGGGTCATTTTCTTTCTTTGTAATTACATAGCTTGATATAGAAGCTGGAATTTCAATAGGTTCTTCAGTTCCAACAGTTATCAAAATAGTTTCTGCATCATTCATCGCTGGATTTGTCCATGATATAATAGCCTTATCCATTCCTGCTAAAACATCTATTTCCTCAACTTCAGCAGGAGGAGTTTGATCTTGTAAAGTTGACGCATCAATAGTTATGCCCTCTGAGTCTGTCCTATTTGCTGTGCGTGTTTTAACTGTAACTGTATAAGTCTGACCTTCTGCCAAGCCCAAAAGACGATAGCTTGTTTCAGAAGCATCGATAGTTATCGGTTGACGAATGCCTACAATTTCAGGAGTGTAGCTAATTCTAATCTTTTCTGCGTTGGTATCGTCAGGATTTACCCAAGAAAGGTTCGCAAAGCCCTCTCCTTGAATAGCCGTCAAACTTAAGACATCAGGCGGTGGGGTTTCATCTCCTTTATCTCCCCCATCAGGAGTATTATCATCGCCATCATTTTGAGGAAGAAATCGATCATCATCAATCATTTTACTATCGTCTGAACAAGATACTGTTGCTACAGCAAAAATGCTTAGCATTATAAACATGCCATACGTAAGAATATTGTTTTTCAGTCTCATATTTCTATATGTCTAATCGGTTATTAAAATTTTAGAACTGCCATAACAGGAAAATGATCCGAAGGATAATACTTCCCTTTATAATCAGCTATAACTTTATAGCGGATGCATTTCTTCACGTTATGTGTAAAAATATGGTCTACAATTACAGTAAATTCTTTTCCAGAATCAACAATTAAGCCAGAATCTGAGCAGTTAGGCCCCTCATGTTTCTTACATGTTTTCTGCACATCTGTAAATTCCAAACCTGTTTCTTGCTCTAAAAAAATCTCGTAAGAATCATCGCGTACTTCATCTGAATTAAAATCGCCAATGGCAAGGATAATAGATTCTTCGCCAGCTATCTCTTTCATCATCTTATTCATCAATACGGCCGTTCTTTTTTTTACAAGCTCATCTGTAGACCAATGGGTATTGAAAACATAGAAGGTTTTATTTGAGCCATCTTTTTTTGTGAACTTAGCCCACACACAAAACCGATTATAATTATCAATCTTGCTGCCTGTGCTATATCCCCTATTCGGAGTATCCGTTTTATCAGAGTACCAAAACACACCTCTATCCAAAACCTCTAATCTTTCTGGATTATAGAAAATTGGATTCAACGTTTGCTTATCTGCTGGTGATTCTGCTTCACTTTTACCATCATTCGATCCATAAGCAACATAGGCAAACCCTAATGCAGATGCCATGTCTTCGGCTTGGTTTAGAAAGAATTCCTGCCCGCCTATAAGATCAGGATTATGACGTTCCATAATATTTATACCCTCCACCTTCCTAAGCTCCCATTGCTTGTACCCCTTAGGATACTTGTCCCAAAGAATATTAAAGGATGCAACATTGAGCATGCCTTTTTTGCTAGGCTCAGTATAGGTTTCATGGCTATCGTTAGACTCTTGTGCTTGTACACTTGCAACATAGCCCAAAGAGCCTAAAAAAACAACTAATAATATATTTACTAATCTATTCATCTGTTTAAATTATTGTGCAAAGTCTCGACACTAATGCCCAGATTCTGCGTTTTCTATTCATTAAATTCAATCACAGCTATCACTGGGAAGTGATCAGAAGGATAATTCTCTCCTTCATAATCATCAATCACTTGGTATCTAGTACAGCCTTTTACATTATAAACATATACGTGGTCAACCTCATGACCAGATGTTCTAGAATTTGCCACATAACCCGATCCTGTAAAATTAGGACCAATGGGATTAGTTGAACAAATAGTCTTAGCATCATCGAACTGTATACCTGTTGTAGAGTTCAATAAGATTGAGTAAGATTCATCTCTTGAAGGTGCAGAATTAAAATCACCCACAGCAAAAACGG
>JBKECH010000078.1:0-22130 GCA_047974415.1 Bacteroidales bacterium | reverse complement strand
TTATTTGTTTCATTCTTTATGATGGTTAGCTATTGATTATTTTTCGCGATGGTTTAGAGCGAACGCTTGTTCCATAGGGGTCAAAATAAGCGATTCCCAGAATTGCATTTAGTGCACTACATTCGTGCGAAGTGTGCAAATACTTGGATCGCAAGGCTCTGATGGTGAGATGATCTTTTATCTTTTGTTGTAGTTCGGGATAGTCTGAATAGTCTTTGTAATTAAGTTCTTTAACCGTTTCACTAGTAGGCCTTTGTAATACTGCATCTTTTTTACTTGTGAGACTAGGTAGATCTAAGCTCGTTGAATCTTGTGCGTTGTGTTGGGCTTTAAACTCTTGTATCCGACGTTGTATTGCAACTTTCACCCCTAAAACTGTAAATAAATCTCTACTTATAGCAGTAACACAGTCACAAGAAAATTCCGGAACACAGCCACAAAATACCGGAAATCTCATAATGTATTCAGAATCAATCTGACTTGTTGATTTATGACCTGATGAATATTGCCTTGCTGCATGAAAATACGACTTCAACCAGATCCCTGATGGGTAGCCATTAAGTAATTTCCCTTTTCTGAATATTTCGCCATTTGTTAAAAATGAACAGTAATTCCCTGTTCCATTATCAAATGTTGTTTTGTACAGTGTATCTCTTTTGGCATAATAGTTTATCCTATAACTATACAGCCCAAGCAATCCAGAAGTTTCTATATCTGTATACACATAAACACTATCCTCTTTATAAGAAGGATATGCAGATGGAAACCCTCTAATAACGCTGAAATTGCCATGCAATTCTCCATCCTTTTGATTTGTTTCGATAATTATTCTAGGTTCAAATTTAAAATCATCTTCTATTGTGTAACTTTCAATATATCGACCATTCATAACTCCATCTCTAAAATTTGCTGTTACCTCAGCAAGACTATTTTCTGGCAATAATATTCCTCCTGATTTAACGCCATAAGTTCTATGCCATATACCACGATAGAAGTCAGGTATTAATACTCTACCTCTAAAACATCCATTTAGAGGTTGCCCCTTTTCAAGGTACTTGCAGTTAATGTTTATGTGGTTGCTAAGGTCCTTGTTCATGAATGCGTTATACTCCTTTGAAATAAGCTTGACACTACTATCTCCAGTAACATATATGCGTTGTCCCGTTATGCTATCCTCTACAAAATCAAACATTCTTTGGGCGTTGGTTATATAGTGTGTAACCAATAACAGGAGAGTTATTAATATTATTTTTTTTATGTGTTTACAATTTGTCATCTTATTAGTTACATGTTCGTTTTATGACTTTTGTTGTTTAACGTTCTTTTCTATGAGTTCTGCTCTAAGTATTTCCCACTGCCAACTAAACCAATTATTTTTAGATGCGGAATAATCCATAATATTAGTTGTCGATTGTGGATGATATAAAATAATTTCTCTACTTAGATCTGCAATCTTTTTCTTATATTTAGCAATACCTTGTTTTTCTGATTGATCATTGTTATTTTTTCTATAGTACTCCTCATCATTCCTCAATTGACGGTGAAGTTTTCTTATATCGTCGGAAGAATAAACTCTTGTCAGCAGGCTGTCGTTGCGGCTTTCATAAATCGTCCAGCTTTTAATCTTGCTGCTGTCGATGGACTTGTTGAATGTCAGCTTGTTTTCGTAGTACTTGGCAGTGCGAATGTCAAAAACTACTGGCTCCTGATAATTGATTTCAATATAAATCTTGTTTTTGTGAGTCACAACTTTGTTTACAAAAACAAATCCATTTCTCAGATATTCAAGAAAAGGGTGGTTATCAACCTTTCCATTATGCATGATGGTAATACCAAGAGATGAGGTTACAAATAGGGAATCGTTACAGGCTGTAATCCCAGCAACACGATTTTGGAGAATAGGGGAGAGCTTGCTAAAGTCCTCGAAGTTGTGTCCATCGAAACGGAACAGACCTTCGTAAGTTCCCACCCAAAGAAAGCCTTGAGCATCTTCGTCAAGAGCGAAGATCTGATTATTTGGCAATCCGTCTTTAATCGAAAAACGGTTGTACGGTAGGTCTTGGGCAAAGCTCCCAAGTCCGTATAGTGTCAATACTGACAGAATACAGTAAAAGAAAATGTTTCTAACTTGGTTTCTTGCCATAGATTTGTATTACTCCTTGCTTTTGTTGATTCGGGTTTTGAACTTTCGGTCTCCATCAACGAATATTTCTACTATATAACGTCCATCTCCAATGTCGTCAATATTGTATTCGTATTCGGACTTATTGATTTTCGGATATTTGTATGATTTTATTGTCTTGCCAAATTGCAGGAAGCGCACTTCCATTTCGGAATTGGGCGTGTCGGAATGTACATTTATTACAAACTTATCTTTTACTCGCTTGGGGAACACTGTAAACGAATATTGAGTATCGAGTTGATTTATGTTGAATGAGTCGGAGATGCTAAATGCAAATTTCTCGCCGTCGCCACAGTCTTTTTCAAACTCGTGTACCATTCTGCCACTCATATCCAGCACCCTTAAGAAGCCGTAGCCTTGCTCTACCAAAAACCAAAATTCTAGCCCTTGTCCAGCAGTGTCTATGAGCGTTAATTCTCCGCTAGTAGCGCCTTCTGGCATCTTTATAGTGTCGTTATATGTTGTGTTTGGATCAACATCTTGCGGCATCTTGCTGTAGATAATATTGTCGTTTTCGTCTTTTAGTTCGATAAAATTCTCTTGAGGAGTAGAGTTGGTTTTATATTGTATTATAAATTCGGATGGCATTTCCATGGGAGGGTTGAAGTCCACTGTTTTTTTATTATCACCTTTCCATGCATCTTCTTGTCCATTAGGCATTAAGCATTCTACGCTGAAGGAGTTGTGTCTTTCTCTTTCTGAATAAATAATCCCAGGTAGGTCAATAATAGCACTTTCGTAGTATGCTAAGTTTCCTGTCCATTGGTATTCCTTCTTGTTGTAAGACTCGCCGTTTGCCATGGAGCAATATTTAATGGATAGGGTTTTAAGTGGTTCGCTTCCCAAGTTTCGGATTTTTATTGTCGGATTTTTAATTGCAGGATTCAACCTGTTGAAAAATGGGTCTTTGTTTGGTTTTAGTATTTCTTCCAGCAATACGTCGTTTTCATTTTTTGGTGCTGAGTAGTAAAAAATCGTTGACCTGATATTCTCTTTTGGTTGCTTTATATTGTCTGTCTGATATGGCTCCATCTCCATTGTCAAGGCGTGTTTTGAGCCACTAGTTGGGTATGTATTGATGATGTCAGGTTCTTGTAAATCGCCTGGACACCAAAGCGCCCTGTCGAATATCCACGTTCCACCTTGAGGATAAAGAGGATTGTTGCCACAATTTTTCCATAAGTCCTTTTCTTGCACAATAGTGTCATCCAAATAAATTCGGCGCCATCGGCTACAAAATTCGCTACAGCCTCTTGTTTCGTCCATCCCGTGTCCGGTGTGTTGTAGTCTTACTCGTGCTATTGCTGTTCCTTTGGGCAGAGTAAATTCGTAGGGCTTTACTTGTTCCTCGAAGGGCTTGTTTGGGTTGCCATACACAAAGTTGCCATACCACAGCTTGTCCATACCTAGTTGATCAATATGTGGCTCGCCGTAGGTAATGTCGAAATCGATAGTCAAAGCCCAACCTACCGTGGTGGGCTCATAGCCCGAATGCATATACTCAATTTCTACGCTGTCCCTAAGTATGTCCGCAAAGTCGGTGACGTCGGCAGACCATTTAAATTCCCACCCTTTGCTATAAATACTTCCGTAGGGGGTCAGCATTCGACCTATTTCGTATCCCTTGGATTCGCCCTTAATCCCATCTGTACGAAGTATATTGATGTGGTCGCAATAGTCCCAATGGGCCGTTGGCAGGGAGTCGGGTGTGCCTAAAGTAACATTCATAACAATACGCCTGACTTTCTTGTTCTTGTCGGGAAATACCGCCCACGAGGGGTACGAGTTTGTTCCTTCTTTTGGGTTGGTTACTACTGTTATATTGTCGTGAGATGTAACAAATCCGGTTTTTACACAGTTATTGTCAATGGTGCATGATGCCAATAAAAATGGTGTTAAAAGATAGATTAAGAACTGTTTCTTCATGATTGTTTTATAATTCAGAACCTTTACATTCTATTATTTTTGCAAAAGTAATTAAAATTTTAAATCAATTCCTAAACCACCTTTCCAGAACTTGCGTTCCCTTTTAACACAGATAAGACAAATACCTCCTCCATTAACCTTGCTCATTTCCCTTTGAGTCATTCTTGTGAATTTAGACTCATTTAAAACATTAATCCGTTTCGTAGCATTAAGTATGAGGTAGATCGCTTCGTGGCCGTTTTTTGTCCGCGAAATAAAAAACCTCCTTTTATATCTTGCATTTCTTTTGGATCTAAATACATAAAACCACAATAGAACTTAACCAGCTCTTTATATCTATATGTTGACAAATGTCTATCAAAATAAATATCATCACCCATATCTCTCATTTCTTCAATATACCTCCTAACTTGCCGTCTGGATAACAGCGTCTTCTTTGCAAGTTCTCGCAAATTCCCCGTACATCTTAACCTTATGAGCTGGTCAATCTGCTTTATATGCTCAATTCTATCTATAATCTTCATAGTTGTTAATCGTACGTTACTAATCTTCACTAAAACCTCATTACTCCACGAAGGTAATCATTTTTTGCAATGAAAAAAAACAGCCAAGTCTAATACTTCGTTACAAAATTTAGCCGTCATAGTGCCGTAAAATATGAGCTGGTCAGTTAATTTCCTACTTTCTTGCAGGGTATGGATTAACACTGAACACGTCAATAAATCAGCCTGTTGGTAAGTTCTTGTAGTTTAGGGTTTTAGTATTAAGAGCCGTAATGAGTATTCAAAGTCTTCAATGCTTACGTCCTTCAATACATACAGGAATATAATTGACACTTACCATTGTGGGGAAGTATCCTTTCGCTTTTTTATAGTTGTGAGTAGCATCGTACTTTTCGCATGCAATAAACCCAAATGTATTAGATCACCTGTTGCGTGCTCCAATCTTTTCAAAACAAAAGCTTTATTTTGTCGAGCTCTGAACACTCGCTACAGCAATTCAATGCATAATTATGGGTTAAAATAAATCTTGTATCAAATGCTACAAAGGACCCATGTGTCTTTTTATAATTTTGTCCATGAAAACAGGCAAGATTATTAACCAAAATAGATATAAAGATGAACATGTTTTGTTATCAATGTCAAGAAGCGGCCAAAGGCGAAGGTTGCACAGTGAAAGGCGTTTGCGGAAAGACAGCAGAAGTATCGGCACTACAAGATTTACTAGTATACGTATGCAAGGGGATCAGTGTTTTATCTCAGAACGACAATAGTAAAGAACTTACAGACGCTGATAGATTTATTATTGATGGGCTGTTCACCACCATTACCAATGCCAATTTCGATGCGAGTGCAATAATGCACAAGATTAAAGAAGGGATGGCACTTAGAGACAGCTTAAAGTCAGATGTTAATATTGATTACTCGTCATACGACTGTGCAACATGGTCTCCAAAGTCTGACGAAGACATCGTCGCTAAATCAGTGTTGGTCGGAATTTTAGACTTGGAAAAAGACGAGGACAAACGTTCTTTGAAAGAATTAGTAATTTATGGGCTAAAGGGCATGGCTGCCTATGTTGAGCACGCTTTAAATCTAAACTATACTCAAAGAGAAGTTTGTACATTCATGCACAGGGCCTTGGTGGCTACCTTGTCGAAAGACATTAGTGTTGACGAACTCATTGCTCTCGTTTTGGAATGTGGGAAGTTTGGTGTCGATGCCATGAGCCTACTCGACAGGGCCAATACAGGTAGCTTTGGAAATCCCGAAGTAACAAAAGTAAATATAGGAGTACGTGATAATCCTGGTATCCTCATAAGTGGGCACGACCTGAATGATTTGGAGATGCTATTGGAACAGACTAAAGGCACAGGTATCGATGTGTATACCCACAGCGAGATGCTCCCTGCCCACTATTATCCAAAATTTAAGCAATACGAGCATCTTGTTGGGAACTACGGCAATGCGTGGTGGCAACAAAAGGATGAATTTGAATCTTTTAGGGGAGCTATATTGTTTACAACCAATTGTATTGTCCCAAGTATAAAGACCTTTGCCGACAGGGTGTTTACAACAGGTTCTTCAGGACTAGAGGGTTGCGAACATATCATGGCAGACAAAAACGGGTATAAGGATTTCAGCGCTGTCATTGCGAAAGCAAAAAAATGCGAGCCACCAATAGAGATTGAGCATGGCGAAATTACTGGAGGGTTTGCACACGCACAAGTGGCAGCTCTATCAGGGCAAGTGCTCGACGCTGTAGAAAATGGTGAAATTAGCAAGTTTGTTGTGATGGCAGGCTGCGATGGTCGTAGCAAGAAGCGTTCTTATTATAGCGACTTCGCTCAAGAGCTACCCAACGACGCTGTTATTCTCACAGCGGGCTGTGCCAAATATAGATATAATAAATTGGGATTGGGCGATATTGGCGGCATTCCGAGAGTGCTTGACGCTGGACAATGTAACGATAGCTATTCTTTAGTGATGATAGCCCTAAGCCTCAAAAAGGCCCTTTCTCTTGAGGATCTCAACGATTTGCCAATAGTATATAACATAGCATGGTACGAGCAAAAGGCCGTAATCGTGTTGCTTGCGCTACTTTATCTCGGCGTGAAGAATATCAAGCTTGGGCCTACTCTTCCTGCATTCCTATCACCCAATGTAGCAAAAGTACTAGTAGATAACTTTGGTTTAACTAGTATCAACGATGTTGAGAGTGATATTAGATGGGCAATGAAAACGTCGGCAATATCATAAACTCAGATTATGCATTGGAACGCCGTAGCGAGGCTTCAAACTAGATAAAACAAGGGCTTTGGTGAAGTAAAGACGCCCAACTTGGGCGTCTTTACTTGTGTAGATGACTAATTCGTAAAGTGAGCATAACGCAGATATTGGACTTTATAGACGGACTCTAGTTATACTGCTCATTTATAGCGTCAATAAGCATTTGAACTTTTGGGGAATTGTGTTCAATAGCAATTTGAGCTTGCTCGTAGAATGTTCTACGCTCGTCAAGTTTTTTATTTACAAAATGAAGAATGTCTTTTTCATTTAACCCATTTATCAGAGGTCGTGGTGTTTTTGATTTTATAAGCCTGCTTGCCAATTCCTGAGGAGAGATATTTATGAACACTGTAAGCCCTCGGTCATTCATCAATTCCATATTTCTTCCAAAGCAAGGAGTGCCTCCTCCAGTTGCTAGGACTATATTTGAATACTCGCAAACCTCCTCCAAAGCCATGCCCTCTTTCTCTCTAAAGCCAGCCTCTCCATAATTTTCAAAAATTTGGGCTATCGTTTTAAAATTTTTATTTTCTATAAATCTATCCAAATCTATAAAATCGTAACCAATGGATTTCGCCAGACCTCGGCCTAGTGTTGTTTTTCCACAGCCCATAAAGCCGATTAGAAATATTGGTTTACTAGTGTTATTCATCTCCGAAATCTAGAGTTAGTTGCTCTGGCTCATCATCTTCAACATCAGGCATTTCCACCTGATGGGGTCTATTTGCTTCAAAGGGTATATTTTCCGCGATATCTTCTTGGGAACTAGGTTCTTTTGTTGGTTCGTCTGGAGAAATATCTTTTATGCCACTAATTTCAAAAGTTGATACTCTTTTGCCTCTTGCCTTGTCAGACTTTACAGCAATAAATTCATCAACGTTTATAATCAATTCAGGCCGGGCTTCATCTCGTCCTCCAAAACTAACTTCAAATTGAGGGTAGGTTTTAAATGAATATTCCATCAGACAGCTGTCTTTATTCTCACCAATAACAATAATAGGTTTGTTTATTGGGGCGTCAGGAAAGAATCGTTTTATATAATAATTTTTCTGGTCGGCATCATAAAAAGCCAAGGTTACAATGGTGCTTCTGTCATACTTACAAAGATACAACACATCAGGTTCGAAATGCATCGATAGGTCGGCGCTATACAACTGGTAATATCCAGCTTTGTGCAAAGCGAATATGACATCGCTTCCTGAGAACTCTCCGAGGAACTCTCCGCGGTTTTCTGTATTCAAGCGGTTTACAGCCCTATCAAACCACAATTTGCGCCCTCCGAGAGTTGAATTGCCTTTGTTTTTCAACGTTACTCTATACACCTCATTCTTAGACACCACATTGCCTATCGAATTTCTATTTTTCACAGACAGTTGACCAAGATCTACATCAAAAACGAGTTTTTTCAGTCTAGGCTTCGCTTTTAGGAGCACTTTTAGCACTTCGGCTTCTCCATTTGGGTTAGCGCTAAAATATAGAATTTTTGAATTTGCCTTGCCTTGAGTAAGGTCGTACTCCTTATCGCGAGTTACGCTAGTAACAAAGAATCGTTTCATGTATGCACCTCCACTCCTGCCGTCTCTGTACACCACATTGTAGATGGTGCGTTTGTCATTCTTACGAAAAACGGCAACATGGATAATATCTTTCCCAATAAAAGCTTTTTCACTGATTTTTGTTACAAAGTACGTTCCATCTCGTCTAAAAACAATAATTTCGTCAATATCTGAACAATCGCAAATAAATTCTGTCTCATTTCTCTTTAGTCCAAAGCCCATAAAGCCCTCTGTGTAATCCACATACAGCTTAGTGTTTGCGACTGCAACTTTTGCAGCAACAATATTTTCGAAACTCCTAATTTCTGTTCGTCGTTCCTTACCTTTTCCGTATTTTTCTTTTATCTTGACATAGTAGTCTATCGTGTATTTAATGATATGCTCAAGGTTTTGGTCTATTTGCTTAGTTTCATCTTCTAGTCTGACGATAAGTTCGTCTGCCTTGTCGGAGTTAAATTTAAGTATGCGCCCCATCTTTATCTCCATCAGCTTAAGAATATCATCGCGACCAAGCTCTCTTATAAGTTTCGGCTTCCATGGCTCGAGCCGTTTGTCGATATGCAATATTGCATCGTCAATGTTTTTACTATCCTCGAAGCCCTTGTCTTTGTATATCCTTTCTTCGATAAATATCTTTTCTAAGCTTGAAAAGTGCCACTGTTCCAAAAGCTCGCTTTTTCTAATTTCGAGTTCTTTGGTAAGTAGCGCCTGTGTTTGATCGGCACAACGACAGAGTATCTCTTTAACTCCCATGAATACAGGTTTGTCGTCGATAATGACACATGAGTTTGGCGAAACAGATATTTCACAATCTGTAAAAGCGTAAAGAGCATCTATCATTTTATCGGGCGACACCCCTGAGCCTAGATTCACAACTATCTCTACATTTTCGGCAGTATTGTCATCTATTTTTTTTATTTTTATTTTCCCTTTCTCGTTTGCTTTAACAATGGATTCGATGACCGAGGTTGTAGTCTTACCAAAAGGAATTTCGGTTATAACGAGTGTTCGTGTATCTTGTTTTTCGATTTTAGCTCTCACCTTTACATTACCGCCTCGCAAGCCGTCATTGTATTTACTTACGTCAATTAGTCCCCCTCCAAGGAAGTCTGGGAAGATCTCGAATTCTTCGTTGCTGAGATATGCTATAGAAGCATCTATTAGTTCTATAAAATTGTGAGGCAATATTTTGCACGCTAGTCCTACTGCAATGCCTTCGACACCTTGCGCAAGCAGTAGAGGGAACTTCACAGGCAAGGTTAGAGGCTCTCGTTTACGACCATCGTAGGACATTTGCCAATCGGTAGTTTTACCATTAAAAAGCACTTCTAAAGCAAATTTAGACAGGCGTGCTTCTATGTATCTTGGTGCAGCAGCTCCATCGCCAGTAAACACATTCCCCCAGTTGCCTTGCGCCTCAACAAGCAGCTCTTTTTGACCTATCTGCACCAGTGCGTCGCCAATAGATGCATCACCATGGGGATGATACTGCATGGTTTGTCCGATGATATTCGCAACCTTATTAAAACGCCCATCGTCCATTTCTTTCATTGCATGAAGAATACGACGCTGAACAGGCTTCAGCCCATCATTGAGATAGGGAACTGCACGCTCAAGGATTACATAAGATGCATAATCGAGAAACCACGTTCGGTACATACCCGTGATATACTTCACATCATCCTCTCCCTCAATATTTACGATGCTATCTACCAGGTTTTTATCTGTATTATCGTTCACTTTCTTATTTTTTATTTTTAAACGTCGTTCTTCTCGACCATTAGGTTGTCAATGATAAACTCTTGGCGTATAGGAGTATTTTTGCCCATATAAAATGCCAGCAAATCGCTTACTGACTGATGCTTTTTAAGTTGCACTGGCTCTAGTCGCATGTCGCAACTTATGAAGTACTTAAACTCATCAGGAGAAATCTCGCCAAGTCCCTTGAAGCGTGTTATTTCTGGATTTTTTATATCGTTGATAGCGTTCAGTCGCTCCTCCTCGGAATAACAGTACCTTGTTTCTTTCTTGTTTCTAACTCTAAACAATGGAGTTTGGAGGATGTACAAATGCCCTTTTCTTATAACCTCAGGAAAAAACTGAAGGAAAAAGGTTATCAACAATAGGCGTATATGCATTCCGTCAACATCGGCATCAGTGGCGATTATTACCCTATTATAACGCAGTCCTTCTATACCGTCCTCGATATTTAGAGCTGCTTGCAAAAGGTTAAATTCTTCGTTTTCGTAGACAACTTTCTTTGTTAAGCCAAAAGAGTTCAGTGGCTTACCTTTCAAGCTGAATACTGCCTGGGTCATTACATTTCGCGATTTTGTGATTGATCCACTTGCTGAATCTCCCTCGGTGATAAAAATCTCTGCACTGTCTTTGTCATTACTATTGGAGTTAAAATGCACACGACAATCCCTAAGTTTCTTGTTGTGTAGGCTTACTTTTTTAGCACTTTGCTTGGCTAATTTTTTTATTCCTGATATTGCTTTGCGTTCGCGTTCTGACTCGTTTATTCTTCTCAGCAAGCCTTCTGCTACCTCTGTATTTTTATGTAAAAAATTATCTAGCTCCTTCTGTATAAAATTAGTAACGAAGGTCTTTACTGAGGGCCCATCATGCCCCATATCCTTAGATCCTAGTTTTGTTTTGGTCTGCGACTCAAAAACTGGCTCTTCCACTTTTATGCTTATGGCTGCAATTATGGATGCTCGTATATCAGAGGCCTCATAACTCTTGTTGTAGAAGTCTCTGACAGTTTTTACGAGTGCCTCTCTGAACGCTTGTAAATGAGTTCCTCCCTGAGTTGTATGTTGCCCATTTACAAAAGAATAGTAGTCCTCGCCGTAATGATTATTATGCGTTATAGCTACTTCTATATCTTCTCCTTTCAGATGAATAATTGGATATATGGGCTCTTCGTCAAGGTTGTCTTCCAATAGATCGAGAAGTCCATTTTTAGAGATGTATTTCTCTCCGTTGAACTCCATTGTCAAGCCAGCGTTGAGGAAGGTATAATTCTTCATCATATTCTCCACATAGTCATACACATAGCGGAATGATTTGAAAATGCTGTTATCTGGCTCAAACTCTACGAACGTTCCATTTGCCTCCTCTGTTGATGATATGGGTTCGTTGCGTACAACCAAGCCTGCGTTGTACGCAACTTCCTTTACCTCTCCATCTCTAAACGATTTAATAATAAACTTTGTTGACAGCGCATTCACAGCTTTAATCCCAACGCCGTTAAGGCCAATAGATTTACTAAACGCTTTGGAGTCGTATTTTCCGCCAGTGTTAATTTTTGAGGATACATCTACGACTTTCCCAAGAGGAATACCACGCCCAAAGTCTCGCACTGAGATTTTATTATCTTCAATGTTGACTTGTATCTTCTTGCCATTCCCCATCATAAACTCGTCGATGGAGTTGTCTAGCACCTCTTTCAGTAGCACGTATATTCCGTCGTCGCTTGCTGAGCCATCGCCAAGTTTACCGATGTACATGCCTGGACGAAGGCGTATGTGCTCTTTCCAATCGAGTGTCTTAATGGAACCTTCTGCGTAGATGTTATCTTGTGTGTTCTGTTCTTCCATGAGGATTTATTTTACCAACAACAAAGATACAAATTTTGCTATTTAGGAGAAAAAATATTTATCAACATGTACTAATCTACAGAACGCAATTAAGAGATACAAAAGCGAGTATAATACAGATATTGAGTCTCATAAATGGACTCTAAGTAGTGTTTGTCCATAATGTCAAGAGTCTGAGCTGTAAAGTTAAATATCAAGGCTTGCGAAAATTTGTGAATTGGGAGTTTACTTGTGTAAATGACTAATTCGCAAAGTGAGCATAACGCAGATGTTGGACTTTATAGACGGACTCTAAGTAGCGCTTACAAGTCGTCGCTATATATTGCTCTTATTAGGTCTCGCATATTATAAGTAGACGACATTGTTTGTCCGTAAGCTCCTGCTGACAATATCGCGAGCAAGTCGCCTCGTTGGCAGATGGGCAAGTTTAAATTTTCAGCAAAAACATCGGCCGACTCACAAATAGGTCCAACTACGTCATATTCCTCTATTTCGGAAACAGTAGGCGTCAAGGCTAATATCTTATGGTAGGCTTGATATAGGCTGGGGCGAGCGAGGTCATTCATTCCCGCATCGACAATAAGAAATTTTTTATCTATGCCTATTTTTTTATACAAAACCTTAGTAATGAGACTGCCGCAATGCCCAACAACAGAGCGTCCTAGTTCAAAATGCAGGTGCTGATTGGGGTGTAAGTGCAAGTTTCTATTAAAGGTTGCAAAGTAAGCTGCAAAATCGGGAATGGGGTTCTGTTGTGGGTTGTGGTAATCAATCCCAAATCCTCCACCAACGTTGATATGCTCAAGGTGAAAATCGTTATTGTCAAACCATTCACGGATACCGTTAACTTTCAAGCTCAAGTTTTTAAATGCATCAATATCGGTGATTTGAGAGCCCATATGAAAATGTATTCCTTTCAACTCTATGTTCTCTAGTTGTCTGAGTTTTCGACTAAGCTCATCAAAATCTTGATGATTAATGCCAAACTTATTGTCTTTCAGCCCTGTAGTAATGTACTTGTGTGTTTTAGGGTCGATATCTGGATTTATTCTTATTGCCACAGGGGCAACCTTTCCCATAGCCATCGCAATGTCATTTATCACCTCAATTTCAGGAATAGATTCGCAGTTAAAAGAAAAGATATCATTTGACAGAGCAACTCGAATTTCCTCGTCGGTTTTGCCCACCCCTGCAAATGCTATCTTGCTACCTTTTAGTCCATGCTTTATGCAGTGTAGCACCTCGTTACCACTAACACAGTCCGCACCAACACCCTTGTTAAATATTCTTTTCAGAATCTTATCGTTGTTGTTCGCCTTAATAGCGTAGTGTACAATATAGTTATCATATTTACTCTTTTCGGCAATAAGGTTTGATAGAGTCTGTTCTAGCAACTCCATGTTGTAAAAGTAAAAAGGCGTTTTAATATTCTCAAATGCCTCTACATATCTAGCATTG
Source organism: Bacteroidales bacterium (assembly GCA_047974415.1). GTDB lineage: Bacteria > Bacteroidota > Bacteroidia > Bacteroidales > Prolixibacteraceae > JBKEAJ01. The sequence continues at coordinate 8,614 of JBKECH010000078.1, read as the reverse complement.
ACCATATTATGCTTTATTTAATAACGATTCAGATAATTTTCTAAGAGCTGAGACTTTGTCTTTTGAATGTATCAAAACAGAAATATTATGATTGCTTCCGCCAAAGGATACCATCCTGATATTTGTGTCTTTGAGTACAGCAAGAGCTTCATGCACGACTCCCGTACCTTCTGTAATATTATTTCCTACAAGACACACAATACTGTAATCATGACCTACAAGAACCTCTCCCAGCTCCTCTAGTTCTTTAACTATACTGTCAAGGTTCTTAACATTGTCGATGGTCATAGACACTGCAACTTCGGATGTGGTCACCATGTCTATGGAAGTTTTATATTTATCGAACACTTCAAATATTCGTTTCATAAAACCATAAGCCATCAGCATTCGTGCTGAACGGACTTTTATTGCAGTGATGCCGTCTTTTGCTGCGACTGCTTTTATTCTTTCAAATTTTGTATTGTTGTTTATAACCGTGCCGCTATCTTGAGGGTTCATTGTGTTTTTGAGTCTCACTGGAATATTCTTTTCTTTGGTAGGAAATACCGTTTGGGGGTGAAGGATCTTTGCTCCAAAATATGCAAGCTCGGCAGCTTCGACAAACGACAGCTCGTCAATTTTTGCAGTACCCTCAACATATCGAGGGTCGTTATTATGGAAGCCGTCTATATCGGTCCATATTTCAACCTCCTCGGCTCCGATTGCAGCACCTATGAGCGTTGCAGTATAATCACTCCCTCCTCGCTGAAGATTATCAATCTCGCCATTGCTGTTTTTACATATAAAACCCTGGGTAACAAAGTAATCACAGTCGTCCGAAATGTGCTGCTTGATGTTCTTTGTTATAAAGTTCGTATCTGCCAGTTTTTCGCTATCAATTCTCATAAATTCTAGGGCGGGAATTAACTTCACTTTAAGGTTATTTTCCTTCATTAATAAAGCGAACATATTTGTTGACAGCAACTCTCCTTGCACAACAATTATATTGTCAGTATTTGCCGAATAGGGAGCGTTTGAAAGGTCTTCGACTGTTTGAAATATACTGTCGATTATATTCTTTGCCTCCTTGCGATTGCCATCGGTAGCATATAGCTCGGTGATAGTCGTATAGTATTTGTTTTTTAGACTTGCTATTAATTCTTTACCCTTAATAGTGTTAGCATTTCTCAGATTTTCTCCTATCTCTACCAAGGTGTTTGTTGTTCCCGACATTGCCGATAATACTATAACCTTCCTTTTGCCATCGGCACTAATTATATCCATAACAGACTTCATCTGCACCGATGATCCAACAGAGGTTCCTCCAAACTTTAATACTTTCATGTGTTTAATGTTTTGCTTTTTTAGTTGTCAGATGTACCTCGCCAATTCAACATAGTTCCATGCTAAAGTTCTGTCCCTGTGGCTCGTTTAACCCATCTCTAACGTCACTATTAAATTAATAAAAACACATTACGCGCTAGTGCTAATGTGTTTTTACTTGTTCATATTCTTTTTCCACCTCCTTTACAACAAAAGTAAAGATAGGCACACTGTTGCGCATCTTTGACAATACGCAAGCATCACCCTTTTCGCCAAAACCTTTGTTTTATGGAGATTAAAGCACTGAGGGACGATGTTTAGACGCACATTTCGGGAGCAAAGATAATAAACATCAGAAATTAGAGAACTTACAAATGAGTAAAATCATTGTTAATCTATTCTCTTATCTGTATCTTCATGCGAAAGTTCGGGGAAAGAAACTTTATACCTAACGATGAGAGTCCTAGCGATTATTATAAAAAATATGGGCACAAATTGGGCAATGGTATGTGGAACATTTAGGTAGTACAGCACCATATATATCGCACCTCCAATAATGCTGACCGTGGCATAAATTTCTTTTCTAAATATCACTGGAATCTCATTGACAAAGATATCCCTCATGATACCACCCATGCAGCCTGTCACCGTCCCGAGTATTATACAGCTTATTATTGATAGCTCGTACTTTATGCCAATTTCGGCACCAACGACGGTAAACATGGCAAGCCCGATGGTGTCGAACACCATTAAAGGTTTCAGCAAACGGTTGAGTTTTTTTCTGTATATTATGGCAAACAAGCTCCCTGCTAGAATGGCATAAGTGTACATGGTGTCTTTTAGCCAAAAGACAGTCCTATTGGCGAGGATATCTCTAGTTGTACCTCCCCCAACGGCCGTAACGAAACCGATAATAAAAATGCCAAAAGCATCGAAGCGCTTTGCCATTGCTGTTAATGCTCCCGATATTGACATCGCAAAAGTTCCTACTACAAAAATTATCTGATAGACTATTCCTATTGGATCCATTCTGTTTTTTTTGACGTCGCAAATCTAGTAAAAAATATAAGCCTACAACAAGGTAGGCTTATATTTTTTAATGATTTTTATTTTGGTTCTAGCGTAACTATAGGAATTATCATCTCCTCCATCGACACTCCTCCGTGCTGGAAAGTGTTTTTGTAGTAGTTGACATAATAATTATAATTGTTTGGATATGCCAAGAAATCATTGTTTTCTGCAAAAATATAGGACGTGCTAACATTTCTTGTTGGTAATAGAGCTTCCTTAGGACGATGCACATCAAACACTTTTTTGGAATTGTAGGCAAGGTTTTTGCCTAGTTTGTATCTTAGATTTGTGTTAGTCTCTCTATCTCCAACCACTTTTATGGCGTTTTCTACTTTTATGGAGCCATGGTCAGTAGTAAGAAGGACTTTTACTTTCTCATCTGCTAAACGTTTCAGTAGCTCTAGTAGCGTAGAGTTCCTAAACCAGCTGTCTGTCAGTGATCTGTAAGCTTTTTCGTCATTAGCAAGTTCTTTTATCATTTCCATCTCCGTACGAGCATGCGACATTATGTCTACAAAATTGACAACCAGCACGGATAAATCATTGGAAAGAATGTTTTTCATATTATCGAGTATTCTTCCGCCTGCTTTAATATTGGTAATCTTGTCAAAGAATAGGGTCTCGGAGCGACGAAATCGCTCCATTTGTTTGCGCAACAATGCTTCTTCATGCTGGTTTTTATGCCCATCATTGTCATCATCCTCCCACAGCTGGGGGTATATTCTCTCTATTTCCGAAGGCATCAATCCTGCAAATATGGAGTTGCGTGCATACATTGTTGCCGTGGGCAGTATACTGGTGTACAAACCTTCGTCTATAGTCCGATAATACGGACTTAAGGCCGTGCTGATGGTTCGATATTGATCGTAACGCAGATTGTCAATTACCAGCACAAAGACCTTTTCGCCATTATCCAGCAAGGGGAACACTTTCTTTTTGAATAAGTCATGCGACATAAGAGGTCGTTCTGCATCTTCGTCTTTAAACCACGACAAGTAGTTGCGTCTAATAAAACGACTATATGCATGATTGGCACTTTCCTTCTGCATTTTCAGCACCTCGTCCATTGTCGAGTCTTGCGAGCCACTCAGCTCTATTTCCCAATAAACTAACTTTCGATAAACATTCTTCCATGCTTCCATATTCATATTATCGGAAATTTCCATACCTATCTTGGCAAACTCCGACTGATAAGCGGAGTTTGTTGTCTGAGTAACCAGCTTGTCTTGATCGATATTCTTCTTTATGGAAAGCAATATTTGTTTTGGGTTTACGGGCTTTATTAGGTAATCAGCTATTTTAGAGCCTATTGCTTCCTCCATTATTGTTTCTTCTTCGCTCTTTGTTATCATCACAACGGGAACGTTGGGCTTTATTTTTTTTATCTCTCCAAGAGTCTCTATGCCCGTCATTCCTGGCATGTTTTCATCGAGAAAGATTATATCAAAATATTCTTTTTTTATGATGTCTAGTGCGTCGTGTCCATTCATTGCCGTAGCAAGTTCAAAACCTTTCTGTGTCAGAAATAATATATGAGCCTTCAATAAATCTATTTCATCATCGACCCAAAGGATTTTTGTCTTATTTGCCATTTTGCATTATTTGTTGTTTCTGATATATAACTATTTTTTTGTCATAAAAGTATATTATTTCAAGCTGACTCTCAAGCTCAGTCCGTAGCCATTTTGCCCAGCAACGCTAAAAATAGTAGGGTTTAGGCTGATGCTTGAGTCATTAATCCCACCTCTCAGATGTCGTTTTGCGATGAAGTGTCCTGTGAGTGTGCCCAATGCTGCTCCCATGAAAACATCACTAGCCCAATGTACATTGTCGTGTATCCGCGACAAGCCTGTAAGGCTAGCCAAAGAATAGGACAGTATTTTGACAAATTTTGTGTCGTATACAGTACTAAAAACAGATGCCACGGCAAAGGCGGTTGAGGTGTGTCCAGATGGGAAGGACGAATATTGTGCAATCTTTGTAAAAGGGCCATTGAATTGCCATTGATTGGAAGCCTCGTAGGGTCTGACTCTCGAAAAAGATTGTTTGGCAATTTGCACGAATGCTCCACTTATCAGGATGGATGACAGAGACAGTAAAGACGCTCTTCTTAGTTTTTCATCTTTTATTGCTGCCCCTACCAAGTAGCTTGTCGCAAGTCCAATGTTTATCTTTGAACCTCCAAGTTCGGCTGTGTAGGCCACACTTTTACTAACTGAACTTATGTTTCTTTGTGTAAAGTCTTGAATCGGCTTGTCTACAAACATTAATGCCACTGTTGTCGCAACAAGTCCTGACGCTGTAAACCACTGCTTCTTGTTCCACCAGACAGGCGAAGCCACAAATTGCCAAGCATCTTGAGGTATGCTTTTTATTATTTTCCAATCTGTTTCTGTCGAATCTGTAATATAAGTTGACTCAATTGTACGACTGTAAGAAATCTTAGTAAGTAATATGCAGATAAATATTAAGTAGATCTTCATGTGTTTAAAATTATGCAATAAGCTTTATGCTGGTTTATTAATCATCTTCCTGTGTGTAGTTAGGCTTATAGCTTACAGCCTACTCATAAAGGTTTCATTAATTAGTGTTTGTCCATAAAGTCGGGAGTCTGGACTATAACGTTAAATATCAAGGCTTGCGAGACTTTGTGAATTGGGAGTTTACTTGTGTAAATGACTAATTAGCAAAGTGAGCATAACGCAGATATTGGACTTTATAGAAGGACTCTAATTATAATTTATGAAGAACCTTCATTAGTTGTTCGCCTAGACCAATGGTATAACCTTGTGATACAAATACAACTCGGTTGAAGGTGTCAGCAATGATGAATATTGGCAACTGACTAGGATCTTGCAATTTCATTGTTGCTGCAATTTCTTTCTGAACATGTCCGTCGGTATCAGTGCCGTAGGTAATAGTATTGGGCAATTCGCCAAACTCTTTGGTGTCGAAACTCTGAAGGCTTTTTTTGTCAGGAAAGAGGAGCACCATGCTACGTCCCCATTCTTCCAGATCTTTCTTCATTAGTGCTATGTCTCGCATTGCATGATTTGTAGGCTCTTGGCGCGCTCCCAAAATGGCAACTACAAAATATCCTCGCCCTGTTGTTGACAGTATGCTCGCCTCCTCGCCATTATCGGCTCGTTTAAACTTGTTCTCCGAATTAAAATTGCCTATAACCTGAACCTCCTCCTTATTTTCACGCATTTTCAATTTGGTGGTGGTAGAGCGTTCTGCTTCAATATTAAAGGACGACAATTCTACAAGCACACTGCCGTTTGCCATGCGCGTCCCGCTAACCAATAGGTAGTTGCCTTCATCCAAGAACAAGGGCTTTTTCAACATGCTACTCCAGGTGTTGCCAACTCCCATGTCTACATTCCCTGCTGTCTCGAAATTTAAGGTCTGCAACTTCGCATCGGGTAAAATCTTGGAAATGGTAAAATGACTGTAATATTTAGGATCTTCCAGTGCCTTGATAGGGGCGTATGATGCGGTAACTGAACCAGATGTGGCAATAGTTTGAATATCAGAATCGAAATTTACATCCACCCATTCTTCGTCTTTCATATACTGCACCTTGCGAGCAACTTTCTCAATGCGTGCGGGAATGCCTAGACTACGCGCTAAAGACACAAAAAAGATGGAACGTGAAGCCTCGTCTGCCACACGTGCCTTAAACACTCCTATCGGCGTAATGGGTATGCGCTGAGGGTTCATGGCATCATTGACTTTTATGTTTTTTCTAAGCCAATCAACCAATACTTGCGGATTGTCTTTAGCTTGATTTATTATATCTTTATCCATATTCGCCTGAAAATAACTGCGATATGGAGATAAAAACTCATTGGCAACACGAGGGTTCAATACATAAGGAATAAACTCCTTGTCGTCAATAATATCTGCGTTGTTAAGATGGTCTGCCAGTACGGAGGCAGGTGTGTCGCGAAGGTCTTTTGCTGATATTATGTCCAGTAATGCCATTGCCACTGTTATCTTTTCAGATGGTACTTTACAAAGAAAATTTTCTATTTCCTTCCAGTTGCCCCTGCTGGCTATTAAGAAATCAATAGTCTTTTGCTCGTCAATCTTCAACTTCGCTGCCAGTTCTTTAGCTTGTTCTTCGGTATAGAAAGTCGCTACATATTTGTTGCGTATTGCATCTTCCTCCAACAACCGAGAGGCATTGGCTTTTTTCTGCTCATCGCCTACATCTACGGGAATAGAACCCTCCACAGGGGGAACAATATCAAGGGCGATGGCATCTATTTTGTCGCCAGGAGTTTTATCAATCTTAATCGTTACATCGCCCTTTCCAAAAGAGGCTTTTGCAAAACCAAACTTGCCGTTCTTAGTTGCCCACACAAGCATGTCGCCCTTGCCAGCAGTGAGATAGGTCTTGCCTTTAATATCTGTTTTCTTGTCGGCTACGGTATAAAACTCTGCATAGTTATAAATCTTAAATTCTACACTCGCATCTGCAACAGGATTGTCGTCTGTATCTACAACTGTAACAAAAACTTTTGCCGTTGGTGCATAATTGTCTATTACGTTTATCTCGGTATATACCTCTGTCTGACGCATTACTTCCTCAGGTCCATGATACTTGCCAAGCACCTTGGTGTGCATCAACATACCTCGATAGGCAGGTCCGTTGAACCAGCCCATATTCAAAACAGGCTCTGGCTCGCAAGCGCCCATAAACATCCACTTGCCGTTTACCCATGCCTCTACCCATGCGTGATTATCGTCCGTATGCGCCCAACGTGGAGTGTAGACCTGTCGTGCAGGAATACCTACCGCACGAAGTGCCGCCACCGTAAACGTAGACTCTTCGCCACAACGCCCATAAGCTGTCTTTACAGATGCTAGAGGCGAGCTTGTGCGTGAGTCGGAAGGCGTATAAATTACTTTCTCATGACACCAGTGGTTCACTTCCAACACAGCATCGTAAAGCGACAGTCCTTCTAGTCTAGTTCTCAATTCCTTAAAAAAGACTATGCGACTACTATCAAGATTTTCGTTGTTGATTCGGATGGGCAATACATAATGACGGAATATCTCCTCAGGGATGCTATCGCCCCATGGCATATTTGCTCTTGCTTGAAAGGAACTGCGGATATTGTCTAAATAAAACTTCCCTTTGTAATCGCTTATGTCACCAATGGGCATATAAGCATATAAAAAGGTGAGAGCCTCCTTTTCTTCCAATGTCATCTGCTGATTAAAAATGTCGAATAATGCTCCGTCGGGCAGAGAGGACTGCTTGGTTTGAAAGTCTTTTTTTACTGCCGCTCTATATGTGTCGTCAGAGATGAAATGCTTTTGCTTGTTGCATGATGTTGCTAAAACTAAGATGAATATGAGCACTGATAGATGTACTTTTTGCATGGTGTCTACGTTTATTATGAGCTGACAAAAGTAACAACACTACCCTAAAGATAAAAATTGTTTCTGCTATGCTCAGTTCTAAGTCCAAAGGTTTATCAGTATTTGCAGTGTGCTTCAGTATTTGAAAAGGCTGGCAAAATGTCACATATTCCTGTAGTTTTGGCTTCTGTAAGTTTTGCTAAAAACAAATCTAGCATGCTTGCTACTTCCACCAAAATTCTATGTCTAACCTTATAAAAAGGATGAGGCTAGACCCGATGTTTTTCTTCCCAGTATTGTATCTATTTCTAGTATTCCAATTGTAGTTGTAGTCGTCTGTCCATTGAAAACCATAGCCCAATCTTGTTGCAAATTCAAACATAAATCTGTTGTCGATGTTGCATTTCGTTCCCCAGGCAGGAGCAAATGTTAAAGTGGTAAATTTTGCGCTGTTGTTGGTCATTATTGCAAAGTCTGGATTGCAAGAGATATTAAATGCTAGATATTAATTCTACTTTGACAGATTAAAAAAGTTTGATTTTTATTGTATAGTATACAGATTATTAGTATATTAGCAGCATGAAAAACAACAAAAAAATTAAAGTGCTATGAGCAAGAAAAATCTCTAGAAACAACAAAATCTATAGTAAGGCGTTAGGCGGGATAGCAAAAAGACTTTATCGCTATATGTCTGTATATCAACGACTTTTCGCAAATAAGACAAAGAGCAACTTTGATAAAGCGCAAACATACATAGGAGGTATAGTATTGAGTGATTTAAATAACATAGAACGCATCAGCGAAACGCTGGACGCAAGCTACTATCAGCTGCAACATTTCATTAGCGACTCAAAATGGGATGCAGGAG
>JBKECH010000156.1:0-8809 GCA_047974415.1 Bacteroidales bacterium | reverse complement strand
TCCTTGAAAGGCATAGCTGTTTTCGTTAAAATCATCTGGGGAATATCCTCGGGCATATCCCATGCCAGCTTCTGCGGAATAGTCTCCACCACAGCTCATAAGGTAGGCTATGCATCTCCAGACACAGTCTTTGGGGTCGAGGCCTCCCATAAACTTGCGTTGTTCACTCTCTCCGATTACTGGCATTATTTCTGCCAGTTCGTCTAAACTCTTCTTTGTTAGCTTTTTCATCTTCTTGTTGTTTTAAATTAATTATTTATTTGAATTATGCCTAAAAGGCCTTTTTTGTAGTATGGTATAGAAGAAAGTTGTAATTTCATTATCGGATAAGAAACCTTCGTCTTTTATCTCGTCCAGTAAAGTCAATAAGTCTTGTAGCTTTTCTATGTCGCTAGTTTCTACGAGCTCCGTCAATATTTCTCTTTTTATTTTTAGGGTAGATTCTGCTTGTTCCCTTTGTTTCGTATTTCTAACTTGTTCGTCCGATATTCTGTGTAGTAGAAGAGGTTCGGAGTCAATAAAAAAGCGACCTCCGGCTTCGGCAATGTCTACCCATAGCTTGTAGTCTTCCGCCCAAATATAATCTCGGTATTTCAGTCCCTTTTCTTTTAAAAAAGAATTACGTATCATAACAGTGGGATGGAAAACAAAGTTTCCCCTCAATAGCAATAATAGAGGGTATTCGACCATGCCGATATTACTCTTTATGAGTTGACTTCCTGATATTTTAGTTCCAAATGCTTTCATCCAAGAACTACATACTGTTATTTGCTCTTCTTCTTCCATAAGAGAATATTGTATTTTAAGCCTGTCAGTATGCATAATGTCGTCCGCATCCATGCGGGCTATATATTCCCCAGATGCTGCTTTTAGTCCGATATTCAATGATTTGACGAGGCTGTGCTCAGCTTTTATTAACTGTATTCTACTGTCTTTATACGAATCAATAATTGCTAAAGTGTTGTCTGTTGAGGCGTCATCAACAATAATGAACTCAAAATTAGTGAATGACTGATTTAGAGTGCTTTCTATAGCTTCTGCCATATATTTCTCTGCATTATATACTGGCATTAGTACGGATACCTTATTCATGAAGTTTTCATTTGGTTTATTTCTTTATATATTTCTAGAGTGCTCTGTATCATACGACATGATGATAATTCTTGCTCGTATAGTATTCTGATATTTTTCCCCATGGAGATGCGTAATTTTTTGTTTTTCATAAGTGTTATAATTTTGTTAGCCATCATTTCTACATCTATAGTCAAGCCCGATAGTTTTGAGAATAGAGTGTCAACTTTTAGGGCATTCAGTCTATCTGTGAAGATTTCGTCTAAACCGTCAACAGCCGTGCATACTATAGGTAGTCCGTACATTGCCATCTCTATGGCAACATAACTGGCTTGCTCTTTAAGTGAGGGTATTACTCCTATATCAGATGATAGGTATAGCTTTTCTAGTGTAGAAAAGTTTATATTTCCCAGAATGTCAATGTTTAAGTTGGGATATTTGTTTAATATTGTTCTTTTTGTGTCATCTCCGCAGGCTCCAGCAATCACAAATTTAAAATCGTAGCCTTTATTTTTTACTATTTTTAGAGAATCTAAAACAAAAAATATACCTTTTCCTTCGCAAACTCTCCCTGCAAATAGGATGGTAATTGTGTTGCTATCGCCTCTTCTTATAAAATTATCTGGCAGTAAGTCTTCGATACCATTCATTATGTTTATTATTCTATTTTGGTGTATTTGTGCTACTTTGTGAACAAATTCCTTCCCGATCTTAGTAACACATATAATCTTATCTGCTTTTTTGTAGAAGTCTTTTTCTCTTGCATTTACATAAAACTTTTCCGCCCTGTTTCCAGCAATGTGTTGTGCATATAATTTATTGAATTGGGCTCTATTCCATTCATAGTATTCTTTCCAAGGAATTAAATGTACGTGAGAAATAATTTTGCCTTGTAGGTTTTGTTTTAACTTGAGGGCGAGGGGAATTAAATTAGAAGAATTTACATGATATAGCATGTCAACTTCTAGATGAGGTTGTAGAATGGTAATTACAGTTTCAAAATACTTATCCATCCAATAGGGTTTGTTTAGTATGTTTGAATATCTCTGAGGCAGAGGAATGACTACTCTTTTATAGTTATTATCTTCGCAGTATCGAGGGAAAAGTATTTCATTGTTATATGTAAAGTCTAGAAAGGTAATCTTAGCAGATGGAGCATATTTTGTTATCCCCTTAATTAAAATCGAAAGGTAACGGTCAACTCCAGTTGTAGAGCTTTTGTTTGAAATGTTTAAGTAGCAGATATTTAGCATAATGATTCGTTATAATAGAATATCCTCGTATTTATTTGGTTTTTTATAGGCTGCACAGTAGATTAAGAAACGTGCAATCCCTGACTGATATCCAGCGATGAAGTTGCTTGCTTGTATACTCTTAAGGATATTTGTTTCTAAAGAATGTTCGCATGTTGGAGATGTGAATAATTGTTCTAACTTATTTATTGTTTGTGCGTATTGAATTCCATCTTGTCTTAATAAAAATAAAATATTTATTCGTTCAGCTAAAGATAAAGCTCCTGGATAGATGTTTTGTAGTGCTTGCATTTTGTTGTCAATGCCCACTGATATTATTTTTTCACTGCTACTAGCCTTCCCCACAAGTGTTAAATAGTGCCCAACTGAGAAATTGCTGATAAACTTGTTCTTGTAATATAAGTCAATGTATAATTTTAGCAAATCTTTGTTGATAATGAGATGCTTGTATTTATAGACTGCTTTGAGGTAGCTATTGAACAAATTAATAACATCTATTTTTGAGTATTCATTTCCATCGGTCTTATTAAATAGCATGAGGAGTAGCTCACCAACTCGCTCTAATATCTGTTCGGCGAAAAATGAAAAGTCAGCACTAATCATTTTTTCATTAAGTAGATGCATGTAATTAATTATAGATAAATATTTACATAAAATATAAGTATTATCTTGTTTACTTAATGCTCTTATGCCAGTCTCTATTTTACAGTGTTTATCTCCAAATAATTCTTCAAAGTCAGCCTCGATAAATCTGTGCGTAATCAGATAACTCAGTAGATATCCTATTCCTGCCAGCCCGTTTTCAAATCCAATATCGTCCATTTTGCTTAATAAAGCTTCTTTGAGAAGGTTTGATGCTTGTTCCTCAGTGTGTTTATTTTTTAGGCGTCTTGCTGTTTCAAAAAGAGCTAACGAAATTCCAGCTTTTCCATTATAAAGCCCAGATGAGTCCACAGAGCATGCGTTCATTAATGCATAGTCTGCAAGTTTTGATATGAAAGAATCCTTAATCATCCCTGCCGTTCTAACTGTTATCTCTTCAATTTATCAAATCTGAGTAGCGTGTTTGTCTCATGCTATATTTATATTCTTTGTTGCAATAGGCTTTAAATTAATATATTGGCTACCGTTTTTGATGCTCCTCTAACATCGTTCAATCAAAAATTTTCTAGTAATATTTTGCAATTGTAAAAAAAAAATATAGACATTAGCAAATCATTACTGAAAAATAATTATAATCTTGTCATAAGATTATTAAATAGCTAGTAAAAAAAAACTACGAACATGAAATTTAAGCGTTTTCCTCACGATAGACAGATGGATGCAAAAGATTGCGGTCCGAGTTGCTTGAAAATTATCGCAAAGAACTATGGCAAATACTATTCTTTGCAGTATCTGCGAGATTTGTGTGGGATTACGCGGGAAGGGGTTTCTTTTTTAGATATTAGTTATGCTGCAGAGAAGATAGGCTTGCGGAGTCTTTCCGTAAAAGCAACAATAGACGATTTGCTTGTAAGGGTATCCTTACCCTGCATAATACACTGGGACGACAACCATTTTATAGTGGTCTACAAAACTAAATCGAGTCGAATTTATGTATCAGACCCAGCTAAAGGTTTACTGAGTTACAACCCTGAAGAATTTAAGAAAAAGTGGTACAAAGAGCATGACGGGTTTGGGGTTCTTATGGCATTAGAGCCAATGGCAAATTTTAAACAAATTGAAGCCCATGAACGCATAGAAAAGTTTAAGACTTTTGAAAACCTTATAAATTATTTCATGCCTTATAAAAAAGCCTTTGGTATTCTTATTGTGGTTATGTTGTTAGCTACTGGACTGCAGGCTCTTTTGCCATTTATATCAAAAGCTGTTATAGATACTGGAATATATGCCAGAGATATATCTTTTATTCGCTTGATGTTAGTTGGGAATATAGTTTTGATTTTGAGTGTAACCTTGTCTAATGTATTAAGGGACTGGGTGCTTTTGCATGTCTCGACTCGCGTTAATATATCGTTGATATCTGACTATTTGATTAAGTTGATGAAGCTTCCTATTACTTTTTTTGAGAATAAATTAGTCGGGGATATTCTTCAGAGAGCTTATGACCATGAGCGCATACGAAGTTTTGTTTTAAATAATACTTTAGGTATGCTTTTTGCGATGGTCACATTTTTTATTTTTTGTATCATATTACTGATATACAATGCTAATATATTTTTTATTTTCATTGGGGGTAGTGCGTTGTATGTTGCCTGGGTAATGATCTTCCTAAGTATACGGAAGAAGCTTGACTGGGAATATTTTGAACTAAATTCCAAGAATCAGAGCTATTGGGTCGAGACCGTAGAGAATATGCACGAAATAAAGATAAATAACTACGAAGATACAAAGCGCTGGAAATGGGAAGCTTTGCAGGCGCGTATACATCGTCTAAGCTTGAAAGTTCTTAAGATTAACAATGCTCAGCAACTAGGAGCTCAATTTGTTAATCATATAACAAACCTAGGAGTTACATTCTTCTGTGCAATTGCGGTCATTAACGGTGAAATTACTTTTGGAATTATGATTTCCACTCAGTTTATTATTGGTATGCTGAATGGTCCAGTGGCTCAATTTGTTGGGTTTGTGCAGTCGGCGCAGTATGCAAAATTGAGTTTTATGCGTATTAATGAAATTCACAAGTTGCGAGATGAGGGCGAGACTACTGTCGTTGTAGGCAATAGCATGGAATTGCCAGCAGAAAAAAACCTTACTATTAAGAACCTGTGCTTTCAATATTCTCAGCACGCGCCACTGGTCTTAAGGAATGTATTTTTAAAAATTCCTGAAGGCAAGGTTACTGCTATTGTTGGGGATAGTGGTTGTGGAAAGTCAACATTGCTAAAGCTCCTTCTCAGGCTGTATCATCCTACTGCTGGAGAGATTAATATCGGTAGCATGAGTGTAAATAATATCAGTTTGCGACAGTGGCGAGCAAAGTGTGGTTGCGTTATGCAAGAAGGGAAGTTATTCAGTGACACCATACAGAATAATATAGTATTGAGTGATGAGAATGTTGATTATGACGCATTGAAGCAGGCAGCAAGGATAGCAAATATAAATGAAGAGATCGAAGCTATGCCACAAGCCTACCAAACAGTGATTGGTGAGATGGGACGAGGTTTGAGTGGAGGACAGCGACAGCGGGTTCTCATTGCTCGTGCAATGTATAAAAAACCAGATTATTTGTTTTTAGATGAGGCTACAAACGCTCTAGACTCCATAAATGAGCAGAAGATAGTGAGAGCCTTGAACAATGTATTCCAAAATAGGACAGTCGTCATTGTGGCTCACCGACTTAGCACTATTCGGAAAGCTGATCAAATAGTGGTGATGAAAGCAGGAATGGTGGTAGAGGTTGGCAATCATGAATCGCTTATGAAGGAGAAGCGATTTTATTACGAACTTATACAGAGTCAATATGAAACAGAAACAGTTGCAGAATGAGAGTGAGGTATTATTAGACTTAAAGCACAGCGAGGAGGTGAATGATATAGTAGAGCGTATGCCTATGTTTTTTGGGAAGTGGGTTGCGTTTGCATTTTTATTGTTCACGTCGCTCCTTTTGCTTTTTGGATGGATTATAAAGTATCCAGATACAGTAACAGGGCAGATTAAAATCAGTTCAACACATGCTCCTGTCAAGTTAGTGGCTAATACGTCTGGAAGTGTTCGCGAAATTGCTTTTGGTCCTCAGGCTGAGGTGAGAAAGGAGGATTATATTGCAGTTATTGAAAATCCAGCAACAACCAAGGATATACAGTCTGTAATTAGTTTGATAAATGCCTTTGATCCAAATGAGAATGACTCTCCCAGAGATGCTATTTTTTCTGAGAAGGTCTCTATGGGCGATTTAAACCTAAAGTATTATTCTTTTTTGTCAGCCCTGAATAAAAGAGATGAGTACAAAGATGATAATGTGTTTGATAAGCAGCGAGTAGCATTGGTGGATGATATTAGTTGGCAAGAGTCAATTCTTGAAAAGTCGGAAAAGTTACTTGTTGTAGCCAACGAGAAATTAGAAATCTCTCAAAAGTGGTTTGATAGATATGTATCGCTTAATCAAGATGTTATTGTTACATGCGAATATGAAGTTGATGACAGCAAGTCCAAGCTCCTGTCAATTAGGCAAGAAGTCTTAAGCTTAAGAAAGGAGGTGACTTTGATAAAAAAGCAGATTGTCGAGAATAAAAATCGTTTGAATCAGCTGAATGTTGAGCAGAGGGAGAAGGAGAGGCAGTTGCAACTAGATTTATTGACTACTTATCATGATTTGAATGATAATCTGAAAGCCTGGGAGCAAAAATATGTATTTAAGGCGCCGTTTGGAGGAAGAGTTGAGTTTATGAAATTTATAACAGAAAATCAATTTGTTCAGAATGGAGAGGAAGTGTTTGGAGTTGTTCCTCAAGAGAGCAATATGTTTGGACAAGTTCTACTTCCAGCAAGTGGGGCAGGGAAGGTTGAGTTGGGAAGCAGGGTTACTATAAAACTGGATGATTATCCATACATAGAGTATGGATCAATTGATGGTATTGTATCTTCAATATCATTGTTGACTCAAGCGCAAGTTGCGGGTGAAACAGCAGTAGAAACTTATTTGTTGATTGTAGAATTGCCAAGGCAATTGAAAACAAATTATGGGAAGGTTCTAGATTTTCGCCATGAGATAAGAGGCGTTGCCGACATAATTGTTACAGAAAGGAGATTGATAGAGCGCCTATTTGATAATCTGAAATATAGAACAAAAGACAAATGAAGCGACTTATAAGCATGTCTCTGTTCCTGATAGTCCCTTATTCATTCAGTTTTTGTAAGCTCTACTAATCAGTGTTCATTAGGGGGCATATAAGTTCCTGTCTTTTATTTCAGATTGTATGCATTGGAACGCCGTAGCGAGTATTTCAAGCTTGATGAAACAGTCATGCAGTAGGCTGTAAGCCTAACTACGCACAGGAGGATGATTATAAACCGGCAAAAGCACAGAGTCTATGGTTTACAGCTTATTGCAAAATTTCAAACACATGAAACAAGGGCTTTGGTGAACGATGCATAGCACTGCTACGTTGAACAAAACAAAAGTAAGGAGGTTTATTGAGATGCATTACGTCACCTAGATTACCGACTTTGCACTGCGCAAAAAAAACTCTCAACCCAACTTTCACTCATAAAAATATTTTCAACAAAAAATCGGCTATTTTTCGATGACAGCCCAACTATAACCCACTGAAAATAAGCGATAGCATTTGGAGGGTGTCCTGCCAAATCAAAATGTAGGACACTTTTGTTCATTTTTCTTGTTGTATTTTTATGGTGGTAATTTCGGTTCGAATGATGCCACTCTTTTCGGTTTAACAGTGCCATGTTTTTTCTTTCTTTTGAAGGAGTCTTATCGCGATGCGCGCGGACGTGTGCATTCCCTCCTTGTTTTGAATATTGGTTTTGAGCCTTCATTGAAGCCCCTCCAAGTCAAGCGCATTGAGTTTGCGCTTCCAAAATCGACATAGCCAATCTCTTTTCCCAGAAAATCAGGATGGACTTACCGAAGAAGAACACCTCTTTGCTGAAAGATACTGCAAAGTTACGGTACTTGATGCCCGAAAGCAGGAAATCACCTTGCGGGAAGTGCAGACCGCACCCGACGAGGATTATTATCTGGAGATTACCTCTCCCTCAAAAGCCATGACAGAAGCCTCGATGAATCGGCAGCTAAAGGCTGATTTAAACCTGCGCCCTATTTATCATCAGAAGGATGAACGCAGCGATGCGCATTTGTTCTTGGGCTTGCTTTCTTATTGGATTGTCAATACCATACGCTTTCAACTCAAGGAATCAATTTGAAAAATCTTTCGATTTCTTGGATTTCAATAAAAAACTGACACTTTCTCACGGAGAAAGTCACTTCCAGATCGAATTTCTATATCGCGACGGGAAGCAGCACACAGGCTTGAATAACTATCAGGCTTGAAGCGAGAATAAACTACATCCCCACTTTAATGCTTCACTTACTGCAATTAATGTTGTTAAGATTCAGTACTGGTTGAAGCGCCCCAAGAAAGAAAGAGGTGCATTCTCTATGGCTGATGTTAAAACAATAAACCACAATAAGTTGCTACTTGGTAGATTTATTGACCTGTTCGGTCTCAACCCAAGAGCCCTGCATCCACTACAAAACGGCATATAACCAGAATATTGGTTCTATGTCGAATAGAGTGGGTGAGATTTGGAAACTAAAAAATCATTAGGCCTACCAAGCCAAAACTTTTCGAAGAAAACACTTGATACACCCTCTATCAAGCCAAAACTTTTCGAAGAAAGCGCTTGATACACCCTCTACCAAGATAAAACTGTTTAAAGAAACGTTACGCCAAAATGCTCTTTTGTGTTGCAATTCGAATACTTTTTCTATTTTCCATTAAAGTCTACCCACCACATTCGACATA
>JBKECH010000151.1:0-1701 GCA_047974415.1 Bacteroidales bacterium | reverse complement strand
GCTATTAATTCATAAAGCGTAGTAATATGGCAGGCATTGGCAAAAACATAAAAAAGATTAGGGAACAAAAAGGCTTAATGCAGAAAGAAGTGGCTTCTACTGCTGATATGCAGGCTTCTAACTATTCCAAAATAGAAAGTGGTCAAAGAGATATTTCTGTAGAAGCTTTGGATAAAATCGCCCAGCTATTCGGAATGACGGTTGATGAGATTATCCATTTTGAAGATAAAAAAACGCCTAAGCCTGTTACCATTGTAGATAAATCTACTAACGAACGCCTTAAATTAATTGCCCAACTGGAAGAAGAAGATAAAAACGCTATCTTCCGTATTATTGATGGGATGCTTACCAAAAGTAAGTTTAAAGACTTCTTTAATAAAAATGTAGCTATGCTATAAATGAAAAAAGCCACCCGACTGGATGGCTTTTAAAAATTATTTTACCTTTTCTTTATGTAAATATGTACTGTCATTAAGCCTAATGCTATCTTGAGTATTAACCTCATTTTTTTTATTTATAGCATCTTCTTTTACTCCCCTTGCAAATCGGCACATATTCACACAACAAACCACACCAAGCAACAATAATACTACCAAACCTAATTTATATATCTTTTTCATAGCACTATAATTTAGGTTCCCACGGTTTAAGTGCTCCAGGATTATTATCCTTAGAAATAGGTTTCGGCTCAGGTTTTCTTGTTACACCATTTTCTTTTACTTTGTCAAAGTAACTATTTGGCACTGGACTATAATCAGTTGGCATATCAATTCTTGTGTTGCTCTGAACTGCATCTTGACAAGCATCTACACAGTTATTAAAGTACAGGTTGTATTCTGACTTACCAGAATTATGGTCATTCGCTACTTTAGTTGCTCCAGTATGTATTTGTGCATCTTCTTTTGATGACGTTGTGATTTTATAGGAATCATCATATGCTGTTCCTAATTGCCCTGATTTAGCACCTGCTAATGCTTCCGCCTCTGTAGCATCTCTTGTTACTTGTTTTGTCATTGCATTTCCATTGGCATCAAGAATAGGATTACCTTTAGAGTCTTTCATTGCTACTGTTTCAGTAACCTGTAATTTTATCAATGTTACTCCTCCTGCAGTATTCTGTGATGTAACCATTCCTGATGTACTTGGATTACCAGTTGCTCCTTGCGAGAAGTAATACCAAGAGCCATTACCATCTTGATAAAGCATTCCCATATGTCCTCTTCCTCCAGCTCCTTGCTTGTCAATCAACAATATCACATCTCTACCGTCTGGATCTATTGCATTGATAGGATTATTTAATACATATGCGTATGGTGATACACCAGGATAACTTGATGCGTGAGGGTCAACACCATACCACAAACTCACTCTCGGATTGTAATACCTAGCCCCATAATAGTACAACCCTGTTTCCTCATCTAATTCCTTGCCGTTAAATAGATAAGGCGTATTCCAAGTGTTGTTCCTTTCCTCTAGGAAGACCTCGCCGAAGGGAACGTATTCAATGTGCTGTACCACTTCGCCATCAAGGTTTGTGATATAGCTAGCAGAACCGAGGTGGTCGGGGTGGTAGTAATATTGCAGTTTTTCGTAATCAACATTATCCGAAGGTAATGTAGATTTAGTGCGCATTTCATCGCCACAACAGAACCCTTCGCCATTTACGTAGTCGTCATTATCCTTGGCGTAATAATCTACTTC
>JBKECH010000103.1:0-15998 GCA_047974415.1 Bacteroidales bacterium | reverse complement strand
GATATTTTTTTAGAAGCATGGAGTAAAGCTAGCTGTGAGAAGTCAGCCGAGGACATAGTACCGATGTGAAAGCATGGGGAAGGTCCGAACCTTAACAAATCGAGAAGTAAATGAATGTTACCTAATGCAAGGCAGAAAGCAGAAAATACCACTGCCGTTGATTTAGAGCACTACTTTGATACCGTTAATCATAGTAAGCTCATAGAAATTTTGTCAAGAACTATCCAAGATAATCGCTTAATTTCGTTAATCCACAAATACCTTAATGCAGGGGTTATGGAGGATGAAGTCTTTAGTAAGACTATATCGGGCGTACCTCAGGGCGGCAATTTAAGTCCAATATTAAGCAACATTATGCTTCACGAATTGGATACAGAGTTAGCCTTACGAGGACACTGCTTCGTGCGCTATACCGAACGACTGCATGATATTATGCAAGAGTAAACGAGCAGCCCAAGGGGTAGAGCAATCGATCATTGGGTATATCGAGAAGCGTTTGCTGCTCAAGATAAATCAGGAGAAGACGAAAGTAGGATATATACGAGGGTTGTATCGAAATTAAGGAACTGCCACGTGCCGAACGGCATGCGTGGTGGTGTGAGAGGACGGAATGGGAATTAATCCCATTCATCCTACTCGATTGTAAGTGCCTAATTCGCAAAGTGAGCATAACGCCAGGAGCATGGCAAATGTCCATCTCGAGTTGTCTTGTTCGGGCAGGTGAACTTTTTGGGGTCGATTTTGAGCAAAAAAGTCAATTATGGGGAATAATAAAGAAAGCCAGCTTTTATATTGCTAGCTCTCGGTGTGTTGTGAAATCTCTTTGTGATCCAGCTAGGAATCGAACCTAGAACCTACAGCTTAGAAGGCTGTTGCTCTATCCAATTGAGCTACTGGACCCCATTTTCATTAAGGTGGTGCAAAGGTAGTTATTTATTTTTTATGAGACAAAAAACAAATAGTATTTTTTGCAATTCTAAACTGGGGTATGTAATTAACGCCTTTCGGGCTAACACATAGGTCCAGCTCCTACTTAAATTTCTAATATACATATATATTTAACTTTCTAGTTCAGACTCCAGATGTTATGGACAGGCGTTAACAAAACGAGGCACTAGATATTTGCAGAATTGTGAGAATTGGATTCAAAAAGTTATCTTTGGAGTTTGAAAACATAAATAAATGGAGGAATTATTGGCAGGGCTAAACGATGCTCAAAGGGAAGCTGTTATAAGTGTTGATGGACCATCGTTGGTTATTGCTGGGGCAGGATCTGGCAAGACTAGGGTGCTCACCATGCGTATTGCCAATCTGCTAAATAGAGGTGTAGCCCCACATGAAATACTGGCTCTTACCTTTACCAACAAAGCTGCTCGGGAAATGAAAGAGCGTATTGCAAGGGTGGTAGGTATGGAACGTGCTAAGTGCTTATGGATGGGCACTTTCCACTCTATCTTTTCTCGAATACTGAGAGAGCAGGCTGATAAGTTGGGTTATCCTAGAAATTTTACAATTTATGATACTGCTGATTCTAAAAATCTTATCAAGTCAATATGTAAGGATTTGGGATTTAGCGAGAAAACATATAAACCAGCAACGGTATTAGGGCGCATATCAAAAGCCAAGAACAATCTTCTCTCGCCACTAGCTTATACGCAAAACACCAATCTTCTGAATTACGATACTTATGTGGGTATGCCTCGAACGTGCGAAGTTTACAAGGAATACTCGAAACGATGTGTTATGTCTGGAGCAATGGACTTCGATGATTTATTGTTCAATGCCAATATATTATTTCGTGATTTTCCCGAAGTGTTGCAGAAGTATCAGGAGCGATTTTGTTACTTTCTAGTTGATGAGTATCAGGATACTAATTTTTCTCAGTATTTGATTGTGAACAAGCTTGCAAAGCGTAATAATAATATCTGCGTAGTTGGGGATGATGCACAGAGTATCTACTCCTTTCGTGGAGCGAGGATAGAGAATATTCTAAATTTTAAGAAAGATTATCCTGAATTGAAGATTTTTAGATTGGAGCAGAACTATCGTTCTACACAGACCATCGTAAATGCTGCGAACTCTGTTATAAAAGCCAATAAAAATCAGTTGTTTAAGAATGTTTTTTCCGAGAATGAGGTTGGAGAAAGTATCTCGGTCAAAGCTATGCTTACGGACAAAGAAGAAGGGTACGTTACAGTAAGTGACATTTTAAGCTTGTATCTGACAAAACACGTGCCTTACAAGGATATTGCTATTTTATATAGGACAAATTCCCAGTCTCGCATTTTTGAAGAAGCTCTTCGTCAGGCAAGTGTCCCCTATAAAATTTATGGAGGTTTGTCTTTCTATCAGCGCAAGGAAATTAAAGATGTCGTGTCTTATATTCGTCTAGTAATCAACTCTAAAGATAATGAGGCGCTTAAAAGAATAATCAATTATCCAAAGAGGGGAATTGGAGCAGGTACACTTGCGAAACTGGAGGTATATGCCAACTCTGAAGAGATATCTATATGGGAAGCAATTAAAAAGCAGCTACATATCAATAGCTTAAAATTTAACAATGGTACTCTCGTAAAACTAAAAATATTCTATTCTTTAATTTCGGAGCTGAAGCAAGGTCTGGAAAACAGGGATGCGTATGAGCTTGCACAAGAAATTGTGAAAGGCTCTGGTATATTGAACGAGCTTTATAACGATAAAACACCAGAAGGGGTGAGTAGATACGAGAATTTAGAAGAACTACTAAACGGGATAAAAGAGTTCTCTATCGATGCCTTGGAGCAAGGCTTGGAAAATAGTCTTGCTGCTTACATGCTTGAGGTCTCTTTGTTAACAGATCAAGACAAGCAGATTGAGGATGATAATCATATAACGTTAATGACCATCCATGCTTCAAAGGGACTAGAATTTCCAGTAGTGTTTATTGTAGGAGTGGAAGAAGGACTATTCCCAAGTCAGAAAACAACAGCAGAGACGGAACAAGGAGCTTTAGAAGAAGAACGTCGTCTTTTCTACGTAGCTATGACAAGGGCTGAGAAGAAGGTTTATATTTCATTTTGTGGTAATCGTTATTCGTGGGGAAAGACAACCAATCCTGCTCCGAGTCGCTTCATCACAGATATAGATATGCGTTTTGTAGAAGCTTCAGAATATACATCTAGACAATTAAGAAAAAGAGAAAGAGCTCCGTCTTATTCAGGTAGTACACCGCATGTTAAGACGAGTTTGCCTTCTAATCCTCAAGGGTATAAGACTAGATTAACGTCGCTGAATAAAAAAGGTTCTGCACAAGATAACTACCCTGAGCGCAAAGGAACGGACATAAATACATTGAAAGTGGGCATGAAAGTTGAGCACAATCGTTTTGGCACAGGAACGGTACTAAAGCTGGTGGATGACGGTCCAAACTCTAAAGCTACTGTGCTCTTTGACGTTGTCGGGAGCAAGAGTTTGATACTTGCTTATGCTTCACTACTGCCAATATAATAATTAGAGTCCGTTTATAAAGTCTGAATATGCGTTACGCTCACTTTGTAAATTATTTGTTTTGCGGGGGTAATCTTTTGATTAATATGGTTTTGCAAGCTCTGGTGTTTAGCTTTCTAGTCCAGGTTCTCGATGCTTTAGTGCTATACCTTAATTAAAAAATCTTATCTAAGAATAAAAAAAAAGAAAGTCTGAGAAATGAACTTTAAGATAGTATCTGAATATAAGCCAACTGGCGATCAACCTGCAGCAATAAAACAACTGGTAGACAATTTATTGGGTGAAATACCTGCGCAAACATTGCTAGGGGTAACAGGTTCGGGAAAGACTTTTACTATGGCAAATGTCATTGAGCAACTAAACAGACCAACATTGATACTTTCGCACAACAAGACCTTGGCAGCACAGCTCTACAGCGAAATGAAAGCATTTTTCCCAAACAGCCTGGTGGAGTATTTTGTATCTTACTATGATTATTATCAACCAGAAGTGTATCTTCCGTCCTCTGATAAATACATAGAGAAAGACTTATCTATAAACTCAGAAATAGAAAAGCTACGTATCAGCACCACATCTGCATTGCTGAGTGGGAGGAGGGATGTGCTTGTAATATCGTCGGTGTCGTGTCTTTATGGAATTGGCAATCCTGATGATTTCTATTCCAATGTGATAAAACTGAAGGTTGGGGATGAGCCTGGGCGAAATGCATTGTTAATTAGGCTTGTAGACGCTTTGTACTCCCGAAGTGATATGGAATTAAAAAATGGAACATTCAGAGTTAAAGGGAATACTTTGGATGTGTATCCAGCTTTTGGAGAGAATGCCTTTCGCATTATTTTCTGGGATGAAGAAATAGATGAAATTCAGCTTATTGACCCCTATACTACAAAAACTATTGATAGTGTTCAGGAAGTAACAATTCACCCTGCAAACATCTTTGTTACAACCAAGGACAGTATGAAACGAGCCGTATATGACATACAAGATGACTTGGTAAAACAAATTGATTTTTTTAAATCTGAAGGGAAACATATTGAGGCTGAGCGCATAAAGGAGAGGGTAGAGTTTGACATGGAAATGATGAAGGAGTTAGGTTATTGTCCAGGCATAGAGAATTACTCGCGCTATTTTGATAAACGCATTGCAGGTTCGCGTCCTTTTTGCCTTTTAGATTATTTCCCAAAGGATTTTATACTTTTTGTAGATGAGAGTCATGTTACACTACCTCAGATACATGCAATGTATGGTGGCGATAGATCGAGGAAAATAAACCTTGTCGACTACGGATTTAGACTTCCAGCAGCATTGGACAATCGGCCATTGAAGTTCGAGGAGTTTGAGAGTATGTTCAATCAGATTGTGTATGTAAGTGCTACACCAGCTGCCTACGAGCTTGAAAAATCAGAAGGCATTATAGTGGAACAACTTATACGACCAACGGGCTTGTTAGATCCTATCATTGAGGTACGACCCACTCAAATGCAAATCGATGATTTACTAAACGAGATAAACATACGTATCGATAAGAATGAAAGGATTCTTGTAACAACTCTTACCAAGCGCATGTCAGAAGAGTTGAGTGCATTTTTAATAGAAGTTGGAGTTAAGGCTCGATACTTACATTCAGATATCGACACTCTCGAACGCATTGAAATTTTGGAACAGCTACGTAATGGAGAGTTCAATGTGCTTGTCGGTATCAATTTATTGCGAGAGGGCTTGGATCTTCCGGAGGTATCATTGGTGGCAATTCTTGATGCGGACAAAGAAGGTTTTTTACGCTCGGAAGTGTCTATGACTCAGACGGCAGGACGAGCAGCTCGTAATGTAAACGGAATGGTAATAATGTATGCCGACAGGATAACAGGATCGATGCAACGCACCATAGATAATACTAATTATCGTCGTGATAAACAATTGAAATATAATTTAGAAAATGGCATTACACCAAGGCCTATTGTTAAAGCAACGAGAGAAATTGTTGGGTACAACAGTTCTGCAAGAAAACCGACTTCTGATTATGAAAGAGAGGGAAAAGGAGAGGTTGCTGCCGATCCGATAGTAAAGTATATGTCGAAGCCTGCATTAGAAAAGAGTATTGCCAAGCTTAGCAATGATATGAAAAAGGCGGCTAAGGATCTTGATTTTATAGAAGCTGCACGTCTCCGCGATGAGATGTTCGCTTTGCAGAAAATGCTTGACAATTAGAGCTGTTTATGATGCCTAATATATGCGCTATATTCACTTTGTGCTAGTCATTTACGTCGCAAAATCTAACGAGACATTTTGTTTAAAAATAGAAAGGCTTTATGTATTGATGTCTGTAATAATTGTTGTATTTTAGCACTAAAAATCATTACTATGGTCGAAATATTAATTGTTTTAGGTTTTGGGATTGCTGCTGGCTTACTGTTTTCAAGGTTTGTCGAGATTAAGGAAAGGTATATATCTGGAGCGATTTCTTTGGTTATTTTTATGCTGCTTTTTTCTTTGGGCCTTTCAATTGGAGGAAATAAAGAGATTGTTAGTAATTTGTATAGCTATAGTTTACAAGCCATTCTTATTTCCATATTTGGTGTATTTGGGAGTCTTCTCTTGGCTAGGTTTGCGTTTGCAAAATTCTTTCGTAAAGATGAAGAATAGTCTAATCATATTAGTCTTTTTTGCTTTAGGTATCCTTCTTGGGTATGTTGATGTTTTGCCACGTCAAGTAGTTGATGGCAATTATAGCAAGTATGTTTTATTAGTTCTCATGTTTCTTGTTGGTTTTTCTGTAGCCATTGATAGTAAGAAGACTAGATTTGTTAAATCGATTGATTTAAAGGTATTTATATCTCCTGTAGTTTGTATTGTTGGCACATACTTAGGATGCTTTGTTCTCAGTCTATTTATAAATGAGCTGAGTTTAATAGATTTGCTAACCGTTGGCTCTGGGTTTGCGTACTATTCTTTGTCAAGCATTTTAATTGCGGAGGCTGGACATGAAAAGTTGGCAGTAATAGCTCTGTTAGCAAATATTTTAAGAGAGATTTCGACACTTCTATTTGCTCCACTTATGGTTAAATATTTTGGAAAACTGGCTCCCATAGTTTCGGGAGGTGCGACAAGCATGGATACTTCTTTGCCCATAATCACTCAGACTAGTGGCAAGGAATTTGTGTTTATTGCCATTATAAATGGAATCGTTCTAGAGATATGCGTGCCTCTATTTGTTTCTCTCTTTTTGGCAGTAGGGTAGTGGTGTTAATTATTTGTGGTAAGATAGTATTTTGCTTCTGTCCCCACATTGAAAAGGAGGTCTATTATGCTTAGATTTTCGACAAATCCGAATTTAAAATCGAACACCTGTGGGTATTTTCTAAAAGACATGTTGCAAGCTTTAGAGGAGTAAATGTTTAAGCTATTGTTTGTGTTGTAATAATCTGTTTTTGTTGGAGATACGCTTAAGTTTATGGTTCTGTTTATTGTTCTAAACAGAGAGGTGTTGAAGTCGTAGAGAAAGGTGTACTTATTGGTGTAAAATGGGGCAAATTCATCGGCAAAATACTCAAAAAAAGGAGAAGAGGAATAAGCGGATACGATACTACGCCAATGGCGTTTTTGCCATGTTTCGTAGTAAGCGATTTTAACGTCTTTAATTTTAATTTTTTTGCTACGTGCATATTCTACAGGTATTACAAGTTTCAGTACTCCATTGGCAGCAAGAATATCACACCGATTTCTGTAGGTTTGCTTCACAAAGTTTTCACATACCTCCATACACGGAGCATCGTCAGCCAAGAAGGCTGTATAATAAGCAATATTGGGGAGGTATGTGGTGGAGAAAATCATTTTATTTTGTTTTGTTCAGGCATCAAAAAAAGATTTTTGTGGCTCTTCTTCGCTATGATCTATAGATTCTTCTTGTATTTGGTTTTTGTAGTTGTAAATTAAGGCGTTTAGTGCCTCTATCTGCGTCTTTAGGGTTTTAACTTCAAGCTTAAGAGAGTTTTTAATTTTCCTGGATTTTATTGTCGAAGATATGTAGAACGACAAGCCAACTAATATTCCCAAAATCACACAAGTAATAGTTAAAAGAGCAAGAGACATTGTGGAGCTAGACCAGTATAGAAAATTGATGTCTATATTTGTCGAGTTTTGAATAGAGAATATTATAATACAGATTAGCGTCAGGATTAAAAGAATTGTTCCTATTTTCATTTCGATCGATATTTTGTAAAAGATAAATTATAAGTTAGTCCATATTATGTATTATCTTCATAATACGCTTAAATCGCACTCCATCTTTGGCTGATTTTGAAAATACTACAACAAGAGCCTTTCCTACGACATGATCTTCAGGCACAAAGCCCCAGTATCTAGAATCTAAAGAGTTATTGCGATTGTCGCCCATCATCCAATAATAGTCCATTTTGAAAGTGTAGGAAGTGCACTCTTTGCCATTAATGAATATTTTCTCATCTCGTTCTTCTAATGTATTTGCCTCATATACAGATATTATCCTACGATATATTGAGATGTTATCTTTTGATATTGTTATAGTTTCGCCCTTTGTTGGTATTTTTAGAGGCCCAAAATTATCGTGGTTCCACACATATTTAGGGTCGTGTGGAAAAATTGCCATACTATAGGAATTTGA
This sequence comes from Bacteroidales bacterium, assembly GCA_047974415.1. Classification (GTDB taxonomy): domain Bacteria; phylum Bacteroidota; class Bacteroidia; order Bacteroidales; family Prolixibacteraceae; genus JBKEAJ01. The sequence continues at coordinate 7,873 of JBKECH010000103.1, read as the reverse complement.
CTCAGTATAGTAAAGTTCTAATGTTTCTACTGCTGGTATTTTGGCAATTTTTGCTCTTTGCTCTTCTGATAATGTTGCTATAATACCACTCGCATCTTTCAGAGCATTGGCACTTTCGACTCCCATTTTTTGAAGGTCATGAAGCTGCACCGATTGCCCTGTTTTAAAACGAATTATATACTTGTTTTGTATGCCGTTATATATATGATTTTTTTCCCCGTTGATGTATAGTATACCATCTTTTATCTGCAATTCGTCGCCAGGAATTGCTACACATCTTTTTATGTAATTGTCTCTTTTATCAACAGGCCGACTTATAACCTTACCAAATCTTTCGGGGTTATTCCAGATGGTCTTACGACCGAGCTCCCTGACAATCTGGTAGTAGCTTGAATTGGAGTAGTTTAGTGCCACTGTGTCTCCTTCGGGAAAATTAAATACAACGATATCATTGTTCTTAATTTTCTCAAGACCGACAAGTCTTTTATAGGGACTCTTTATGATCTCGCTGTACGATTTTGACAGAGTTCCAGGTATGGTATTGTGCATAAACGGGATAGCAACAGGTGTATTAGGTGTTCTTGTGCCGTAGTTATATTTTCCCACAAGTAGATAATCGCCTACGAGCAAAGATTTCTCCATTGATGGTGTTGGTATAACATAAAGTTCTACAAAGAACATTCTGATGAAGTATGCTACAATAACGGCAAATATAAGAGCATCAACCCACTCCGTAAAAGTAGAATATTTGTGACCTTCGGGTTTTCGTTTTTTCCAGAATGTCCAATTTACTTTTTTCGTGATATGATAGTCAAAGATAATAATCAAGCCTAAAATAAACCACAAGTTCTCCATCCATATTGCAAGGAGTATTAGAAGAAAGCCCCAGAATATAAACTTAAACCAGGGATTCTTCAGAAAGCTAAGTACATTTTTCATATTTACTTATATTTTAGATGTTCAGCATTTTATTCATACTCAAAATGCCTTTATTATTTTTTGTGTATTCTGCTGCAAGTACAGCCCCGAGAGCAAAACCTTTACGGTTTTTTGCGCTATGTTCTATCTTGATGAAATCAATATCTGAATTATAGATAACGCTATGGTCTCCAGGTGTTTCTCCTTTTCGTCTTGAAACGATTGGTATGGATTGATTATTGACGTCGGATGTATTTTCTGCCAAGACCCAATCTCTATCATAAGCCTCGCAAACCCCTTCGGCAATTGTTATTGCAGTACCACTAGGAGTGTCTAGTTTGTGTATGTGGTGAGTTTCCCCGATGGATGGTGAATATTCGCAGTGGACTTTCATTAGTTGCGCAAGTTCTTTGTTGAGTTTGAAAAACAAATTCACACCGATACTAAAATTGGATGCATAAAAGAAAGTTCCATTCTTGGATTTACAGTAAGAGATTATTTCGTCCCATTTTCCCAGCCATCCTGTTGTTCCACTTACCACTGGTATCCCAGCATCAATGCACCTTTTGTAGTTTTGAGTGGCCATTTTAGGGACGGTAAACTCTATTGCCACATCTGCTTTTTTTAGGTTCTCCACAGTGTTGTCTGCCTGATTATCAATATCTATTTTGAGTACTATTTCGTGTCCTCTTTCTAGAGCTATTTGTTCTATAGCTTTTCCCATTTTTCCGTACCCAATTAATGCTATTCTCATACGTTTGTAATTTTACTAATAACTACTAACCAGTATTTTCTGATTAACGGTCTATTTTTATATTTTCCTTGTTTGTGGCCACTCTCCTGTATTATAGTTGATTATGATGGCTTGCTTATTTTAATGAAACTGCTAATAAACAGTCTTATTCATTTTAAGTTTTAATTTTCTCTTTCGTTTTTTATAAAGCCTTGTTCTTAAGATTGATTGAGCCTAGTCAGAATACTGCCGCTTTTGTTATCAGCTTTCGTGCTTCGTGATATGGATTTTCTCGTTTATATTGCGATTTAATATAACGTTGAATAACTGGGTGATTAAGTAACTCTTCATTAAGCTCTTTTTTTTCATCTTTTAATTGAAGGTAATTTTTTAATACCATGTCCACCTCCTGATATGTAGCTGTGCCGAGCTGGTCTAGGTCTGTATTGGTGATGCCGAGCCCATCCATCGGTTGCGCATCTATGCAGGCTTTCAGTGCTGATTTTTCGTCTTTGTTCGTCAGTTCCTCGGCAAGTAGGAAATTCGCTAGTTCGTACACTTCGTGTTTCCATAAATACTTGAATAAAGAGTAATCGCCCACGTCTCCGTGTAGTGTCCAGAAGCCCAAAAGTAACTCTGTAAGATTGTCGGTAGACATTACCAGACCTTGGTTTAGAGATGCTGTATGATATAGGAATATCATTCTAATACGAGCTTTTATGTTTCCCATTCGTATTCTGCAGTCATAATCTACTGCGTTTTCGTCATCGTATAGGATTCCCTCTTTTAGGCGTAAGTAGTTGTTTGTCAAGTCCTTCTCTATGAATTTATCAGCAAATGCAGTGCCAATGTTTTTTGCTCTTTCTATTTCGGCCTTCGTGTTTGTTTCTATGGGAATACTGCAAGCAATTAGTTTGATGCTCAGTTTTTGACAAACTGGTCTTGCCAATACGCTTGTCAGGGCAGAGTCGATACCACCAGATTCGCCCACTACCACTGATTTGAGTTTGGACTTTATTAAGTATTTCTCAAATAGTTGTCTTATGTTTGAAGTACTTTGCTTTGCATCAAAAATAGGCTCTGTCATGTTGTCATTACCAGTTAATATTCGGTTTTCTGTTTTCAATTATTGTCTTTTTGAATGGAAAGATTATATACAAAGATGTTTTTTTTATTATTACCGAGTAAGGTGTCTATGATATCACTTTTTACAGATAATACGCTGACAAATTTCTATTTCGTCTTGGTCGCCAGAATGTTTCCCACTCACGTCAGATAATTTTATTGCTGATATGGGAGTGTCGTAATCCCTGGGGCGTACCTGAAATAATTTAATAACGATATTTAAGGGGGTTGCTCCTACATCATTTGTAAAGTGCGTTCCTATTCCATATGCTGTTCTTATTTTTCCTTGTGCATGATTTTCAATTTGCTCTACAGTTTCCATGTTTAGAGAATCACTATAAACAATAGTTTTTGTCTTTGGGTCAATTCGCAAAGACTTATAATGCTCTATGACATTATTTGTGAATGCTATAGGGTCTCCGCTATCCCATCTTACACCGTCAAATAGTTTGGCGTGTTTAAGCTTAAATTGCTGGAAGAAGTTTGCCGATGTGTATGTATCGGTAAGCGCTATTCCTAATGCTCCTTGATAAACGTCCGACCAATTTTCTAGAGCCATTTCATTCGCGATGCGATAACCAAAATGGGCTCCATGATACATAAACCACTCGTGGGGATGAGTTCCTATAATTCCAGTATTGTGGTTCATGGCAAACAAAACGTTGCTAGTACCTGTGAAACTTCCGTTTGAGTGGGCTTGTAATAATTTTACCACCTTGTTGTGTATTTCGCCAGAAAATCGGCGACGAGTACCAAATTCTGAAAACTTTACACCTATTCGGCTGAGTCTCTTTGCTTTGTCTGTGGTTCGCTCCTGCCAACTGTCGTCAGAATGCTGATTTGTTTCTTTGAAATATAGTTCCGAGATTATTGCCATAAGAGGCACCTCCCAAAGAACAGTTCTATACCAAAGTCCTTCGATATGTACCTTTAAATCACCGTTATTCTGAGTTATATGTACTTCTTTGGGCTCGTACTTGAAATTGCGGAGCGTATCAATGAAGTTTTGAGGGAAGAAATAGCATCGTTTTGTAATAAAAGCTTCTTCCGCTTCGGTTAGATAAAGCTCTTTCATAGACATTACTTCGGACCTTAACTTGTCGGCAAAACCTTTTGGAAATTTGGTATTTCCTCTGTTGATGAACTCATATCTCACCCAAGCTGCCGGGAACTTTTTCACTATGGCATGCATGGTTGTGAATTTGTATAAGTCGTTGTCTAAGAAAGAAGTGATAATCATAAGCTATTCCGTTTTTTATGGCCACCTTATTGTTTCTTCATCATCTTCAAAGAGTACTCCCCATTGAACCTCTATTACTCCATTGGAGTCTAGCCAAAAACTGAGTTCGCTGTCGGAGCAACTTACCATCTTAGCATCGGGAATTTCGTCGGCGAAACTCTCAAATATTTCAACGCCCTCATTTTTAGCAAGCTTTTTGTCTTCAATGATTTGCATAATATTTTCTTCTGGTAATCCCACTAGTTTTGTTCCGTTGAGCATTGTGTTTTCATTGTTCGATGATATTGATGTTAATACCCAGCCATCTATTTCGTCAAAGGTCAGAGTCAGTCCTAACTCATCGTAATGCCATACTTCCGACTGTTCGTCAGAATCTTCTTCAAGGCACATTTCCTCCACTTCGTCGGCTTTACCTAGAATTGTTTCAACTTCTTTTCCAGTCATTCCGAATGATAGCAAGTCAGTTCCTTTTCCTAAAATAATTTCTACATTTTCAGACATATTATTTAGATTTAAAATTGCTACAAATGTACATTATTTATTTAGTTTTCTCACATTCTAGTTCAATGCCCTATATTCTACAGGCTTTGTATTCTCTACTCACGTTTCTTGTTGTATTTTTAGGTATGGCTAAAAAGGTGTATTGTTTTTATAGGTGGATTACGATTTACAGGTTTAGTCTTTTCTTCAGTTGCATAAGTATTTCAATATCATTATCTCTCAGGCGCCCCTCGCGGTTGGGAGGACAATTTAATATTAGGATGTTATCTTGTGTCGTACATTTCTTGTACATACTTTCTAATTCATCTATGTTTTTAAACTCTTTGTCTTCGGTATTGTAGAACCATCGTTTACTTATGCAAACTGTTGATTCCCAAGGCATGTAATAACTCTCTCCTTTATGAGTAAATAGTTTGGGGTCATTGTCGGCAGGTAAGTAGGGGTCGCCTAGTCTGAAATCGCTAGGGAAATAACGGATTGGATAGCCTTCCTTCTGGTCCTGTGGAAGGACTGGGTGGTGGTCGGGCTTATCTGGCAAACCAATAGTCCAGTTTACACCAACCTGACAATCGGGCTCTCGTTTTTTGATGCATTGGTAAATGTCGCGTATAGGCCATCGATAGTTTTCTTTCAGCCAACCACCATCAAACCAAAACTCTACTAGAGGTGTATACTTGTCTGTAATATCCATTAGCTCGTCCAACTGAGCAAGCATATATTTGTTGTAACTTGCATCGTTGATGGTGTCTTTTACGTTGGCATCTATATGTCTGTCCCACAGCGAATAATAAAGGCCTAGTCCGATGTTGTGTTTTTTGCATGCCTTTGCTACCTCTTCAACTACATTAGTGGTATTGCCTGAGCTCGCCACGTCGTATTTCGTCAGTGGGCTGTCCCACAAACAAAAGCCATCGTGGTGCTTGGTTATTAATATGACATATTTCATACCAGCATCTTTAGCTGTTTTTATCCATTGGTCTGCATCTATGTTTGTTGGCGCGTAAGAGGAGGCTTCCTTGCTACCGTCTGTCCATTCCTGATTGTGAAAAGTATTAATACCGAAATGTATAAACATACCATACTTTCGTTCTATTTGCTTTTGTTGTGCTTTTGACGGTGTTGTAGAAGGCTTTGGCATTATAACTTTTTGATCTTTTTGTGTGCAGGTCACAAATAGTATAAAGGCAATTGATAGTAGTTGATTTATTTTGTTCATTTTTTATTTTTATGCTTGCGTATAAGCGCGATTTATAAGTCCTTTGAGGGCTTAGATTAGAGTCTGTCTTTGAAAGCCCGATATCTACGTTGTTGACAGTTGCTAAATTATTGAATTTTATTTTACTTGTTTCAGGTTATATTTTTTATCGTAAAGTTTTATCTGGTACTTTCGCCATGTTGCACCTTCAAGGAACACTGGATGGGGTAGTCTTACATCCCAATATCCTAGTGTGTGTAGTAATTCTTTTGTTATTTCTAGATTGTCCAGAGCGACATTGTTTTGCTCGGATGCATCTTTAGAAAGGTCGTATAGCATGGGTAGGCGGTCTGGCAGGCGTATTAGTTTCCAATTATTTTTGCGTATTGATGCGCTGATAGTAAAACGCCATAGCATCGTGTCGTGAGGAGGAGTAGCTATTTTATTTGTAATATATGGTATTAGGTTTACACCGTCGAAAAGCACGCTAGAATCAGTAATGCCTCCAGCGAGTTCGAAGAATGTGGGGGCAATGTCTAAGGATAGCACTGGTCTGTCGTAGACAGTGTTTTTAGGCAATGTTCCTTTCCAGCGCATTATGAATGGGACGTGTATGCCACCTTCAAGGAGGGTGCCTTTTTGACCATTGTAAGGAGCGTTTAGGGAGGAGTTTTGGGCGCATGGACCACCATTGTCGCTTAGAAACACCACCACGGTATTGTCAGCAATACTGTTATCTTCAAGGGCTTTCACAATACGCCCTACATTTAAATCAAGTCTGTAAATCATGGCGCAGTAGATGCGACGTTTTTTATCTTCGATATGTTTAAATAATTTTAAATCGTCTTCAGTTGCTTGCATAGGTGTGTGTGGTGCATTGAACGAGGCGTATAAAAAGAACGGTTCACTCTTGTGTCTACTGATAAAATCGACACATTCGTCACCTTTGTCGTCGGTTAAATAAGTTATTTTTTGAGGTGTTTTGTAGTTGCATTCAATGGGGGCAAGATAGCCACTTCCACTGGGCTTTGATTTGAAATAATCATGACCACCTCTTACATATCCCCACATCTCGTCGAAGCCTCTGTTTAGTGGATGGAACACGGAATCTTCTCCTAAGTGCCATTTGCCAATAAGACCTGTTGTGTAACCTAGTTTTTTGAGATGGGAGGCGATGGTTGTTTCTGAGAGTGGCATGCCGTGGTATGCAGGGTCGAATCCCAGTTGCGGTGAGCCAAGGTTGTTGTCGTGTCCAAACTTTACTTGGTTTCTTCCAGTTATTAGTCCAGCTCTCGATGGGCTACAGACAGGAGCAGATACATAACCGTTTTTAAAGAATACACCCTCGTCGGCAAGTCTGTCGATATTTGGAGTTTTTACTTGATTGCTACCTGTTATTCCAAGATCGCCATAGCCTAAATCATCGGCAAGAATAATTATAAAATTAGGTTTTTTGTTTTGCGCTGATAGCTGGCATGTGCATAGAGACAGTAATGTCAGGGCAAGTAAAATATTTTTCATTTTTTTTTCTTTTAGGGTGTTAGTGTTGTGCTAACACTTGATTATTGTTATGTTACAAATATACAGATTTTATTTTTTTTAAATGAAATATTTTAAGCATTTTATCGAGTTGTATTCCTTATTATCATTTTACTAGCGTCCGAAAGTTTTTTAAAATTTGCTTAAAACACCCCTCTATCCCAGTGTTTACCTTCCCAAAATCCGCAAGCCCTATTTTACGAACTGAAAATTGGATCGGTATTAACATTTTTCGGAAAAAGGGTTGATAAAGTGGCAAAATCCTTATTTTGAGCAGACTTCTCCTTACCCATTTTATCAAGGCTGTTGTGGGGAAGCCACAATAATCAGGAAAATCAATTCACTAAGATGAATTTGCGAATTCTATCAGCCGATTATTCGCAGAGGTAAATACCCTGCATGCGCGCCGCGACTACCAAGGTCTCTGTCAATAAATTGAGCCACTTTGCTTGAAGAGACTTGCCCGTGAATTAGGCTTATTCCACCAAAAGGTGTTACTTTTGAATCGAGTTTTTTGGCTCTATGTCGAATATAGTGGGTAATCAAATTTGAGTTTTCCAGCAATGAAGTATATCATGTTTATGAAGTTGTCAATATTCCGATACCCTCTAGCTCTTTTCTT
>JBKECH010000056.1:0-2628 GCA_047974415.1 Bacteroidales bacterium | reverse complement strand
TCCGCCAACGGATCCACCCCATACCACAAACTTATACGCGGATTATAGTACCTAGCCCCATAATAATACAGCCCAGTCTCACTGTCATACTCCTTGCCGTTAAACAAGAAAGGCGTGTTCCAAGTATTATTACGTTCCTCAAGAAAAACCTCGCCGAATGGCACATACTCGATGTGTTGCACTACCTCTCCGTCAAGATTTGTGATATAGCTAGCAGAACCCAAATGGTCGGGATGGTAGTAATACTGCAACTTCTCATACGCATCTCCCGTAGTTGGAATGCTTTTTAGCTGTGGGCTAGCATCGTCGCAGCAGAAGCCTGCGCCTGCTACGTAGTCGTCGTTATCAACTCCGTAATAATCTACTTCAAAGAACGTGTAGGTGTCTTTTATTACCTCTTGTAAAGATATATATTTACTCTTATAATCGGGTACAGAAGTACCAGCTACGTTAGTTCCTGCATATTCTTCACGCCTTGGGTCAACTCCAAAGCTGCCTACATCGCCCAGCTTAGAAACAATTCTTTGGTCGCCTATGTAAATGTGCTTAGTGTATTGTCCACCTTGATTAAGCACCATGTATGCACTTACATACAGTGTGTAGTTTTGGTTATCAGTGTAACCACCACTAAAAGCTGAATTGACATGAATACCTTCGCCACTTCCGTGTAACTTCACTGTTCTTTCGCCTGCTGCATCGTAAAAATAGCTACTAACGTAACCATTGTCGCAAATAGCTCTTAAACGGTTTTCTTCATCCCAACTTAGTTTACGTTCTTTTATTTGCGACTGTACAGTATCACTTGTATTTACATAGACCAAATTACCATTATTATCGTAGTGGTAGGCATTAGAGAGGTTTTTAGTATTTGATGCTACCGCTGTACTATCGGCTGTACGGTAGTTTACATCTTCGATATTAGCCAGTTGGTGAGGCTTGTCGCTGCTGTAATTGTAGCTTAGCTCGTAACCTGCCATCAGGTCGCCATCAAAGGCTATGTCAGTTTGGGTAATATGCTGCTTTTTAGAAACTATGTTGTGGAGGCTGTTTTCACAACAGAACTCCCCACCGTAAAATATGGTGGGGTTTGTTCTACTATATGTTTCTGCTGTGTTCATTTTTTATTTATTGTTGTCTATCACTAACTCTGGTGCATTACCCTAACTCTGATACATTACCATTTTTTTATTTTAAGTAATCAATAGAAACAACTATCCATTTTTCTTGTCGTTTCTCCAATTCGTAAGTTATCATTTTTATATTCGCATTGTCGTCTTTTGACTTAAAAAAAACACTTGCATTGTTGCCTCTAATCGTTTCTTCAATATTATATTTCCCATATCCAAAATTATTTGAGAATTTTTTATCCTTGCCGATATTGTATTGAAATCGTATTAATTTTTCCCAATCTTCCTTTGGATTTTCTGAACCTAATTTTGAATACACTTTTTCTACATCAATATATTGCATTGCGTCATCTAAATTCAGCATCTGTTCTGCGTCTATTAGTTTTACAACCGTAACAAAAGGTGTATCTAATTTTGTCGTTCTATTAATGGAACAAGCACTCATTGACAATATTAAAAAATAGAATAAATATATGGTAATTTTATTTCCCATAATACTCTAAATAAGGTTTAGCAACAACCGATTTTGGTCCCTTTATAGTTTTAGTACTAGGCAAGTTCATTGTAGCATTGAACAATTTGTTTGGTGCGACAACTTTTGTGTCTTTGTAAATTGCATTTAACGGAAACGGAACTTTTATATATTGGCTTGCATCTAATTTTGAAAAAACTGTTTTCAAGGCATTTTCAGCAAATGTTGAACAGTTAAAACTACTTGCATTATATGCTTTCTCTGAATTTGCTGTTTTTGAGGCATAACCTTGAATTTTTGTGTCTTGGTCGTAAGTGGTGTTTATTTGAACAATTCCGTCTGCGGCTCTACCTTCCGCACTAACACTACCACTCCTTGAACCTGTTGGGTCTTTTGTTTTCAAATCTGATAGACTGTTAATAACCACACCTTTTGAATAATCAGATTTCACATCGCTTTGCAACTCGGTCTTTCCAACAGGGCTATTAGGCCACAAATCGTAATACGTCATTGTTCCGTCTTTTACCATTTCATAAGTAGGGTTGCCTTTACTGTCTAAAACAGGCTTACCATCACCGTCCATAATTTGTTGTTGCTTGTAATTATCAACTGCAATTCCTGCGTGTCCTGTTTCATTGTCACCTGAAAACCAAGTTAATAAATAACTATCTCTTCCATCAGGGTCAACCAACACCACCGGATTATTCATCGTATAGCAATACGGGCTATGCGCAGGGTATTTATCAAATAGCTTGTCAACACCATACCATAAACTAATCCTCGGATTATAGTATCTAGCTCCATAATAATACAGCCCAGTCTCACTGTCATACTCCTTGCCGTTAAACAAGAAAGGCGTGTTCCAAGTATTATTACGTTCTTCCAAGAAGACTTCGCCAAATGGCACATACTCGATGTGTTGCACTACTTCGCCGTCTAGGTTCGTGATGTAGCTTGCAGAACCCAAATGGTCGGGATGATAATAGTATTGTAGTTTCTCATAATCTACATTGTCCGCAGGGAGTGTAG
>JBKECH010000077.1:0-62700 GCA_047974415.1 Bacteroidales bacterium | reverse complement strand
ATAAAGACGCTTGACTCGTTAGATTGGCAGGATATAAAAATCAGATACTCTGCTAAAGGCTTACTCAGAGGTAAATTTCATTTTAAAGACATCTATGTTTGGGATAAGCACACAAACACAGTTGAGAGACGTATGTTAGTCGTTTTCAGGCGTAAGACCACTAAGGGCGAGGTTGTAAAATATTCGTTTACCAATGCAACTCTTGCGCAATATACCGAGAAAGCAATTGCACAGATGCAGGCTCAACGTTTCTTTATAGAGCACAGTTTTAAGGAACAAAAGCAAATACTGGGCTTGGATCAGTTCCAAACGAGGAAGTGGTTGGCATGGTATCATCAGGTCGCTCTGAATATATTGGGTGGAAGTTTCTTGCTTAGAGAGAGGCTATTACAAAAGGAGGACATCCCTCTATTGTCAGCTCGTGATATAATGGATTTCCTTGTGTTCAAGTTCTGCAAGGAAACTCCAGAAGAGCGTATGCTAACAATGATGCGTGAACGGCATCAAAAGTGACAGGAGGATATAGACCGATGGTATTCAGAAAATTAAATGTGTCAAAGTAGAATTAAATAGGTGAAAAATCTCGAGCCCTGCAAATCTTTGCAGGGCTTATTATACCTAGGCTGGGAAACTTAACGATTAGATAAGCTTGCGGATTTAAGGTAACTAAAATAAAATCCAAAACCTAAGCCATAGGCAAGCTGTGATATTACAGCCTCTAGTTTTCCAGATATACCTTTATAATCGTACTTGTAAGGTAGAAGAGGAGTCCAATACAAACGAGCTTCGGGGTATATTCTTAGTACTTCGACAGAATGTTCCTCTGGGTTATAATTTTTTATCGGAGAAATTATATATTGCTCCGACGAATAGGAGGATAGGCATGTGTTCTTTAGTTCCTATGTAAGCGTCATCCTGATGATACTTACCTGACAATGGCATTGTTTGAAACTTTAATCCTCCGTATAGAAAGGTTCTGTTGTCCTCAAATGTGTGTCCAAAAACAAAAGCAACATCCCACATGGGTTCACTTCCCTGCGCTCTAATACTTCCTTCATGCAAGCTTGACATCTAGACTTGTACTTTGCCAGACAAACATAGCAACAGAATAATCAATAGTTTTAGTTTCATAATAGCATTGTTAATAGGGGGGCCCCTTGCAAGATCAATCTATTGTCATTCTTACACCTGTCCATTTGCCATTATATTTCACTGACCCAAAAACGTAAGCCTTACCGATTTCAAATTCATAGGGCTTAAATGGATATGGTAATAATTTCCCTTTACGAAAGAGTGTAACTCCAAATGATGGAGAACCAAATTGTACGTGTACTTTTTGTTCCATGATTTGAAATTTCTCCGTTAACATTCTTGTTTTAGTTGGGCTCTATGTGAGAAAGTAAAGAGCTATACAACTGTTTTTTTATCAATTGTAAGTCAGATTTCCACTACGCAAGGGAATTATTGAGAGCTATCAAAGTTTTTGCTTAGTTTTTCTTATTTTGGTGTTAAAGAGCTACAACAATCGGAACTCTCGAGGACTTTCTCCTGTTGTTTTTTTGAACAATCGGTTGAAATAAGGAATATTATCAAATCCAAAATCGTAGGCAATATCCTTTATTGGTTTGTCATTCAACAGTATTGCTAGTTGAATTTGTTCAATTTTCTTTTGGTTTATGTATTTTCGAGGTGTAGTTTTCATACCTTTTTTAAAAAGTCGAATGTAGTGATCTTTAGACATGAAGCACATCTCGGCAAGAGCCTCAATTCTAATAGAACTGTCAAGGTGTTTGTGAATGTGGTATAGCGATTTAAGTATGCGAGTATCTATATTCCAGTTTTTATGAGATGCTTGAGCAACAAAGTGTGAAAAAAGAACTTTTACAGCTCCTTGGGTTTCTAGTTCGGAAGATAAAGAAATGTCTTTTTGTTCTATAATATTCTTTGTGAGGTTTGAAGAATTGTCGTATGAGCAGGGATCATAATGCTTTAACTCTAGCCCAGGATTAGTTTTTACAAGCCTTTTTATCAGTGTTATATCTATGTCTGAAGCTTTAATCTCGAAGGGGAGGTTCATCGTGTCGAAGAAGCTTATATTTCTTCCTGTATCTTCGTATATATGAATGTAGTATAGTTCCAGAGCGTCATTGCAGACGTATGAGTGCCTCACGTAGGGAGGGGTAAGGTAAAGATGTCCTTTTGTTAGAGAATGTTCATCACCATCTCTGATAATTTTGGCATCTCCGTTGACGATGTAGTGAATACGAGCAAAGGGGCTGTGTACATTTTTCCAGTTCCAATCTGCATTATGGATTGCATAACCTATATTTAACAGTATGAAATCAGTGTTTAAGTCTTCTTTGTGCATAATTTATATTATTATTTCTCTCAAATGTATGAAAAAAAGTCGATATAAGATAATAATTTGTCGATAAGTGATAAGAGTGAGTATTAATCTATAGATTATTTTTGCTATATAATTTATTGATATGGAATATAGAGAAATAGGGAAAACAGGTATTAAGGCATCTATTTTGAGTTTTGGGGCTTCCTCGATAGGAGGGGTTTTTCATGCAGTGCAAGAAAAGGTCGGGATTGAAGCAGTAAATACCGCTATTGACAATGGTATTAATTTCATTGATGTATCTCCTTACTACGGTCATCTTAAGGCGGAGATTGTATTGGGGAAGGCCTTGAAAAATATTGATCGAGAGAGCTACTACCTTTCAAGCAAGGTTGGGCGTTATGGTAAGGATGGAACTAATGAGTGGGACTATTCAAAAGAAAGAGTGGTGCTTAGTGTGTATGAGAGTATGGAAAGGTTAAATGTTGACTATATCGATATTATCAATGTTCATGATGTAGAATTTGCAGACTTAGAACAGATTTGTAGTGAGACGCTACCTGCTTTGGTAGACCTTCGCAGTAAGGGGATTGTCGGGCATGTAGGTATAAGCAATCTTAATCTGCGTCATTTTAAATATGTTATAGATAATGTTCCTGATGGAACGGTAGAAAGCATCCTCTCTTTCTGTCATTATTCATTGAATGACGATGCGCTATCCGACTATTTTGATTATTTCGAATCAAAGAATGTCGGAGTGATTAACGCATCCCCATATTCTATGGGCCTGTTAACCCAACGAGGCGCGCCAGAATGGCATCCCGCACCTGACGCCTTGAAGCGCCTTGCTTGTAAGGCGGTTGAGTACTGCAAGCTGGAAGGTATAGCGATAGAGCAACTTGCCGTTGCCTATGCTATTTCTAATCCAAGGATTGCGACAACATTGTTTAGTACAGCAAACCCAGATAATGTGCTGAAAACTATAAAGTATGCAACTGTTCCCATGGATATGGACATATTGGAGAGAGTACAGAATATATTTGCTCCAGGCTTTCGTGATACTTGGGTAAATAGTTAAAGTTTTAAACATATGAAATAGCTATGCAGTAGGCTATAGGCTGTAAGCTATGAGTCTAACTACACAGGAGGATGATTGTAAACCAGCAAAAGCATAAAGCCTATGGCTTACAGCTTATTGCATAATTTTAAACATATGAAAGCAATACAAATAACAGAGCAAGGTAAGAGTATATTAATAGAAATTCCTAAGCCAGCACTAAAAAATGGACATGTTTTATTGAAGATCAACTATGTAGGGTTTTGTGGTTCTGATTTAAATACATTCAGAGGATTAAACCCTATCGTAAAACTACCCATTATTCCAGGACATGAGATAGGAGCTACGGTAGAAGAAGTGGCAGAAGGCGTTCCTCCAGAGATTAAATGTGGGATGAAAGCAACTGTAAATCCATATACAAGTTGTGGGAAGTGTTCAGCTTGTAAGAATGGACGTCATAATGCTTGTGTAGACAATGAGACTCTTGGTGTTCAGCGCAATGGGGGCATGTCTGAGTATCTACTTGTGCCATGGGAGAAAATAATTGTTGATGATTGTATATCTACACGAGATTTTGCTTTGGTAGAACCCTTGAGCGTAGGATTTCATGCTGTATCTCGTGCAGAAGTTAGCGAGTTGGATACCGTGATGGTTGTGGGTTGTGGGATGATAGGATCTGGAGCAATAGTAGCTTCGAGCCTCAGAGGCGCTACGGTAATAGCGGTAGATGTTGATGATGAGAAACTAGATTTGGCAAAAAGTCTAGGAGCTCAATACACTATTAATTCTATGAAAAGCGATATACACGAGCAAGTATTGGAAATAACCAAAAATCGTGGGGCTGATGTATCTATAGAAGCTGTTGGTCGTACAGAAACGTATACCGCCTCAGTGTCGGAAGTGGCGTTTACGGGTAGGGTAGTTTTTATAGGATACGCCAAAGATAAAATACCCTTTGATACTCAGCACTTTGTGAAAAAAGAACTAGATGTGCGAGGTTCACGCAATGCTATACCTGTGGATTTTAGGACTGTCATAGAATACCTGAAGCTGAGAACATGCCCTATAGACAAGTTGATTTCAGCCGTTTACTCGCCAGAAGATGTGCAGGAAGCTTTAGATCGATGGTCTGATGAACCAGGTAAGGTATTCAGAATTTTAATCAAATTTTAAAGCTATGATTTTTCCTGTAATTGATGCTCATGCGCATTTGTGGCTTTGTCAGGATGCCGTGGTGGATGGAAAGAAGATAAAGACGCAGATAAATGGTAAATCTGAGTTTATGGGAGAAGTACGACAGATGTTGCCTCCTTTTATGATTGACGGCAAAAATACAGCAGAGATATTACTGTCTAATATGGATTATGCTCAGGTTTCCGCTGCTGTTATTACTCAGGAATATATTGACGGAGTTCAGAACGATTACCTACTAGACGTTCAGCAAAAATATCCCAATCGTTTGTTGTGTTGCGGAATGGCTGATGTTAGGCAAGCTGGGTGTTTATCGCGCACAGAAGAACTTATAAAGAAAGGTTTTCGAGCTATAAAAATTCCCGCTCAACGACTAGTCTCGGAGGACAAACGCATATGGCTTACGTCAGACGAGATAATGGGCATGTTTAGATTTATGGAAGAGAATAGAATCATCCTATCAATAGATTTGGCAGACGGAGCAGTGCAGGTGTCCGAGATGGAAGAAATTATATCTGAGTTCCCATCATTAAAGATCGCAATAGGTCATTTTGGAATGGTAACTCGTAAGGACTGGCAAGAGCAAATAAAACTGGCAAGGAACGAGAATGTAATGATAGAATCGGGAGGTATAACATGGCTCTTTAACGACGAGTTTTATCCATTTGTGGGAGCAATGTGGTCAATCAGAGAAGCAAAGGAGCTTGTTGGTATAGAAAAATTGATGTGGGGCTCTGACTATCCACGAACAATCGTTGCTATAAATTATCGTATGTCCTATGATTTTATAGCAAAATCGGAATTGCTTTCAAGAGAAGATAAATTAAGAATGCTTGGTAAAAATGCGGCGACGTTCTATGGGTTTTCGGATCTGCCAATATTGCCGTACATAAAAAACATGTCTGAATAAATAATCACTTAACAACACAATGATATGAAAAGCTTGAACAGGCAAACTTGCAATAACACATTATATCCCGAACGTATTATACAATTTGGAGAAGGTAACTTTCTCAGAGGATTTGCAGATTGGATAATTCAAAAGATGAACGAAAGAATTGCTTTTAATTCTGGAGTCGTTGTTGTGCAACCACTGCCCAATGGCATGATTGATACTCTTAACGAGCAAGACGGGTTGTACCATGTAAATTTGCAAGGCATAGATAAGAATGAGAAGGTTGATACTGTTGAAATGATTGATGTTGTGAGCAGGGCCTTGAATCCGTACTCTCATTTTGAAGAATATCTGCAATTGGCGGAATGCCCCGATATTCAGTTTGTTATCTCGAATACTACGGAAGCTGGTATTGTTTTTGATCCGACGTGCAAATTCGATGACAGACCAGCAAAATCTTATCCTGGCAAGTTGACTCAATTGTTATATAGGCGCTATCAGACATTTAAAGAAGACAAAAATAAAGGATGGATTATCTTTCCTTGTGAACTGATTTTTCATAATGGCAGAGAGCTGAAAAAATGTATAGATCAATACATTGAACTCTGGAAACTTGATAGCAGGTTTAGAGAATGGTTAGACGAGACCTGCAGCATACATAATACTCTGGTAGATCGTATTGTGCCTGGATATCCTAAGGATTCGGTTTGTGAAATTTCAGCAAGGATAAATGTTGATGACAAGATGCTTGTGAAAGCGGAAATATTCCATCTTTGGGTTATTGAAGCCTCGAAGTCAATAGAAGAAAGATTCCCTGCTTCGCAAGCTGGGTTAAACGTCCTTTTTGTTCCAAACGAACAAGCGTACCATGAGCGCAAAGTTAGTTTATTAAATGCTCCTCACACAGTGTTGTCTCCGGTGGCTTACTTGTCTGGCTTGGATACGGTGCGAGAGTGTGTGGAAGATCCTATGCTTGGAGTATTTGTTCGTAAAATGGTATTTGAAGAGTTAATACCGACTCTAGATTTGCCTATAACAGAGAAGGAGGGTTTTGCAAACGATGTGTTAATCCGTTTTAGGAATCCTTTTATAAAACATTTTGTAAAGGGGATAATGCTAAATTCTTTTTCGAAATATAAAACTAGAGTATTGCCAAGGCTGAAAGAATATCTGATCCGCGAAGGACATCTTCCGATGCGACTTGTTCTGGGACTAGCGGCTATTGTAATTTACTATAGAGGTGGAAAGAGGGGAGATGATGTGATCGTTCCTGTCGATAGTCGGGCAGTGCTAACCTTACTGTCGGAACTGTGGACGGCTGATAGTTTAGAAAAGGTGGCAACAGGCGTGCTCGGAGCTGAATTTATTTGGGATGAAGATTTAAATAAGATTCCCGATCTTTCGAGAATGCTAACTAGCTTGTTGACGTTTATTCAAGAAAAAGGAATGCTGTCGACTGTCAGAGCCTTATAATATTTGATTTAGCTGAAATTATTGACATCCGAAAATGGCTTGTGAGCGTCGAGCACTCACGCAGAAGGGTGATTATAAACAAGGAAAAATGAACATTTAAAATAAAAAAAAGGACCGTTAATATTAAGTTGTAGATTGATAGTTATTAGCAAAAATGTGAGCAGATGAAACCTTCATACAGTAGGCTATAGGCTGTAAGCTATAAACCTAACTACACACAGGAGGATGATTATAAACCAGCAAAAGCCTATAGCTTGCAGCTTATTGCAGTATTTTAAACAGATGAAGTATTTAAGAATATCTCCAGACGATAATGTTGCGCTTGCACTGAGCAATTTGATTAAAGGGGACTTTGTTAATCTCGAAGGTGAAGATATAATCTTGCAGTCTGACATACCTGTAGGACATAAATTTGCTATATCCGATATACAGGAGGGTGCAAATATATTCAAATATGGATATCCGATAGGGCATGCCGTGCAAGCTATTTGTAAAGGAGACTGGGTAAACGAAGATAATATATGTACAAACCTGACTGGTGTTGTTGACTACAAATATCAACCCGTGAGAATTGTTTCTAAAATTCAGCATAAAAAGTTGACATTTAATGGATATCGGCGAGCAAGTGGAGAAGTCGGTATAAGAAACGAAATATGGGTAGTTCCCACAGTGGGCTGTGTAAATGGGACAGCAAAGACCTTAGCTGATAGACTGCGCCATGAAATCCAGCTGAAAGATGTAGATGCCATCGTTGCTCATACACATAACTATGGGTGTTCGCAATTAGGCGATGACCATGAAAATACTCGCAAAATATTGAGAGATATTGTAATACATCCGAATGCGGGAGGAGTGCTTGTTGTTGGTTTAGGCTGTGAGAATAATCAAATCAAGGAATTTCGCAAATTGTTAGGCAATGTTGATGAGTCGCGCATTAAATTCATGGAAACTCAAGTGGTTGACGATGAATATGAGATTGGAATGCAACTTCTGCGCGAGATATACAAAACAGTAAGTAAGGATAAGCGAGAAGCTACACCCTTGTCGGAACTTAAGGTAGGGCTAAAATGTGGTGGCTCAGATGGCTTTTCGGGCATTACTGCCAACCCGATGTTGGGGGAGTTTTCTGATTTTATTAATGCCCAAGGAGCAACTACAGTTTTGACGGAAGTCCCTGAAATGTTTGGAGCCGAGACTATATTGATGGATCGATGTGTTAATAAGCTGGTATTTGACAAAACTGTTAAGCTTATTAATGATTTCAAAAATTACTACATAGAAAACAAGCAGTCAGTGTACGAGAATCCTTCTCCAGGGAATAAAGCTGGTGGCATTTCTACTTTGGAAGAGAAGTCTTTAGGATGTACGCAAAAATGTGGCAAGTCTTTGGTGCAAGATGTGTTGAGCTATGGCGAACGTCTTAAAAGTAACGGGTTAACGCTACTTAGCGCCCCTGGCAATGACTTAGTAGCGTCTACGGCTCTTGCTGCTTCTGGGTGCCAGATGGTATTATTCACAACAGGACGAGGTACTCCGTTTGGGACATTCGTTCCAACCGTAAAAGTATCGACAAATAGTCAATTATACAATAAAAAAACCAATTGGATAGATTTTAATGCTGGAACTATAATAGAAGGTGAATGCATTGAAAACGTAAATAAGAAGTTCATTGAATATATTATACAAATAGCAAGTGGGCAATATGTCAATAACGAAAAAAAAGACTATCGCGAGATTGCTATTTTTAAAACAGGAGTCACACTATGATAAGTAAGAAATTTAAACTAATTTTTATAGGGCTGATGCTCTTAGTTGTCAATATTGCGCATTCGCAAGTAACAGAACGTATTCGCCCAGCAAAATGGGACAAGCTGGTTGAAGGTGCTCGCTTTATAGACCACTTTTTACCAATGAGAGGCGAGGAACAATCTGCGGGCGTTTGGGGTGCCGACGGCGTAAAATCTCGTTATATAGACAACGGAATAGAAGATCATACCTGGTCGTATTGGGGAGGAAACATTAAAAGAGGTAGCGACAGTTTATTTCATTTGCTTGTATGTGGGTGGTTAGAGAGTTCAGCGAAGGGGCATCATGAATGGCCTAATTCGCTAGTGTTTAATGCCGTATCCAGCAAACCTGCAGGGCCATTTAAACTGCAAAATATAGTTGGTAAGGGGCATAACCCTGAAGTCTTTCAGATAAACGACGGACGTTATGTTCTTTATGTTATTAATGGTCGCTATGTTACAAATGATATTAATGGGAAGTGGGAATATGGTAAATTTGACTTTAATCCTCGAAATCGCAATATAATCGAAGGCTTGTCGAATATGTCGTTTGCAAAACGTGAAGATGGCTCTTTTATAATGGTTTGTCGTGGTGGAGGTATCTGGATAAGCAAAGATGGACTTTCAGAATACAGTCAAATTACCGACAAGAGTGTATATCCAGCGGTTGATGGTGAATTCGAGGACCCTGTAATTTGGAAAGATAATATTCAATATCACATGATTGTTAATGATTGGTTGGGGCGCATAGCCTATTATCTTCGTTCGAAGGACGGTGTGCAATGGGTGGTAGATCCAGGTGAAGCCTATGCGCAAGGTATTTCAAAACATGAAAATGGACAAGTGGAAAATTGGTTTAAGTACGAACGAATTAAGGTTTTTCAAGATGAATATGGACGAGCGATACAAGCTAATTTTGCCGTAATTGACACATTGAAGGATGAGGATAAACCTTTTGATAGACACAGTTCAAAGAATATCACTATCCCTATAAAACCAAGTCTGTTGATGTCTGTGCTTGATGAAGAACCTATTTCTGATGCAACGACAACAATTCGTGTTAAGATACAAGCAGAAGATAACTTTGATCCTAATAATGATATTAATATTAGTACTTTGCGTTTCGGAGCTTCGGAGGAGGTAAATTACGGTCGTGGTTGCAAGGCTATAAAGACAGAAGCTGATGGGAAAGACCTAATTGTAACTTTCGATGCAAAAGGAAGTGGTATTACAGCTGAAGAGTTTGCGCCGAAGCTAATTGGGAAAAACAAAAATGGAAGAGTGTTCTATGCTTATGCTCGACTTCCTTATGTAGACTACATCGAACCCATGTTGTCGGCATGCGAGCCTCATTTTGAACAAAATGATGGGGAGTGGAAGTGTCAGATTGAAATTCAAAACTTTGGGCAAGAAGCCTCTGAAGAAGCTTTAATAAAGGTGGAGTATAAGAAAGACGACAAGAAGATAATTGTTGCTTCTGGAGACGTGCCAGTGTTGCAGGCGTATGAAAAAACTACAATTACCTTAAAAACAAGAGTGCCTGAGGGTGTTGGAACACAAAGATTGCTAGTAACCATTTATTCTGGGAAAAAGACACTCTCCTTATTTGAGGTGAAAAAAGACGCTGATGCTAAGAAGTAAAGAGGTGGGAGCACGTAGCAAGTGAGCTAACGATAATCTGGGTTTATATGGACAGATTCTATTTTTTTGTAATTTTGGGTGTTTGTTTTAATTAACTAGAAAGATGATAAAATTTAGAGTAATGTACTTAATGCTCTTTGTGGGCATACTGATGGGAGCTTGTGCTGGGAAAGGTGATAACAATAAGCCAAAAGAAAAACTGAACTTTTTGTTTATTCTTGCCGATGATTTTGGTTATAAAGACTTGAGTGTAATGAGCAGTTCTTTCTACGAAACTCCAAATATTGACAGAATTGCCAACGAAGGTATGATTTTCACCGATGGATATGCTGCTGCGCAAGTGTGTAGCCCTTCTAGGGCAAGTATTATGTCGGGGCGTTTTGCTGCTCGGCATGGTATCACAGATTGGATTGGGGCTCCAGTAGGGGAGAATTGGCGAAATCAGGGGCGACACAATCGCTTGCTACCACCAGAGTACACTAGAGCTTTGCCTAAAGAGTACATAACTCTTCCAGAAGCAATGAAGGGAGCTGGCTATCGCACGTTTTTTGCTGGTAAATGGCACTTGGGAGGAAAGGGCTCGTGGCCAGAAGATCATGGCTTTGATATAAATAAAGGTGGCTGGGACGTGGGGAGTCCCAATGGTGGATATTATTCACCATGGAAGAACCCAAACCTTGAAAATGTCGAAGATGGCGAGAACTTATCTATGCGACTAGCAAAAGAAACAGTCAAGTTTTTGAAAGAAAATCAAGATACGGCATTTTTTGCTTATCTGTCCTTTTATGCTGTGCATGCTCCTCTGGAAACTACGCAAGAGAAATGGTCTAAATATAAGCAGAAGGCACAAAATAAAGGCATTGCTGAAAATGGATTTAAAATGGGGCATTTTCTGCCTATCAGGCAAGTGCAGGACAACCCTGTTTACGCAGGCCTGGTAGAAAGCATGGATGATGCTGTAGGCTGTGTATTGAATGCTCTTGAAGAATTGGGACTTGCCGAAAATACAGTTGTTGTTTTTACTTCCGACAATGGGGGCGTTTCTGCTGGCGATGCTTTTGCTACGTCCAACCTTCCCTTGCGTGGAGGAAAAGGTTATCAGTTTGAAGGAGGTATCCGCGAACCATTCTTTATAAAAGTACCTGGACTAACAAAGGGTCAGAAATGCGCCACTCCTGTTATTGCCACCGATTTTTACCCTACAATTCTAGACCTTGCAGGGGCAGAGTTGATGCCTGATGAGCATCCAGACGGAATGACTTTATTGCCACTTCTGAAAGGCGAGACATTACCTCAGAGGTCTCTCGTATGGCATTACCCTCACTACGGTAATCAAGGAGGAGAGCCTGCGTCAATGATACGAGAAGGCGACTGGAAACTTATTCATTATTACGAGGATAGACGAAATGAACTGTACAATCTTAAAGATGATTTAGGAGAGCAACACAACTTGGAGCAAGCAGAGGCAGAGCGTGCCAAAGCAATGAACGATAAACTCACTTCGATGTTAACAGAAATGGGGGCTGCATATCCTACGCCTGATCCAGAGTGGACTGCTGAAGCCGAGGCTACATACTTGAAGGGGATTGTAGAAAAACGCCTGCCGCGCTTAGAAAAACAACGAATGGATATGCTGTCGGACGACTATGACCCGAAAAATAATTGGTGGGGTAGCAAAGAAACAATAGACTGAAAAGTTCAATCCAGAAGAGCTGTAGCGAGGACTTCAAGCTCTTCAAAACAAACGCTTCATTGGCTTAAAGAGAAATGCAGAAAAAACAGCAAAGACTCTGTTTATTTTCAGAGTCTTCGCTGTTTTTTCTTATGAAAAACTTAGTGGGGACTAGGCTGTTGGTTTTGCAAGTTAATTTCCAAATACTGATTTGAGGATATCAGATGTGCGAGCGATAGGGTCTTGCCGGATTTGTTTTTCCTTTGTGGCAATTTTTGTAAATAAACCATCAATTGTCTTTTGTGTAACATACTTTGTTAAATCGGGTTCTACCTGATTTTGAGCAAAAGGCATTTGGTTGTATCTTGTTATTATATTGTTCCAATACTTTGGGGCACCAACCTTGTCCAAAGATTCTTTTATGTTGGGACTCAGTTTTTCAAGTAGTTTTGTAGATGTGTGATTTTTTAAATATTCTGTTGCAGCCTTATCATCTCCTGCAACGATTCCTATAGCATCTTGCAAGGTCATCTCTTTTATGGTATTTACGAAAATATCTGTTGCTGATAAGACAGCATCCTCGGCCGCATGGTTAAGAATCTGAACTCCTTTGTCCACCATCTTGTCCAACCCGACAGCACGGAGCGTAGATTCTACTTTCTTTATTTCTTCGGGGAAGCCTATTTTTACAAGATTGTCTCCGAAATACCCATCCTTTTGCGAAAGTTGGGTAACTCCTTCTACAACCCCTTGTATTAGGGCTTCTTTGATACCATCATTAGCTTGTTCTTGGGTAAGAGAAGACAAACTGGAGCTGCTTGAACCATCGTTATTTGTGGTGGTAGTCTCGGTGTTGGCTATCCCTTCTGATGAGCTGGTCTTGTTCAGTCTTTGAAGTGTGTTTTTTAGAGACTGGGCGTTAGCACTAATGCTACCAAAAGCAATAAACAAGGTTAAAAATAGAACAATATTTTTCATACTTCTCGAAATTGATTTATATTAATATTTGTAGAACTATAAATACGGTATCCACGTTATTGTATTATCAATAACCGTAGATTGCTATAAATTATTGTCTGTTACTTCCACCAAAAGCCTATTCCTAATCTAATAAAAAGGATGAGGTTAGGCTCCATGTCTTTCTTCCCAGTATTCCAATTGTAGTTGTAATCGTCTGTCCATTGAAAACCATAGCCCAATCCTGTTGCAAATTCAAACATAAATCTGTTGCCGATGTTGTATTTCGTTCCCCATGCAGGAGCAAATGTTAAAGTGGTAAATTTTGTGCTATTGTTGGTCATTATTGCAAAGTCTGGATCGCAAGAGATATTAAATGCAAGGTAACTGCCACTGTTTCCTGCTGTTCTTCTGCCTTTCTGTGTAACTATTCAGCGAATTACCAAGTTGTTTAGTCTTGGTATTCAGCGCATTATAAAATATAAAGTGATTGAATTTATCGGAAAATATTCGTTTTCGCTATGTTATTACCATCAATGCCGTGTAATGGGCTGAAAATCAGTATTGGTTTTGGCTGAATAGTTACCCTTTCTGTATGCGTTTGTTAAAATTATAATAAAATAGAGGTTCTATAGCAGCTCCGAATGAAGTCTCAAAATGATTTTTGGTTGCTCCATAACTGTATGCTATGCCCATTGCTATTTCAGAATGTAAAGCAAGCTTGTCTGCTATTTTCAACTCGTTGTAGATGTTTACAGGGGGCATGCCTATTTGCATTCCCATACGCTTTTTTCGACAACTGTCTCCTGTGCCTTACTGCTTTTCGACAAGACAAAGGCAAATAAAATAAATGCGACATTGTATGTGTACTTTTTGTCTCCTGCCTTATGAATGTACTCCTTTGAGTAATACAACAAGCTTAGGGTTGGTTGTCATCAAAAGAAGGTAGCATAATGTTTACAGGTGAATTCTCCATTTTTGTTCTTTTCTCTTTGGTTACGAGCCATCTTTTATCTATTTTTAGTGCTTTCATATACTTTGACATCTTCTTCTTGAGGAAGTTTTTTGATATATATAAGGTAAGCTTGAAAGCTTCGTTTTGTAAATAACTTGGCATTTGGTGAATGATGAATTGCCTATGGAATGTATAGTAAATGCTTTGTTGCGTATTTTGAGCGCAGATTTACCTTTCTGGTGCGATAAGCCAGATTATAAGATAAATAAGCAAACCTATGCAGTACCCTAGTATGCAGACAGCAAATATAACCCTTACTATGGTGGGGTCTACGTCTAGGTAGTCTGCTAAACCTCCACATACGCCACCAATTTTTTTGTCGCCTGTGCTACGGTAAAATCTTTTATGAGCCATGGTTTAAATTTTTGAATTAGTGTTTATGTATTCTATCCTTAGTACTTTTCTTGTTTGAGCTGATATTTTATATCTGTCATCAAGCCTTGATCCAAGCACCCAAACTATTTGTTCGCCATTGCATAAAAGCCAAGTCTTGTCTTTTTCAAATCGACTGAGCTTGATATCTGTCATAAAGTCGCTTAACTTCTTGTTCCCTTTCAGTCCTAAGGGATGAAAATAGTCACCTGTTTTGGGGCGGCGCAATAGTAGTGGAAACTGCAGTTTGTCGTAATCGATATCAGCTATGTAGGAATCCTTACTTAAGCAAAAATTATTGCTAGTGTCTAGGATGTTGAGGCTCAGTGTTATGGGGTTGTTTATTTCCCAGCAATCTCGGCCTATGTACGTAACTTCTTTGTTGAGGTCTTGTTGTTTCTGGACAATCAGATGCTTACGGTCTTTGAGTATTCTATGAGTGGGAGTAATGAAAGTCTTACCTGATTCTTTTGTTAGTGCATTAGTAATATCCCCTGCCATAGATGGGTTTACCCCATAGGGACTAAGGATTTCAAACACATAAGTTTTGGTATTTCCAGCATCGAGCAAGGGCGCAATAAGTATTAGTATGTCTTCGCCCTGAAATGTTATGCATTGGTCTTCCATGTATTGCACTTGAGCTTGGAAGATTTTGTAAGTTTCTTCCAGCACTTCAATTGTGTTGATGAAGTTTTGTTCGTAGGCGGTGTTAATTTCTGAAAATAAAGGAACTATGTTCTTGCGAATATGGTTTCTTATTATTTTGGTGTCGAGGTTGCTGCTGTCGACAACGAAGGGAATCTCATTACCCTTTATATAGTCTATTATTTCTGTTTTGTTGGCAAAAAGGATGGGACGGATGATGTTGCTGTTCTTGTGTGACAAGGCGATAAGACCTTTCAGCCCAGTGCCACGCATCATGTTTATCAGTACTGTTTCTATGCGGTCTTCACGGTGGTGAGCAGTAGCAATTTTGTTGAAGTCCTTGACCTTGCATATAGCATCGAACCATGCGTAGCGCAACTCTCGTGCCGCCATTTCTATAGAGATGCCTTTGTTCTGAGCGTACCCTTGGGTGTCGAACTGTTTTGTGAAAATCTCAATTCCCTTTCTTTCGGCGACTTCCATTACGAGTCGCTGATCTCTGTCAGACTCTAGTCCACGCAATTGAAAATTACAGTGGGCTACAGCAAAATCGTATTCCAGGCACGAAAACAGATGTAGCATTGCCATAGAATCAGCACCACCGCTTACAGCGAGCAACACTCTGTCGTTTTTGTCAAGGAGTTGCTTTGTGTCTATATATTTCTTTAATCGCTCAAGCATTCACTTTTATGAGTTATTTATTTGTGACTATCTCTGCTATATTTATAATTACCTCTACGGCTTTTTTCATAGATTGAATTGGAAGGTACTCAAATTTCCCATGGAAATTATGACCACCAGCAAATATGTTAGGGCAGGGGAGTCCCATGTACGAAAGCCTTGCTCCGTCGGTACCTCCGCGTATTGCCTTTATTATCGGTGTTACCCCCGATTTTAGCATAGCCTCATGAGCTATGTTTACGATGTGTTCTTTACCAACAAACTTCTCTCTCATGTTTCTATATTGCTCGGTGATAGTGAGTTTGGTAGAGTTCGGGTGCTCTATATTGATTGTGTCAACAATGCTATTTAATAAATTCTTCTGTTTGTCAAAAATCTCCGCATCATGATCCCTGATGATGAGTTGTATTGTAGTTTTTTCTACCTCGCCTTTAAATTCCATGATGTGGAAAAAACCTTCGTTGCCAGTGGTATGCTCGGGGCGGCTTTGAGCAGGAAGCATTGATAGTATTTTATTGCCAAGGACTATCGAGTTAATCATTTTGTCTTTGGCATATCCTGGATGTATAATCCTTCCGTCAATTTCAATTTTGGCCCCTGCTGCATTGAAATTTTCATATTCCAGCTCGCCGATCTGCCCGCCGTCAATCGTGAATGCAAAGTCTGCGCCAAAACGCTGCACGTCGAAATGGTCTGCACCCCTTCCTATTTCCTCATCAGGGGTAAAGCCTACTTGTATATCGCCATGCTTAATTTCGGGATGTTTTATCAGGTACTCCATTGCTGTAATTATTTCAGCAACACCAGCTTTGTCGTCAGCCCCTAGCAGAGTGGTGCCGTCGGTGCAGATGATATCTTGTCCTTTGTAATCAAGAATCTCTGGAAAATAGTTAGGCGACAAGATAATGTTCTTATCTTGGTTTAGGATGATGTCCGAGCCGTTGTAGTTGTTTATAATCTGTGGTTTCGGATTTTTTCCCGAAAAGTCTGGGCTGGTGTCTAGGTGGGCAATGAAACCGATTTTTGGCACTTTCTTGTCAATATTTGATGGTAATGTAGCATATATATATGCCTGATGAGTAACCATTACGTCCTGCAAACCAATGTCCGACAACTTCTTAGCCACTATGTCTGCCAGTACTTTTTGATTGGGACTTGACGGCGTATTTGAATTATCGTAGTCCGACTGTGTGTCGTGAGCCACAAGTTCAAGAAATAAATCTACTATCTTGTTATCTATGTTCATGGTATTTATCTTTTAGGTGCATTGAAAGTATTTGTCAAACAACAACTAATAACTAACCGCAAAGAGTACTCTTTTTTTAGATGGCTTTCCGCTGATTATGCACTTGCCTTCTTCCTCCTTAGCTTCAATGGGTATGCATCTGATCGTGGCTTTTGTTTCGTTTTTTATTTTCTCTTCGCTTTCGGTAGTGCCGTCCCAGTGGGCAGAAATAAATCCCCCTTTATTTTTCAAAGTTTGCTTGAACTCGTCGTAGCTGTTTACTTCGGTAGTGTTCTCGGCTCTGAATTTATAAGCCTTGTTGAAGATGTTTTCTTGTATTTCGTCTAGTAATCTTGGAATAAGCTCCACAATCTCTGCTTGTTTCACTGCAAATTTCTCTAAGGTGTCTCGCCTGGCAAGTTCTAACGTTCCGTTTTCTAGGTCTCGTTTTCCTACAGCAAGTCTGATTGGAACTCCTTTCATTTCGTATTCAGCAAATTTCCATCCTGGTTTTTTCGTGTCATTGTGGTCTATTTTGACACTTATTCCTTTTGCTTTAAGAGAGTTAACAACTGGTGTCATTGCTTCGATTATCTCATCTAGTTGCTGGTCGCCTTTATATATGGGCACAATTACTACCTGTATGGGTGCTAGGGCTGGTGGCAAAATTAGTCCATTATTATCTGAGTGAGCCATGATTAATGCCCCCATCAGACGTGTAGAAACGCCCCATGATGTTGCCCAAACATAATCTTCTTTCCCCTCTTTATTTGTAAATTTAACGTCAAAAGCTTTAGCGAAGTTTTGTCCTAAAAAGTGGGAAGTCCCTGCTTGCAGTGCTTTCCCATCTTGCATAAGAGCTTCAATACAAAATGTTTCTACGGCACCTGCAAATCTTTCAGATTCGGTTTTTATCCCTTTTACCACAGGTACTCCCATGTATTTCTCAGCAAATTCAGCATAAACGTTCAACATTTTTTCTGTTTCTTCCATTGCTTCGGCTTCTGTGGCATGAGCCGTGTGCCCCTCTTGCCACAAAAATTCAGCAGTTCTGAGAAAAAGACGTGTGCGCATCTCCCATCTTACTACGTTAGCCCACTGATTGCAAAGAATAGGCAGATCCCGATACGATTGTATCCAGTTCTTGTAGGTGTTCCAGATGATAGTTTCTGAAGTTGGTCTTACGATATACTCTTCTTCTAGCTTAGCATCAGGGTCTACCACCACGCCACTCCCGTCTGGGGCATTCATGAGGCGGTAGTGCGTAACGATGGCACATTCTTTGGCAAAGCCGTCGACGTGTTGCGCTTCTTTGCTGAAAAAAGATTTTGGTATAAATAGTGGGAAGTAGGCGTTCTGGTGTCCTGTTTCTTTAAACATCTTGTCAAGTATTGCTTGCATCTTCTCCCAGATTGCATATCCGTACGGTTTGATAACCATGCAACCTCTTACGGCAGAGTTTTCTGCCAGCTCGGCTTTTGCAACTATATCTAAGTACCACTGTGAATAGTTTTCTTCTTTTGGTGTAAGCCCTTTGCTCATGTTTTCTTCTTTTTCTTTGATAGTAAATTAAAAACGCAAATGTAAGAAAATATGACGGCATCCTCAATATGCAACTCTTAATTTTGTCTTTGTGTTGGCAATGCATAAACCCGAAGTATGCGTTAGCAGATTCGTTGTGTGTTGTAATCTGCTAAAAACAAATGCCGTAATGACTTTTGTTTCGCTCGGCGCAGCTACGCTGCGTTTACCAAAAACCTTGTCTTATCGAGCTTGAAGCGCTAGCTACGGCGTTCCAATGCATGTCGGGATAAATTTTTGCTATGAGGCATGAGCTAATACTGGCGCAACCTTTTTATATATGACGCGTCTTAAAGATGACAAAAAGACACTTGCTCTAACAATAAAAATGAAAAAAAACTTGTTTAATAAGTAGAATATTTTTACCTTTACAAAAAATGTTAGGGTTGCACATTTTGTAGAGTAAACAAGAAAGTAATTGACCGTTAATTTAACAAGAGTATTGCAGGTCTAAGTATAGAGGCATATTAGAATAATGATTAGAAACAGCAAAAGCTAATAGCCATTGGCTAGTGGCTAGAAATTAAATTACAAGGATATGAAAACTAGAATGATAACAGGAATTGGCTTGTTGACATTAATGACAAGTTGTGTCGCTAGTCAGCAAGCAGGGAGCTACGATGATTCATATTACGTGCCAGGCGAGTCTGTTGCGACAACGAGTCAACGCGAAAGTACTTCCAAAGAGAATGAGCAAGTTGTGATTTCTCACATCACTGATAATGAAGATGGCACTAAGACCATGCAGAACTTTATAGCTGACGGCAAGACTAGTGATGAGTATGTAGATGTTCAGCTTCAGAATTTGAAAACTCTTGGTAAAAACAAGACCGATACAACCTTATATTATGATGGAGAAAGTGATTACACTATTAATAACTACTATGTTGATGACGAAGAGTTATCGTATACAGCACGATTGAGGAATTTCCATGACGTGTATGTATATGAGCCCGATCAAGTGGTAATAGTTGATAATACACCCTCGTGGAATTTTTCAGTAGGACTTGGTTGGGGCTACCCTTATTGGGGCTACTCGTCATGGTATAACCCATATTGGAGTTATGGGGGCTATTATGGAGCAGGTTGGGGCTGGAATTATCCATATTGGGGATGTGGTTATTATGGTGCTGGCTGGGACTACTATGGACCTGGCTGGGGACATGCTCATTGGAACGGAGCTTATTACTCTAATAACTACACCTACGGAGCAAGACATGTGAGCCGTAATCCTACAAACAGCCGTTATTCAAACAGCACAGTGGGGCGCACAGCAACATCACGTTCGGAGTCAAGCACGGGCAGAGTAGCGACTAGTAGGTCAGGTTCTAGTACCAGCAGAGCAGCAACAAGTCGTTCGGGCTCAGTTTCTAGAGTAGCTACAACAAGGATGGACACTCGCAACAGCAGTGGTTCGAGGGTTGCAACATCAAGAGGAACAATCAGTTCGCGCCCTTCTACGACCATTAGAAATTCATCGGCTACAACAAGGACTATTAATTCGGGTTCTAGAGTGGGGGCAACACGTCCGAGTACAGTATCAAGAAGTAGTTCGGCAACACGTCGTTCGAGCTCGGGTACTTATTCGAGAAGTTCAAATTCGAGGAGCTCATCTTATAGCAAACCAAGTTCAGGCAGAATTAATTCATCATACAATAGGTCGAGTTCAAGTCGTAGTGGTTCTTCGTATAGCAGACCATCATCGACATCACGGTCCAGTGGAAGCTACAGTCGGTCGTCAGGTTCTTTTGGCGGCAGTCGTTCTTCAGGCATGAGTTCTGGCGGTAGCAGAAGTATGGGCTCGTCTAGAGGTGGTGGAGGACGTCACTGAGTAGAGTTATCATAATTTAGAGTCGGATAAAGGTCGGTGTCAGCGTTTACTTTATATAATGACACACTCCTTAATGACTTGTTTTTTTTAGCTAAGATTCTTGGATTTATTGAGAGACTCCAATTAAAAAAATCTTACTACTTAGATATTCATTAGCAAATAAATTATAAACAAACGGAATCTTTATGCCTAATAAATTTTGGCACACAGAAGGGTGATTATAAACAAGGAAAGAAAACATTGAAAATCAAAAAAAACAACTGTTAGTCGTAATCTACTGGTTAGCAGTTGCTAGTAAAGTCGTAAACAGATGAAAACCTTTATGCAGTAGGCTATAAACCTAACTGCACACAGGAGGATGATTAATAAACCAGCAAAAGCATAAAGCCTATAGCTTACAGCTTATTGCAGAATTTTAAACAGATGAAGAATATAGTTTTGTTGTTATTTGCGCTAGTGCCATTTGCACTAAGTGCTCAGAATATAAACGATTATCTTGGTATATCAACCAATAGGTACCAAGCAACGGCAAGAGCAACGTCGATGGGTAATTCCATAAGTGCTTTAGGGGGCGATGCCTCTAATGCTACTACCAACCCTGCTGGGCTCGGACTTTATAGGCGAGGGGAGTTTAATTTCTCTACAGGCTTGTCTTTCAATAATACTAATACTAGTGGAGCCTATACAGGAACTGACGATGTCGTGAGGATGCATATTAATCAGTTTTCGTACATCACTCCATTTGCGAGTAAGGGTGGAGGTTCGTTAGTAAGTAGCGCCTTTGGTTTTGGAATGAATAAAGTGGCAGACTTAAATAGTCGCAAATACATGCATACCTCAGGAGGTAACTCTTCTCTATTGGATCATTATACTTACTTTTACAATAACTCTACGTTTGATAAGGTGGGCAATTTACCAGTGCCAAATATTTCTGGCATAGACGCAGATGCCGCTCTGGGATTAGATCTCATTCAAGGAGATGCCAATTCGGGATATTCCAATAGGATTCAGGAAGGGGACTATAAAGGTCAGAAAGTGACTAGAACAATTGATGAAAAAGGACGTATAAATGAATGGTTCATATCTGGAGCATTGAATTTTAATAATAAGCTTTATGTGGGGGCGACCTTTGGGATACAAGATTTGAAGTACTCTAGGATAACAGAACATGAGGAACTTACCCAATCAAATGCTACCGCAATATTCCCCGATGGTTCTGAGACCTTTCTTAATGAATATAATCAATACTCGGAGATATTTACATCTGGAGTTGGATGTAATCTCAAGATAGGGGCTATTTATAGGGTGAATAATGCCTTGAGATTGGGCTTGGCCTTCCATACTCCTACTCTATACGCAATTAGCGATGATTATTGGACAGACATATCTTTGTATGAGACCAATGTAGCAACAAATGAACAAGAAGAAGTATACTACATAGAGCCCTTGGATCGCAATTTATATGATTACAATCTGAGAACACCATTGCGAGTGTTGCTGAGTGGAAGTTACATTATTGGCAAGTCTGCTTCCGTAAATGCGGAGTATGAATATGTTAGCTATAACAAAGGGAAATTCAACAATCAGAAGGAATTTGGCGACGCTAATCGGATGATTGATAATGCTCTTAAAGGAGGTCATAATTTCAGAATAGGAGGGGAGTATAATGTTGCACCAGCCTTTACATTGAGGGGAGGCTATGAATACTATGCCTCGGCGTATAACTCGGCGAATACTAACTCCGACGCATTCTATCAGACATTGAATGTGGGGTTTGGTTATAGATGGAAGTTTACATATGTAGATATGGCTTATAGAGTAGGATGGTCAGAATCTTATTCCTTGCCGTATTATTCATCAAAACCAAAAACCGATCCGCTACTAAAACATAGGACAATGGATAATCTTCTTATGTTGACATTGGGATTTAAATTTTAAAATATTATTTCGGTGCTATTGAGGGTCATCCAATTTTCTTGGATGACCCTTTTTATGAGTGTTGATAATCATCTTGAGATGTAAGTATTGTAGGGGGTTGGGATACAGGGGACTTAGATGATGAAGCTTCTATATATAGGCGCGCAGTAGATGACTTGAGGAGTGTTTTGGGGGATAAGCAAATTTGGAGTAGTTTTGTACGGAATATTTGTTAAAAATCAGTAGCATGAGGTTTAGAACATTAGTGGTGTCGATGATTGTGTCTTTTTTTCTTCTAGGGTGCTCAGCCCAATATTATATGAATCATGGAGATAAGGCCTATAAAAGAGGCTTGTACGAAAAAGCAACGCATAAATATCGCAAAGCAGGAAAGAAAAAAGTGTCTAACTCAAGAAGTGAAGTGTATTTAAAACTTGCCGAATGCTATCGAAAGTACGGACGCTATGATAATTCGCGAGCGTGGTATAAAAATACCATTGGCAGAAATCACGGAGGGCTAGACGCATTACTGCACTACGCTGACATGCTAAAGACTAATGACAACTACGAAGACGCAAAAGAACTATATGCAACCGTGTTAAGTCAGGAGGAAAATAATAGATTAGCAAAAAATGGGTTCCAAGCGTGTAGCAATATCGAGTCATGGACAAGTGCGACACATCCGTATGTAGTTGAGAACCTGAAAGAGGTAAACTCTTATGCCAACGATTTTTGTTCGCAGTACTTAGGAAATAAAGAAGCGGAAATAATATTTTCCTCAAACAGACGAGGGACTACAGGAAAATCAAAAAGTGCAGTTACAGGAGAATTGCATTATGATATTTTTTATTCGCGATTCAATAGAGAAGAACTGGCATGGGAATCTCCCCGAGTTCTGGAGGCTAATGGGGTCATTGATACAGACGATGACGAAGGGGCAGTGTCGGTGTCGAGCGATGGCTCGGTTATATATTTTACTCGTTGTCAGTATGATAAGCAAACGGATATTTCATCTGCTATATATGTTACCAATCAAACGCGAGGTAATTATTCAGATCCTCAGAGAGTTAAACTTGATGCGGATTCGTTGGTGGTGGCTCATCCTGCGCTGAGTCCAGATGGGAACACCTTGTATTTTGTGTCTGACAGAAGAGGAGGTTATGGGGGGAATGACATCTGGAAGTCGATGAAGGCTGATGGTGGAGGAGAGTGGGGAGCTCCTATAAATATGGGTGCAGGAATAAATACTCCAGGTAATGAAATGTTCCCGTATGTGGACCCCCAAGGCACTTTATATTTTAGCTCTGATGGTCAACCTAGCATGGGAGGACTTGATGTTTTTAGAGTTGATAAAGACATAAATAACGTGGAGGAGATTGTAAACATGGGAGTGCCGTTTAACTCCTCTGGAGACGACTTTGGTATAGTGTTTTTTGACAAGAGCCTAGAACAAGGGATGTTTACATCCAATAGAGAAGGCTCTAGAAACGATGATATATATAGTTTCATGATTCCTCCGATTAAGCAGGAGCTTTTTGGGCGAGTGCTGGATGACGGCACTTCTTCACAGATGGATGGTGCAACAGTAAGGCTTATAGGTACCGATGGAACAAACTTGAAAATTAGCGCTGTTAAAGGAGAGTTTAATACTTTGCTTAAACCAGAAGTACGCTATGTAGTAGCCGCTTACAAAGACGGATATCTAAATGCAAAAGATACATTTTCGACCATGGGCGTCGAAGAG
This sequence comes from Bacteroidales bacterium, assembly GCA_047974415.1. Taxonomy (GTDB): domain Bacteria; phylum Bacteroidota; class Bacteroidia; order Bacteroidales; family Prolixibacteraceae; genus JBKEAJ01. The sequence goes on along the minus strand of JBKECH010000077.1, from coordinate 38,672 downwards.
AGCAAGTTGTTTCACGTTGATTTATCGCTAACGCCAACTCGCGACCCCATAAAACTTGATAATATATACTTTGAGTTTGGTAAATGGGAGTTGTTACCAGAGTCAAGAGGAGCATTAGACAGTTTAGTAACTTTGCTAAAAACGAACCCGAGTATAACAATAGAGTTGATGGCACATACAGACCACATTGGTAGCTCGACATCCAATTCTCAATTGTCGCAAAAACGAGCTCAGTCAGTCGTAAATTACTTAATATCAGAAGGGAATGTTAACTCTCAAAGATTGATTGCTAAGGGCTATGGCGAAACATGGCCAAAGACTGTAAATAAAGAAATAGCAAAAGAATACTCATATCTAAAAGAGGGACAAATACTTTCAGAGGCTTTCATAGAAAGCTTGTTGAAAGAACAACAAGAAGTGGCGAGGATGCTCAATAGGCGTATAGAGTTTAGGGTGCTAAGTAACGATTTTGATGATTAGGGTAGTAGGATGAAAAAGAATCTAAACTACTTCAAGGCACTGTTGCCTATAATTTTTCTGAGTATTCTACTATCTGTAAATGTTGTAATCTTTGAAGACTCTCTATCGGGACCTAATCAACTGGCATTACTGCTTGCTGGATTTGTAGGAGCTTTGATAATATGGTGGTTAGGAGGAGATTGGGATGTAGTGTTCGAAGGGGTTTTATATTCAATAGGGAAGGCAATGCCATCAGTACTTATACTCCTATTTATAGGCTCGTTAGTAGGGACATGGCTGATAAGTGGAACAGTGCCGACACTAATATATTATGGTCTGAACTTGCTAAGGCCCGAATTTTTCTTGCCCTCAACAGTTATTATTTGTGCGATAGTGTCGGTCATAACGGGCAGTTCTTGGTCTACTATTGCCACAATAGGCGTTGCGTTGCTTGGTGTGGGTGATGCATTTCAGTTTGATAAAGCAATTGTTGCGGGGGCTGTTATAAGCGGAGCCTATTTTGGTGATAAGATTTCACCATTGAGTGATACTACCAATTTGGCATCGTCTATGGCAGGAACAGATTTGTTCAAGCATATTCGATACATGATGTTTACCACTGTGCCATCCATATTGATAAGTCTATTGATATTTACCTTTATTGGTGCTGGGCAAGGCTCGGGTGTTAGTATGACAGAGATAGAGCATTTCAGGACTGTTATTTCCGAGAGCGTTAATGTTACACCATGGCTACTGTTGGTTCCTGTTTCATTATTTGTGATAATTGCTTTGAAGACTCCAGCGCTTCCAGCCTTGATGATAGGCTCTCTTGTCGGTTGTGTTTGTGCCATAATTTTTCAACCTGAATTGATAGAGCAAGTTGCAGGCAAAGGGCATAACTTATTAGTGTCCTCTTACAAAGGTTGCTTTACTGCAATGTTCGAAGGCTTCCGTATTGATACTACGGATACAAACATATCGGAACTGCTTTCTACAGCAGGAATGCAGGGCATGCTAAATACTGTCTGGTTAATCCTTTCGGCGATGTTCTTTGGTGGAGTGATGGAAGGAGGCGGTTTGTTGCAGACTTTGGTGTCGCCACTAGTAAAAAAAGTTACCTCTGCAGGGGGACTGGTTACATCTACAGTTGTTACTTGTATTTTCTTCAATATTGTAGTGTCAGACCAATACCTTGCAATAGTTGTCCCAGGTCGTTTATATAGCGGAGCCTTTAGGAAACGAGGGCTGGCACCAGAGGTGCTAAGTCGCTCATTAGAAGATTCTGGTACTATCACATCGGTGTTAGTGCCGTGGAATAGTTGTGGAGCAACGCAGGCAAAAGTGTTAGGAGTAGCTACTTTGTCTTATTTGCCATATTGCTTTTTCAATCTCCTAAGTCCGCTAATGTCTATTATATTTGCAGTGTTTAACATCAGAATAAGAAGAAACAAGTTCTAGTAAATACAAACCCAGAATATCGTTAGCTTGCCTGCTACATGCCCAAATCTCTTCAAAATAAATACCTCGCTAACTTTTATGGTGCTATGCCCCTGTCGACAAAAGCTTTATTTTAACTAGCTTTGAGCACTCATTACAGCCCTCTAATGCATAATCAGGGATAAATAGAAAATAGAAGACAAAATATTTTTCAAAAGATACTTGCAAGAAGAATAAAAATAAGTACTTTTGCAGTCAGAAAAATAAAAACAAAAAATTTAAACAATAGAAGTATGATTATCGTTCCGGTAAAAGATGGCGAGAATATAGAACGCGCCCTAAAAAGGTTCAAAAGGAAATTTGAAAAAACAGGCGTAGTGAGAGAGGTGCGTAGACGTCAGGCGTTCATTAAGTATAGCGTTAGACGTAGAGAAGAGGTAAAAAAAGCCATCTATATTCAACAACTCAGAGGGAGCGAAGAGTAATTCTGCAGTGATTCCTGTGTATATATGTAGATATGGACAGCAAGGAATCTTTCTATAAGTATTTGATTAACGAATTGGGGTATTCAAATAATACCCTAAAATCATACAAAATAGATCTCCAGCAATTTGAAGAGTTTTGCACTTCAAATTTTGGAGATTTTTTATTTACACATATAAATGTCGTAAATATCAGGCTTTGGATAATTCGCCTGATGCAAAACGGATTGTCACCAAAGAGCGTACGTCGTAAGGTCTCAGTTCTTCGAGTTTTTCACAGATACCTACAAACGGAGGGTATCGCTACAGAGCCCTTGGGTCAGGTGCGTCTGCCAAAAATGCAACAACGTCTGCCAACCTTTGTTAAGACTAAAGAGATGGACATGATGTTTCGAAATAAACAGTTGTTTAACGATAGTTTTGAGGGTAAGCGAGATAGAGCTGTAATGTTGTTGCTTTATGCGACAGGAATGAGGGTTGGAGAGTTAGTGAGTCTTCGTAAAGACGACGTAGATTTATTAAACTGCACTATTAAAGTTATCGGCAAAGGTAGGAAGCAACGATTGATTCCATTTCCAAAGACTTTTATATCTCAATTACAAGATTACAAAACCACATTAAAGGATATTGGAGAAAGTCCGTATTTTGTAATAACATCAAAAGGTAAGCAAACTTACCCAATGCTAATATATCGAGTTGTAAGTAAAATACTGAAGCTAGTTTCTAGTTCGGGTAAAGTAAACCCTCACATTCTTCGACATACATATGCAACGCATTTACTAAATAATGGAGCAGACTTAAATGCAGTCAAAGAACTACTCGGGCATAAAAGCCTTTCTGCAACGGAGGTATATACACATAATACAATAGACAGACTGAAAAGCGTTTATAAAAAAAGTCATCCTTGGGCGGAAGATTAATTCGAAAAAATAATTCTTCACACACAGAAAGGAAAAGTCCTAATTTAGACGTGGATTGTATTTTTTTTAATTCGTTGTTTACCAGATAGATGTCGGGTATTTGTAAAAAAGGAGTTTTAAAAAGATAAACAAAAGTGGAAAATAATTTGTATTAGAAGAAAATAATTGACTATATTTATGTCATGAAACCTTCATGCAGTAAGCTATAAGCCTAACTACACACAGGAGGATGATTAACAAACCAGCAAAAGCATAAAGTCTAAGGCTTACTGCTTATTGCAGAATTTTAAACAGATGAAATAAAAAGTGAATTGCAGAAGGAAGGACTTGGAATATATTATATAAACAATTAACACTGAGTATTATGAACATTAAGATTAATGCCGTACGTTTTACCGCAGATCAGAAATTAACTGAACTAATAGAGAAAAAGGTTACAAAATTAAATCAGTACTTCGATAATATCATCGGAGCCGAGATTACATTAAAGGTTGATAAACCCGAGTCTCATAATAATAAAATAGTAGAATTGTCTCTGTCAGTGCCATCGCACGATCATCTGTTTGTGAAAAAACAAGAAGAATCATTTGAAAAAGGAATAGATCAGGCGGTAGATGCAATGCGCAAACAAATAGACAAATACAAAGAAAGAATGAAATAGTTAAGGTAATAATCTGCGCTTTTTTTTGAAAAAAAGCGCAGATTATTTGGTGGGTAAAATTAAAGTATCTATATTTGCATGCCTTTTAAGAAATAAAGAAGGTGACGATCTAAGAAATATTGTATTTGCCGGTGTAGCTCAGTTGGCCAGAGCAGCTGATTTGTAATCAGCGGGTCGGGGGTTCGAATCCCTCCATCGGCTCCCTTGGGGAGATACCGAAGCGGCCAAACGGGACAGACTGTAAATCTGTTGGATCATTCCTTCGTAGGTTCGAATCCTGCTCTCCCCACACCGAATCCTTATGAGGGACGGCATTTTTTAGCGGGAGTAGCTCAGTTGATAGAGCATCAGCCTTCCAAGCTGAGGGTCGCGGGTTTGAACCCCGTCTCCCGCTCAATTTGTCGTTGCCGGGGTAGCTCAGGGGTAGAGCGCATCCTTGGTAAGGATGAGGTCACGGGTTCAATTCCCGTCTTCGGCTCAAATTGATTTTAAAAATAGAATAAGATGGCAAAAGAACAATTTAACAGAGACAAGGAGCACCTGAATATTGGTACAATCGGTCACGTGGATCATGGTAAAACTACCCTGACAGCTGCGATTACAACAGTCTTGGCAAAGAAAGGTCTTTCTGAGATGCGCGCATTCGATTCAATCGATAATGCTCCTGAAGAAAAAGAGAGAGGTATAACTATTAATACATCTCACGTAGAGTATCAAACAGCAAATCGTCACTACGCTCACGTTGACTGTCCTGGTCACGCTGACTACGTTAAGAATATGGTAACTGGTGCTGCCCAAATGGATGGTGCAATTCTTGTTTGTGCCGCTACTGATGGTCCCATGCCACAGACACGCGAGCATATCCTTCTTGCTCGTCAGGTGAACGTACCTAGAATCGTTGTTTTCTTGAATAAAGTAGACATGGTTGACGACGAAGAGTTGCTAGAGCTTGTAGAAATGGAAGTACGTGATCTTCTAAGCTTCTACGAATTCGACGGCGACAATACTCCTGTTATAATGGGATCTGCATTAGGAGCACTTAATGGAGAAGCTAAATGGGAAGATAAAGTGATGGAGCTTATGGATGCTGTTGATACATGGATTCCTGTTCCTCCTCGCGATAAAGATAAACCATTCTTGATGCCTGTTGAGGACGTATTCTCTATTACAGGTCGTGGAACAGTTGCTACAGGTCGTATCGAAACTGGAATTATCCACACTGGAGACGAGATGGAAATTATCGGTCTTGGTGCAGATGGTAAAAAAACTACTTGTACAGGAGTTGAAATGTTCCGCAAAATCCTCGACGAAGGTCAAGCTGGAGATAATGTCGGTTTACTTCTTCGTGGTATCGATAAAAACGAGATTAAGCGTGGTATGATTCTTGCAAAATCTGGTTCAATAACTCCTCATACTAGATTCAAAGCAGAGGTTTATGTATTGAAGAAAGAAGAAGGTGGTCGTCACACTCCATTCCACAATAGATATCGTCCGCAGTTCTACATCCGCACACTTGATGTAACAGGCGAGATAACTCTTCCTGAAGGACGAGAGATGGTAATGCCAGGAGACAACTTAACTATTGATGTTGAACTTATCACTCCAGTTGCAATAAATGTTGGATTACGCTTTGCTATTCGTGAAGGTGGTCGTACAGTAGGTGCTGGACAGATAACCGAGATTGTATAATTCATTATACGTAATAATATGAAAAGTCCCGAGGGGAAAGCCCTTGGGACTATTTTTGCAGAATCAAGGCGTTTATAAAGGTTCGAGTCCTTTAATTCTGGCTTAATAAAGAATGTGCGAGATACATCAATACCTAGCACCGAAGCAAAAAAGAAAATATGAAATTGAAGAACTATATAGAGGAGTCGTATAAAGAACTAGTTACAAAGGTTACTTGGCCAACATTGGAGGAGTTGCAAACTAGTGCTGGTATAGTTATGATTGCTACTGTTATAATAGCTATACTCGTATTGGCGATGGACGTCTCGTTTAAGTATATTGTTGTTGATTTGATTTACGGAGTATCTAAATAAGCTTATTTTATATCTTGTTGATTATGACAGAACTCAAGCACAGATGGTACGTTATTCGAGCAGTAGGTGGTAAAGAAAAGAAAGTAAAGGAATCTATTGAAGGGGAGATGAATGGTGGCGAGCTTGCTGGCTATGTTTCTCAAGTTTTGATTCCGATGGAGAAAGTTTATCAAATTAGAAATGGGAAAAAGGTTAGCAAGGATCGTAGTTTTTTTCCTGGTTATGTATTAATAGAAGCAGCTCTTGTTGGAGAGGTTACGCATGTGCTCAAGAACGTAAGAAACGTTATAGGCTTTTTGAGTGAAACCAAAGGAGGAGATCCAATGCCTTTAAGAGATTCTGAAGTTAATAGAATTCTGGGTCGAGTAGACGAGTTGGCAGAGGCTGACGAACTAATGAACGTCCCTTTTGTCGTTGGAGAGACCATAAAAATTATTGATGGCGCTTTTATTGGATTTAGCGCCACTATAGAGGAAGTTTACGACGACAAAAAGAAGCTTAAAGTGATGGTTAAGATTTTTGGAAGAAAAACTCCCCTGGAACTTAGCTTTATGCAGGTAGAAAGAGGACAGTAGAAATTAAAAGTATTTTTTAAATATTATATTATGGCTAAAGAAGTCGCAGGATTAATTAAATTACAGATTAAGGGTGGTCAGGCAAACCCCTCGCCACCTGTCGGTCCAGCACTGGGAGCCAAAGGGGTTAATATTATGAACTTCTGTAAGCAGTTTAATGCCAGAACACAAGACCAACAAGGTAAGGTGTTGCCGGTAGTTATAACTGTTTTTGCAGATAAGTCTTTTGACTTCATAATTAAACAACCACCTATTGCTATTTCAGTGTTAGAGGCCGCCAAATTGAAAGCAGGATCACCAATGCCCCATACTAAAAAGGTAGGGTCTATTACGTGGGATCAGGTACGAGAGATTGCTGAGAGCAAAATGAGCGATTTGAATTGCTTTAAAGTCGAATCAGCAATGAGCATGGTAGCGGGCACAGCACGAAGTATGGGAGTTACAGTTACGGGTGACTCTCCATTAGAAAATTAAAAAATTATTGCAATGGGAAAAATTTCGAAGAAAAGAAAGCTCGCATTAGAAAAGGTCGAAAAGGACAAATTCTATTCATTGGAAGAAGCAACAAGCCTAGTTAAAGAAATATCTTATACGACGTTTGATGCCTCTGTCGATATAGATGTACGTCTGGGGGTAGATCCTCGTAAGGCCAATCAGATGGTGCGTGGTGTTGTGTCGCTTCCGCATGGCACAGGAAAGGACGTAAGAGTCCTGGCATTAGTTACTCCCGAGAAAGAAGCCGAAGCTAAAGAAGCTGGAGCAGATTTTGTGGGATTGGACGACTACATCGATAAGATTAAAGGAGGTTGGACAGATGTAGATGTCATTATAACTATGCCTCAGGTAATGGGAAAACTTGGTCTTATTGGTAGAATTTTAGGACCTCGGGGCTTGATGCCTAATCCTAAGAGTGGAACAGTTACACCTGAAATAGGTAAAGCCGTATCTGAAGTTAAGTCAGGAAAGATAGACTTTAAAGTTGATAAATTTGGCATTGTACATACGTCGGTTGGGAAAGTATCTTTTGACCCAAAGAAGTTGCATGACAATGCTTCGGAGTTTATCAATACTATTATTAAGTTGAGACCTTCTGCTTCAAAAGGAACATACATCAAGAGCGTTACATTATCTAGTACTATGAGTCTTGGTATTGCAGTAGACGTGAAGTCTATTGGAGCAAATTAAAAACAAAAAGAAGTTTAAACTTCAAATAGTGCAATTGACATATGAAAAAGTCAGATAAAATAGAGTTAGTTAAGCAAATAACTGAGCAACTGAACGAAGCTAGCCACTTCTATCTAGTGGATATTTCGGGCTTGAATTCGAGTCAAACTTCGACTTTGCGCAAGGAGTGCTTTGCTAAAGATATTAAGCTAACAGTTGTGAAAAACACTTTTATGAACCTAGCTCTTGCCGCTTGCGACAAAGAGACTGGCGATATGAATAGTGTTTTGAGTGGCAACACTGCAATAATGATTAGTGAACAAGCAAGTGCACCAGCAAAGCTTATAAAAACATTGGGAGCCAAAAAAGGCAAACCAGAGTTGAAAGCAGCGTATGCTGAAGAGTGTGTTTACGTAGGAGCTAATCATTTGGCAGATCTAGTTAGCATAAAATCTAAAACAGAGTTGCTCGGAGATGTTATCGGTTTATTACAATCTCCAATCAAAAATGTTGTTGGGGCTCTCCAAAGTGGAGGCAATACCCTACAAGGAGTTTTGAAAGCCTTAGAAGAAAAGGCATCTTAATCAATTAATAATTTAAAAATCTTTAAATACAATGGCAGATATTAAAAAACTTGCAGAAGAATTAGTAAATTTAACTGTAAAAGAAGTAAAAGAGTTAGCAGATATCCTTAAGGATGAGTATGGTATTGAACCTGCAGCGGCAGCGGTTGCTGTTGCTGGAGCAGCAGCAGGTGGAGAAGCAGATGATGCTGCAGCAGCGCAAACTGAGTTTGACGTAATATTAAAAGCTGGTGGACAGTCTAAACTAGCTGTTGTTAAACTTGTAAAAGAACTTGCAGGCCTAGGATTGAAAGAGGCTAAAGAAGTTGTAGATAGTGCTCCAAAAGCTATCAAAGAAAAAGTGTCAAAAGATGAAGCTGATGCACTAAAGGCTCAGTTAGAAGAAGCTGGAGCAGAGGTTGAAATTAAGTAGTCCTCTGTATATTAATGTATTATTGGTTTAGATTCTCGTGTTCACGAGAGTCTAAACCTTGTTGTATTTGAAGATGTAGGTCCTTAATTTTTAATTCATGTCATATAATATTCAGGGAGGACGAATTAGCTTCTCTTCCACAAAAAAAAGCTTTGATTATCCAGATTTTCTTGATATCCAGATTAAATCGTTTCGTGATTTCTTCCAAATGGACTCCACCCCGGAGCAGCGGAGAAAAGAGGGGTTTTATTCTGTTTTTAATGAAAATTTCCCGATTTCAGATACTAGAAACAATTTTGTTCTAGAGTTTTTAGATTACCAAATAGATTACCCTCGATATAGTATTGAGGAGTGTGTAGACCAGGGACTTACATATAGCGTGCCAATTAAAGCAAAACTAAAACTACACTGTACAGATCCCGAGCATGAGGATTTCGATACTGTGGTTCAGGATGTGTACCTAGGCACAGTTCCATATATGACAGATAGAGGAACTTTTGTTATAAATGGAGCAGAGAGAGTTGTTGTTTCTCAGTTGCATAGGTCGCCTGGAGTTTTCTTTGCACAGAGTGTACATTCAAATGGAACAAAACTATATTCGGCTAGAATAATCCCTTTTAAAGGTTCATGGATTGAATTTTCCACCGATATTAATAATGTCATGTATGCTTACATTGACAGAAAAAAGAAGTTGCCTGTAACTACACTATTTAGAGCCATAGGCTTTGAAAGTGATAAGGACATTCTTGAAATATTTAACCTGGCAGATGAAATAAAGGTAAACAAAACAAACTTAAAGAAAATTAGTGGCAGAAAATTGGCCGCTAGGGTTCTAAAAACATGGATTGAGGATTTCGTCGATGAGGATACTGGCGAAGTAGTGTCGATAGAGCGTAATGAAGTAATAATAGAACGCGAAACAGTAATCGATGAAAAAAATATAGAGCAGATTATAGAGGCTAAAGTACCAACAGTACTACTGCATAAGGAAGACGCAAATATGCAGGATTATGCTATAATATACAATACTTTACACAAAGACTCTTGCAACTCTGAAAAGGAAGCTGTAACACACATATATAGACAACTACGAAATGCTGAACCGCCAGATGAGGCTACAGCAAGAGAAGTTATTGATAAATTATTCTTCTCAGATAAAAGATATGATTTAGGAGATGTTGGTAGATATAGAATCAACAAGAAGTTGAATCTGAATATAGATATGAATAATAAGGTGCTTACAAAAGATGACATCATCGAAATTGTGAAGTATCTTATTCAATTAATAAATTCTAAGACCGACATTGATGATATTGACCATTTGAGTAATCGACGAGTAAGAACAGTAGGCGAGCAGATGGCGACACAATTTGGAGTCGGCTTGGCTCGTATGTCAAGGACAATTCGCGAAAGGATGAATGTTCGTGACAATGAAGTTTTTACTCCAACAGACTTGATTAACTCAAAAACTCTGTCATCAGTAATAAACTCATTTTTTGGTACAAATGCACTGTCGCAGTTCATGGACCAAACCAACCCTCTGGCAGAGATGACACACAAACGACGCATGTCAGCATTAGGTCCAGGAGGGCTGTCTAGAGAGCGTGCTGGTTTTGAGGTTCGTGACGTCCATTTTACACACTATGGTAGACTCTGTCCCATTGAAACACCAGAGGGACCCAACATCGGATTGATTTCCTCTCTTTGTGTTTTTGCTAAGATTAATAATTTGGGCTTTATTACTACTCCATATAGACGAGTATCTGATGGAGTAGTAGATATGTCAGCTAACGGTATAATATACCTTACAGCTGAAGAAGAAGAAGGCAAAATCATAGCTCAAGCCAATGCACCTATCGATAAAGATGGTAATTTTGAGAATGATAAAGTAAAATCGAGGCTAGACGGAGATTACCCTCTTGTCGATAAAATGGAGGTTAACCTTATGGACGTAGGTCCTAATCAAATAGCTTCTGTTGCTGCTTCATTAATTACATTCTTAGAGCATGACGATGCAAACCGAGCATTGATGGGGTCTAACATGATGCGACAAGCTGTCCCAATTATAAGACCTGAGTCTCCAATTGTTGGTACAGGGCTTGAAACATCAGTTGCTACAGATTCTAAGATACACGTTGTTGCAGAGAATGATGGAGTTGTTGAGTTTGTTGATTCAAACACTATCTCAATTAAATATGATTTAACAGAGGATGAGAAGTTTGTAAGTTTCGACTCTGATGTTAAGACATATAAACTAGCGAAGTATAGAAAAACTAATCAAAGTACTTGTGTGGATCTTAAGCCAATTGTTACAAAGAGGCAAAAAGTAACCAAGGGGCAAGTTCTTACAGAAGGATATGCCACTGAACAAGGAGAGTTGGCTCTAGGACGCAATTTGATGGTTGCCTTTATGCCATGGCAGGGATACAACTATGAGGACGCTATTGTGGTTTCGGAGCGAGTTGTTTCGGATGATGTTTTTACGTCAATACATATAGATGAATACTCTCTTGAAGTGCGAGACACAAAACGAGGAGTAGAAGAGTTTACATCGGATATTCCAAACATTAGTGAAGAAGCTACTAAAGATTTGGATGAAAACGGAATGATTCGAATCGGAGCACGAGTAAAACCTGGCGATATTCTGATAGGAAAAATTACACCTAAAGGAGAGTCTGACCCCTCGCCTGAGGAGAAACTCCTTCGCGCGATATTTGGCGATAAAGCAGGAGATGTCAAAGACGCCTCGTTAAAAGCGTCTGCCTCGTTAAAAGGTATAGTGGTTGAGAAAAAACTATTCTCTCGTTTAGAAAAAGACAAAAAAAATAAGAATTCTCACAAAGAGAGGCTGGAACAAAGAGAACAAGTGTACGAAAAAGAGCTTGTTGCAGTAAGATCTATATTGATGGATAAGCTGTGGGAGCTACTTGAAGGCAATAACTCTTTGGGAGTAAAAGACTATTTGGGTCAAGAATATATTTCCAAGGGGAGTAAATTCACGGTGAAGAAGCTTGAAGAGATAGACTTTAATAATATAAATCCTAATAATTGGTGTTCCGATAAGAGGATTTCAGGAATGGTGACTCGGTTGATTTATAATTTCATCTCTAAGTGTAAGGCTCTGGAAGCTAGGTTAAAGCGAGATCGTTATAGTTTGAGCATTGGGGATGAATTACCGACAGGTATCGTAAAATTGGCAAAGATTTATATTGCTAAAAAACGCAAGCTCCAAGTAGGTGATAAAATGGCAGGTCGACACGGTAACAAAGGTATTGTATCGTGCATAGTTCGTCAGGAGGACATGCCTTTTATGGAGGACGGGACGCCTGTGGATATTGTACTTAATCCACTAGGAGTACCATCGCGGATGAACTTGGGGCAAATATATGAGACTGTGCTTGGGTGGGCAGGTCGTCGTTTGGGAATTAAGTTCGCAACCCCAATATTTGACGGTGCATCTATTATGCAGATTACAGATTTTACTAACAAAGCAGGAGTTCCCGAGTTTGGACGAACAAGACTTTACGACGGAAGGACAGGAGTGCAGTTTGACCAAGAAGCCACAGTCGGAGTTATTTATATGATGAAGCTTGGGCACATGGTGGAAGATAAAATGCATGCTCGTTCTATTGGACCTTACTCTCTTATTACACAGCAGCCTCTGGGCGGAAAGGCTCAGTTTGGTGGTCAGCGTTTTGGGGAGATGGAAGTCTGGGCACTAGAAGCTTTTGGAGCATCGCACATACTGCAAGAAATCTTGACAGTTAAGTCTGACGATGTGCTTGGAAGAGCCAAGACATATGAGTCTATTGTAAAGGGAGAGCCTATGCCTGAACCTGGTATGCCTGAGTCGTTAAATGTATTATTACATGAACTTCGAGGTTTAGGTTTGAGCGTTACCATGGACTAAAAAGAATTAGGATTAAGAACAAAAAACAATTACATAACAACATATAGTTATGACATTTAGAAAAGATACTAACATTCAGACTTCATTTTCGAAAGTTACAATAGGTATTTCGTCTCCAGAAGAGATCTTGGAGCGTTCTCATGGAGAGGTTCTAAAGCCCGAAACTGTAAATTACAGAACCTATAAACCAGAGCGAGATGGCTTATTTTGCGAACGGATATTCGGGCCAGTAAAGGATTACGAATGTCATTGTGGGAAGTATAAGCGAATCAGATATAAGGGCATTGTATGCGACAGATGTGGTGTTGAAGTTACCGAGAAAAAGGTACGAAGAGACAGAATGGGGCATATTGCCCTGGTAGTTCCTGTTGCACATATATGGTACTTTAAATCACTTCCTAACAAAATAGGTTATTTGTTAGGGATACCTACAAAGAAACTCGATACAATTGTTTATTACGAGAAGTATGTTGTGGTAAATCCAGGTATACAAGCAGAAAATGGTGTGAAATATTTAGACTTCTTGACAGAAGATGAATATTTGGATATCATCGAAACCTTACCTAAGGAGAACCAGTACCTGGACGACGAAGACCCCAATAAATTTATAGCTTTGATGGGTGCAGATGCACTCTATGAATTGCTTAAAAGGGTAGATCTTGACAAACTAACTCACGAACTACGACATAAGGCGAATGTGGAAACTTCACAGCAACGCAAAAACGAAGCTTTAAAAAGACTTCAGGTGGTTGAATATTTTAGGGGAAGTCGGAAAATAAACAAGCCTGAATGGATGATTGTGAAAGTAGTTCCAGTTATACCACCCGAACTTCGTCCACTAGTACCTCTTGATGGAGGGCGTTTTGCAACTTCGGATCTGAACGATTTATACAGACGTGTTATTATAAGGAACAACAGGCTTAAGCGCCTGATAGAGATTAAAGCTCCAGAAGTTATTCTTCGAAATGAGAAGAGAATGCTACAGGAAGCGGTAGATTCATTGTTTGACAACTCTCGCAAATCTAATGCTGTCAAGACGGACAGCAACAGACCATTAAAATCACTTAGCGACAGTTTAAAAGGTAAGCAGGGGCGTTTTCGTCAGAACCTACTAGGTAAGCGAGTAGATTATTCTGCGCGTTCCGTTATTGTTGTCGGTCCATCTTTAAAAGTCCATGAGTGTGGATTACCAAAAGATATGGCAGCAGAGCTATATAAGCCTTTTGTGATAAGAAAACTTATAGAAAGAGGGATAGTTAAAACTGTCAAATCGGCAAAAAAAATAGTTGACAGGAGAGACCCTGTTATTTTTGATATTCTAGAAAATGTTCTCAGAGCACATCCTGTACTTCTCAATCGTGCGCCAACATTGCACCGCTTGTCTATTCAGGCTTTTCAACCCGTACTTATTGAGGGCAAAGCAATCAGGTTGCATCCTTTGGTATGTTCAGGATTTAATGCAGACTTCGATGGTGACCAAATGGCAGTTCATCTTCCTCTAGGCAACGCAGCTATATTAGAGGCTCAGATGCTCATGTTGGCATCACACAACCTTTTGAATCCAGCAAATGGGGCTCCAATACAAGTTCCGTCCCAGGATATGATTCTCGGACTTTATTATATGACGAAAAGTAGAGAAGGGGCTAAAGGAGAAGGTCTTAAGTTTTACTCGCCTGAAGAAGCAATTATAGCATTCAATGAGAAACGTGTAGAACTACATGCTGAAGTAGAAGTTAGATTGCAGGAAAGAAGTGTTGATGATGACGTTAACCCTTTCACGCATATTACAAAAACAACTGTAGGAAGAATATTATTTAATCAGCACGTGCCCGAAGAAGCTGGCTATATAAATAACGTCCTTACACAAAGAGCTTTGAGAGGTATTATTGCCGATATATTCAAGAAATGCGATAACGCAAAAACCGTTAAATTCTTGGATGACATCAAGGATTTAGGTTACCAAATGGCATATAGAGGTGGATTATCCTTTAACTTAGGAGATGTAGTCATTCCTGAAGATAAGAAAGATATTGTAAACAATGGTTACTCTGATGTCGAAGGTATCATGAGTAACTATAACTTGGGATTGATTACCAATAACGAGCGTTATAACCAAGTTATTGATGTATGGACACATGCTAACTCTAAGCTAACTCAGTCGGTAATGGATACCTTGAGTAAAGATAAGCAAGGATTTAATTCAGTGTATATGATGTTAGATTCTGGAGCTAGGGGAAGTAAGGAACAAATTCGCCAGCTTTGCGGAATGCGAGGACTGATGGCAAAACCTCAAAAATCTGGAGCAACTACAGCTCAAATTATTGAGAATCCGATCTTGTCAAACTTCAAAGAAGGTCTTTCAGTATTAGAATATTTTATCTCTACTCACGGTGCTCGTAAAGGACTTGCCGATACAGCCCTTAAAACGGCTGATGCAGGATACCTTACTCGTAGGCTCGTCGATGTTTCTCAAGATGTTGTTGTCAATGAGTTTGACTGTGGAACTCTTAGAGGATTAAGTGTATCATCACTTAAAAACAATGAAGAAGAAATAGCCTCATTGGAAGAGAGGATTGTAGGGCGTTGTTCTGTACATGATGTTACGGATCCAGTATCAGGAGAGCTACTAGTGAAATCAGGAGATGAGATTACAGACAATGTAGCAAAAAAGATTGAGCAGTCGCCGATAGAGACAATAGAAGTTCGATCGGTGCTTACTTGCGAGGCTAAGGTTGGGATTTGTGCAAAATGTTACGGTCGTAACTTGGCCAGCGGGCGAATGGTTCAGAAGGGAGAGTCTGTGGGAGTTATCGCGGCCCAATCGATAGGGGAGCCAGGCACACAGTTAACTCTTAGAACGTTCCACGTTGGAGGTATTGCGGGTAACATATCTACCCAATCTTCATTGATTTCTAAATACCCTGGTATTGTCGAGATTGAAGAGTTGAAATCTGTTTCGTGGAAAAGCGATTCTGGGAAAAAGATTGATATCGTGACAAGTCGCCTTGCCGAACTGAAGGTCATTGATAAAACTACAGGCATAGCTGTTTATACAAACCATATTCCATACGGAGCTCATCTATTTGTTAAAAATGGAGCCGAAGTTGCCAAAGGAGAGCTGATTTGTGAATGGGATCCATATAATGGGGTCATTGTGTCTGAATATAGAGGAAAGGTGCAATTTGAGAACTTAATCGAAGGTGTTACTTTTAGATATGATACAGACGATCAAACGGGCTTAAGTGAGATTGTTATAATCGAAACACGAGACAAAAATAAAAACCCAATTCTTCGTATTCTTGACGATAAAGGGGAACTGATTCGCTCGTATAACTTACCAGTAGGCGGACACGTCTCGGTGAGCGAAGACAAGGTTGTAAACGAAGGAGATATCTTAGTTAAAATTCCACGTTCTTCGGGCAAGGCAAGTGATATTACGGGGGGACTTCCCAGAGTAACAGAGCTGTTCGAGGCAAGGAACCCATCCAACCCAGCAGTAGTTTCGGAGATCGACGGAGAAGTTAGCTTCGGAAAAATAAAAAGAGGAAATAGAGAAATAATAGTTACGTCCAAAAGAGGAGATATAAAGAAGTATCTAGTTCCATTGTCTCGACAGATCTTGGTTCAAGAGTCTGATTATGTTAAAGCAGGAACGTCGCTTTCTGACGGCTCTATTACACCTGCTGATATTTTGTTGATACAAGGACCAACAGCAGTACAGGAGTTTATAGTAAATGAGGTTCAGGATGTTTACCGATTACAAGGTGTGAAAATTAATGATAAACACTTCGAAGTCATTGTTCGTCAGATGATGCGCAAAGTAGTGATTGAAGATCCAGGTGATACGCGTTTTCTCGAAAAGCAAGTGGTTGACAAACAGGACTTTCTTCAGGAGAATGAGTGGATGTATGGAAAGAAATATGTTGAAGATGCTGGCGATTCCCAAAACTTTATGGCAGGTCAGATTGTTACAGCTAGAAAGCTTAGAGAAGAAAACTCTTTATTGAAAAGAAAAGACCTTCAGCTTGTGAAAACTAGAGACGTCGTGCCAGCCACATCATCGCAGATTCTGCAAGGAATAACTAAAGCAGCCTTGCAAACTAAGAGCTGGTTGTCTGCTGCATCGTTCCAAGAAACCACAAAGGTTCTTAACGAGGCTGCAATACAAGGTAAAGTAGACTATTTGGAAGGCTTGAAAGAGAATGTAATTTGTGGGCATCTAATTCCAGCAGGTACAGGCTTGAACGAGTATAAGAATATTATTGTTGGTTCTCAAGAAGAGTTTGATAAGTTGAAAAAGCAGAAGTAACACTTAAAAATATTCGGAAATGAGTAATGATACAATGAATAGTAATAGTATGAAGAATAATCAGCAAAATATCAATATTGAGCTGGATGAGGATGTAGCTCAGGGTACATATGCTAATTTAGCTATCATCGCACATTCGGCATCAGAGTTTGTGATAGACTATGTGCGCTTGATGCCTGGTGTAACGAAAGCAAAAGTTAAATCTAGAATTATTATGACTCCCGAGAATGCAAAGAGTTTATATTTGAGTTTAGGAGAAAATATACAGAGGTACGAACAGCAATTTTCTCCCATCGATATGAATGGAAATCCTAACAGCTCTGGGCATAGAGGGTTTATAGATAATTTGCCACAAGCATAGACAAATTATTTATGATGACGATATTAACGGCTCCTATTTATGCAGGAGCCGTTTTTGCATTAGACCCAAAATATACACCAAAGCCCTACTTGCGCAGTTCTGCTACGTAATAGGTAAGCTAGTGTATATTCTGGGTTAAGGTGTAGCCAACGGTGAGAAATTTTATTTAAATGTAACATTCAGAATTCTGTAAGCAAGCTTGTTTTGCGTACTTTTGCTTTGAGTATTTGTGTTTGCATACACAAAGAAAAAGATAATAAAATGAACAATAAATCTAAAAAGAGAATAAACAAACTCGGCATTCTTACTTCGGGAGGCGATGCTCCAGGAATGAATGCTGTAATACGATCAGTTACACGTAGTGCCATCAAAAAAGGAATAAAAGTAATAGGCGTCAGACGAGGTTATCAAGGAATGATTGATTGCGATTTTACACACTTGAGTACACGCAGTGTCAGTGGCATACTACACCAAGGAGGAACAATCCTCAGGACGGCTCGTTGTAACGATTTTCGTACGGTAGAAGGACGTATAAAAGCCTACGAAAATCTGAAAACTCACTGTATCGACGCTCTCGTTGTAATTGGAGGAGATGGTACGTTTACTGGAGCACAGCTGTTTACACAAGAGACAGATATTCCCATTGTTGGCATACCTGGAACAATAGATAACGACATGTATGGCACGGACTATACTATCGGACATGATACGGCACTTAATACAGCCGTGGAAGCTATTGATAAACTTAAAGACACAGCTCGTTCGCATGGTCGAATTTTTATTGTTGAAGTAATGGGCAATGATGCAGGAGACTTAGCTCTTTATAGTGGAATAGCTTGTGGTGCCGAAGCTATTTTGATTCCTGAAGTCGATGAAGATGATGATTTGGATAGATTTATTAGGAAGGGAGTGAAGAAAAAAGAAACAAGCGGAATCATTGTTGTCGCAGAAGGGGATGAGCATGGTGGAGCAATAGCAGTTGCCGAAAGAGTAAAAAAAGAAAATCCAAAGTTTGAGGTTAGAGTTTCGATACTAGGGCATATGCAAAGAGGAGGAAATCCCACGGCCATAGATAGGATAATGGCAACGAGAATGGGGGTAGGTGCTGTTGATGCCCTGCTAGATGACCAGAAAAGCATAATGGTAGGAATAAAAGATAGTGAGATAGTTCATGTTCCTTTTAATAAGTGTGTTAAAGGAAAGAGGGACTTCCCGATGGATCTTTACGAAATGAATAAAGAAGTAGTAGGAGAATAAAAATATATGGAAGGAATATTTGCACGTATTAAGACCTCTAGGGGCGATATATTAATAGAGTTGGAGTATGAAAAGACTCCTTTAACAGTAGCCAATTTCGTTGGTCTAGCAGAGGGGCTTTTAAAAAACTCAGCAAAACCACTGGGAGAACCGTATTATGATGGGCTGAACTTCCATAGAGTGATAAGCCTTGCCAATGGCGACAGCCAAGACTTTATGATACAAGGAGGATGTCCACAAGGAACTGGAACAGGAGACCCTGGTTATAAGTTTCGAGATGAATTTCACAAGGAGTTGTGTCACAATCTTCCTGGTGTTTTGTCAATGGCAAATTCTGGACCATCAACCAACGGAAGTCAGTTCTTTATCACTCATGTGCCAACCCCTTGGCTGGATGGTAAACATACAGTGTTTGGAAAAGTTGTCGAGGGCATAGATGTGGTAATGAGTTCTTTGCAAGGAGATAAAATCCTTTCGATAAAAATAGAGCGGAGAGGAGGATGTGCAGAGGCATTTGATGCGAAATCTGTATTTGAAGCAGAAATGAAAGCTATTGCCAACAAAGAACAACAAGCACAAGAGCGTGCCGAAGCTGAGATAGAGCGACTGTCACAAGGTTATAAGAAGTCCTCTTCTGGACTTAGATATAAAATCTTACAGTCGGGCGATGGTGAACAAGCTAAGACTGGAGATACAGTAAAGGTGCATTATGAAGGTCGATTGAGCGACGGTTCTATTTTTGATTCTTCGTACAAGCGAGAGAGGCCAATAGAATTTCCTTTAGGAGCTGGGCATGTTATACAAGGCTGGGACGAAGGCATTGCCTTGCTAAAGGTTGGCGATAAAGCGCAACTTGTAATCCCTCCACATTTAGCTTACGGAGCAACTGGTGCAGGAGGAGTTATCCCACCTAATGCCGTATTGGTGTTCGAAGTCGAATTACTTGCCATAAAATAATTATAAAATGACTATATTAGTGGCTCAATTGCACAAGCAGTTGAGCCATTTTTTATACAAAAGAATTAAGTTTGAAGCAAATATTAGCCGATATAGTAGTACCATTGCCCTTACGTCAGCTGTATACTTACGAGCTTGCAAGTGGGCAAGAAAACCTAGTGAGTGTAGGACAGCGAGTTGTAGTTCAGATGGGGGTAAGAAAACTCTACGTCGGAATTGTTTATGCCCTCAGAAATAGAGATGATACAGACAAGACAGATTATAAACAAATTGATAGCGTGCTGGATTCTAGTGCAATTGTCAACCTCAAACAATTAGAGTTCTGGAAGTGGATTTCTGATTATTATTGTTGTACTCTTGGAGACACTATGCGCATTGCTTTGCCTTCGGGATTGAAGATGGAGAGCAAGTCGCGACTTTTCCCTAATGAGGTTTTTACGGAAAGTAACAAATTATCACCTCAAGAAAAGGCATTGTGGCTGATAGTCTCTAATCATCAGGGACTTACCCTGCTGGATTTAGAGAGTAAGTATCCGAGGGGATTTGCTACAAGCACCATCAGCGGACTTATAGAAAAAGAAGCCATATATCTACAAGAGACTATTGGAGGCAGTATTGAGGCTCGCAAAGTTCAGGTTGTGGAATTTGGTAGCAAAATTAAAAATAAGAAGGATGTTGATGAAGCCTTGTTTGCATTAAGGCGTGCACCTAAACAAAAAATATTATTCGAGTTGTTTGTATACCTTATTGATGAAAAAGGAGATAAGTGCATTCTGAGAAAAGAACTCCTTGATAAATCTCGGTGTAACAGTGCGATACTACGAAGTTTGGAAGGTCAAAACTATCTGTCACTGCAAACATTAGATTATTGGGATACAGTACATCATGAGAGCAGAGATGCATTGTCTTTAAGAACCTTGTCTGTTTCGCAGGGGAAAGCACTATTAAGCGTAAAAAATATATTTAAAGGAAAGTCGGCAGTGTTACTAAAAGGAGTAACATCGAGTGGAAAAACAGAGGTATATACTCACCTAATAAACGAGTATATCAAGCAAGGAAAGCAGGTCCTCTACTTCCTGCCAGAAATAGCTCTGACAACGCAGATCGTAATTAGACTGAAGCAGATATTTGGAGATAGAGTTGGCGTTTACCACTCTCGCTTTGCCGATACCGACCAGATTGCCGTGTGGAAAGAAGTGTCTAAAACACAGGCTGAAAGCAGGCTGGACTTAGTTGTCGGCACTCGGTCCTCAATTTTTCTGCCTTTTGCCGATTTAGGATTGATAATAATTGATGAGGAACATGATGCAAGCTATAAGCAGCAAGATCCTGCTCCACGCTATAATGCTCGTGACGCTGCTATAATATTGGCAAAACAGTACGGAGCGAAAGTATTACTTGGAACAGCAACACCATCGTTTGAAACATTTGCCAACGCACAGAGTGGTAAATATGGATTTGTGGAGCTGAATGAGCGCTACAAAGGTGTAAAGCTCCCGAAGATAAGTGTTGTCGATTTGAGGCGAGCATATAAACGCCGTCAGATGAAAGCTCATCTGACGCCAGAATTGTGCCATGCTATGGTTGACGCCATGGATGCAGGCAAGCAAGTGATATTATTTCAGAATAGACGTGGTTATTCATTATTCTTCCAATGTGCTAGTTGCGGCTGGATACCTAAATGCAACAACTGTGATGTGAGCCTGACCTTTCATAAAGGTCGAGGCAAGTTAGTTTGTCATTATTGTGGGGAAAGCAAGTCGGTATTGCGCACTTGCTCATCGTGTGGGAATGAAGTGGTAATGCGAGGTTTTGGAACAGAGAAAATAGAAGATGAAGTTAGAACACTCTTCCCCGAACGAACCGTTGGGCGTATTGACTTAGATGTGTCAAGTTCTAAAACTACACTAAATCGCATAATCGAGGATTTCTCATCTGGGAATATAGACATTCTTGTGGGAACTCAGATGATAGCCAAGGGCTTGGATTTTAAAGGGGTACAAGTAGTTGGGGTTCTTAACGCCGATTCTATATTTAGTTTCCCAGACTTTAGGGCTATAGAACGTGCGTACCAACTCATAACGCAGGTGAGTGGACGAGCAGGTCGACGCAAGGAACAAGGACATGTTATTATTCAGACAATGCAAGCCGAACACCCCATTTTTAAACATTTGCTGCACGATAGTTTCGATACTTTTTACGTAGAGCAGATGTTGGAGAGAAAGATGTTCTCATATCCACCCTATTTTAGAATGATTAAAATAATAATGCGACACAAAGATTTCAAAGTCGTAAACCTCTTTGCCGATCTTGTTGCTGAGGGTCTAAGAGCCTCTTTGTCCTGTGTAATATTAGGTCCTGAGTATCCTTTGATTTCGAAAGTTCAACTGTACTATCGAAAAGAAATATGGTTAAAGGTTGAGAAAAAAGAACAGCTACAAACAATAAAAAGCAACATCCTAGAGCACCTAGATAAAGCAAGAAGCAAGAAAGGTTTTTCGACAGTATTTGCTTATCTTGATGTAGATCCGTATTAAGTTGTTTAGCACCGTTCTGACTAGCGCTTGTTCATAATGACAAGAAAGGTAGGGGCATTATTAACACAGATACTGGACTTTATAGTTCAGGCTCTTGACTTTATGGACAAACTCTAGCTAGTAACTAGCCAAGTCATGTAAGAAACTAGGATAAGTATAAATACTAGACTTTCCCACTGTTCTAGTTTGCGGCCCTTTCCAGTAAAAATAAAAACGAACAGCAAAACTGAAGCAAGAAGATTTACCAATAAATCAAGAGTGGCTGCCCCACCTACGGTAACGGGAGTTATGGTTGCTGATACCCCCAACACCAAAAAGGAGTTGAAAATATTAGAGCCAACAGTATTTCCGATAGCAATGTCGGTGTTACCCTTTCTTACTGCCATTATTGAGGTTACAAGCTCGGGTAGAGAAGTCCCTATCGACACGATGGTTAGACCTATAACTCGTTCGGACATTCCTAGTAGCGATGCGATTTTGCTAGCTCCAGTAACAATCAATCGTCCTCCTCCGATGAGCATTGCCAGTCCCAATGCTATAAGCAGTATGGAGATTAGCGTGCTATGTGATTTTGTTGGGGTGTCGTTTTTGTCATCTGTTATACCTTCTTTTTTATTCTTTATTACTAAAGATATGTTGTAGCCCATGAAGATAAAGAAAAAAGATAATAGCAGCCAGCCTTCTGAGCGCGATATGACAGACTCAGCTCCGCCGTCGATAATAGCGTCAGAACCAGCAATGAACAGTGTAACGGCCGCCAAAAGTACTAGAGGAATCTCTATCCACGTTGTGTTTTTATTTACCACCAAGGCACTAAAAAGCCCTGTTATTCCGAGTATGCCAAGAATATTAAAGATGTTGCTTCCAACTACATTACCAAATACTAGTTCGGTATTGCCATTGATAGCAGATACTATATTAACCGCCAACTCAGGAGCGGAAGTTCCGAAGGCTATGATTGTGAGTCCAATAACTATGTTGGGGACGTTAAACTTGCGTGCTAATGTTGATGCTGAATCAATCAGGATATTGGCTCCGTATAACAAAATAGCAAGCCCCACGACTAAAAATACTAAATTCAATATCATTAAATTCTAATTTTGATATAACAAAGGTATAACTATTATTCTGATTTCATTTAAATTTTCTAGCTTTGTGTTTTAAAATAATCAGATCATGACAGAGGAAGTAAATAAAGAGTCTAGCGGGAAAAAGAATTTTATACACCAAATTGTAGAAAAAGACCTTAGCAATAATAAAAATGATGGACGCATACATACACGCTTTCCTCCAGAGCCAAACGGATTTTTGCATATTGGACATGCTCAGGCTATTTGGGTTAGCTTTGGCGTAGCAGAAAAATACAAGGGCAAATGCAACCTGCGCTTTGATGATACTAACCCAACGAAAGAGGAAGAATCTTATGTTAGAGCTATAGTGGAGGACGTTAAGTGGCTTGGTTATCAGTGGAATGGTGAGATAAAATATGCCTCGGATAATTTTAAAAGACTTTTTGACTTTGCAATCAAACTAATACACGAAGGACTTGCTTATGTCGACGAGCAGGACTCAGCTACAATATCGGAGCAAAAAGGAACTCCCACTATAGCAGGGAAGGAAAGTCCATACCGGAATAGACCTGTTTCAGAGAATTTGGAGTTGTTCTACGCTATGAACAAAGGAGATATTGAGGAAGGGAAAATGGTGTTGAGGGCTAAAATAGATATGAGTTCGTCGAATATGTTGTTTCGCGATCCTGTTATTTATAGAGTATTACATAAGCCTCATCACAGGACAGGTAATGAATGGAAAGTATATCCTATGTACGACTTCGCCCATGGTCAGGTAGATTACTTTGAAGGTATTACTCATTCTATATGTACTTTGGAATTTGACGTGCACCGCCCTTTGTACGATTGGTTTATAGAACATCTGAAAACAAGCGATGATTATAGACCCAACCAATATGAGTTTGCTCGTTTAAACCTTAACTATACGGTTATGAGCAAGCGCAAACTTTTGGAACTGGTAGAAAAAGAATACGTGTCAGGATGGGATGACCCTCGTATGCCCACCGTGTCAGGATTGAGAAGAAGAGGCTATACCCCTCAGTCCATAAAAAGATTTTCAGAAATGGCAGGTATCACGAAAGTGAATGGTACTATTGATATTTCCATGCTTGAATACTGCATTCGTGAAGACCTTAACAAACGAGCACAGCGTGTGATGGCTGTACTAGACCCTCTGAAAGTAGTAATTACTAACTATCCCGAGGGATCTGTTGAAATGTTGGATGCTGTGAATAATCCTGAAGATGAGAGTATGGGGAAGCGTCAAGTCCCTTTTACCAAAGAAATCTATATTGAGCGCGATGATTTTATGGAAGATGCGCCAAAAAAATTCTTCCGACTTGCACCTGGGCAAGAAGTTAGACTAAGATATGCATATTTCATAACTTGCAATGAAGTTGTAAAAGACGAGAATGGGAACATAATAGGACTTCACTGCTCTTACGACCCCGAATCGCGAGGAGGAAAATCACCCGATGGCAGGAAAGTCAAAGGAACTTTGCATTGGGTGTCTGCAACGGAAAACATAAATTGCGAAGTGCGTCTGTACGATCGTTTATTTGATGTGCCTGCTCCAGATGGAAATAAAGAAATAGATTTTAAAGAACACATAAACAAGAGTTCATTAAAAGTGTTGGAAAAATGTTTTATAGAGCCTTTTGTGAAGAATACTAAAGCCTTGGAACACTTTCAGTTTGAGAGGTTAGGGTATTTTTCGACAGATCTTGACAGCAAAGAAGATAAGCTTATTTTTAATCGAACTGTCCAGCTTAAAGATACTTGGGCAAAAAAGAATTTATAGACATTGTTCATGACTAAGCTCTTACAAATAAGCCCAAAAGCAAAAGGTCTTATATTTGATATGGATGGTACCATTGCCAATTCTATTCCTTTGCATCTTGACAATTGGGATGAGATCTGTAAAGATTTGCACTGCTCGGTGGATAGGGGAGTACTTGTTAAAATGACTGGTAGGCCAACTGTAGATTTTGCCAGACATATTATTGAAACAAATAACTTGCATGATGTTGATGCACATGAGCTAGCAAGACAAAAACAGAAAACTTTTTGGAAAAATGTGCATCGAGTACAAGAGATAAAAGAGGTTACAAAATTGATATATGAGTATCATAATGTACTACCTATGAGCGTGGGCACAGGAGCATGCCGAAAAAGTGCTTTGTTGCAACTCGAAACTTTAAACTTGACAAAGTACTTTAGAGTAATAGTTTCGGCAGACGATGTTGTTAGGCACAAACCACATCCAGACACTTTTTTGAAATGCGCAGAGGCAATGGATGTTGATCCAAAATATTGTCAAGTTTTTGAGGATGGAGAATTAGGGCTAGAGGCTGCACGAATGGCAGGCATGATTGCGACAGATGTAAGACCGTATTTGCTTAATAATGATGATTTTTGTCATTAGTTTTTTATGAACGATGTAGATTTGTCGAATTCTACTTGTTAGCATTGACTTTTTTGCATTTTATACCCCTTGCTCGTGTCGTGTGTGTTAGGTGTTTGTTTTTCGGTCGACTTCAAATAATTAGAGCTTATCTTAACTTTCTAACTCAGACTCTTAGCATTATGTGTAGATACTAATTATAACTTACAAAACATACAAAAATGATAAATTTAAAATCATATACACTTCGCAATTTTAGAGATATACCACAGCTGAAGAAGCTTCATAAGCAACAGTTGGATGATATTGAAGTTCTTGGAAACGTTCTGCCTTTCAGAACAAATAATTACGTAATAGATGAGCTTATCGATTGGGATAATTTTGAAGAAGACCCTTTCTTTATATTGACCTTTCCACAAAAAGAAATGTTGAACACTACCCAATATTCAAAAGTTTCGGAAGCGCTAAAGAAACAGCTCCCACGAAACGAACTGAGCGCTGTAGTCGATAAAATCAGATTGTCACTAAATCCTAATCCTAACAAGCAGGAAGAGAATGTGCCTTGCCTAGATGGAGAAAACATGCGTGGTCTGCAACATAAATATAATGAGACAGTTCTGTGTTTTCCGTCGCAAGGACAAACCTGCCATGCATATTGTACATTTTGCTTTAGGTGGCCTCAGTTCACAATGCAGGAATTTAAATTTTCTATGCGAGATCCACAAAATCTAGTGCGCTATCTAAGACGCAATAAGCAGGTTACAGATGTTTTGTTCACCGGAGGCGACCCAATGACTATGTCGGCAAGTGTACTAGATAAGTATTTCGACCTAATATTAGAGAGTCGTTCTGAACTGCAACATATTCAAAATATTAGAATAGGTACAAAAGCGTTGACATATTGGCCTTATCGGTTTACTGAAGATGCTGATGCGGGAAGCCTACTGAAATCATTCGAAAAGCTTATAAATGCTGGGCTTGCTGTCAGTATAATGGCGCATGTTAATCATCCAGGGGCCTTGAAAACGAAGGCTGTTCAGCAAGCTATTTGCAATATTAGAAACACCGGAGCAACAATAAGAACGCAATCGCCCATAATGAAGCATATAAACGACAAGCCAGGGCTTTGGTCGGAAATGTGGAAGCAACAAGTAAGTCTAGGTCTTGTTCCGTACTATATGTTCATTGCAAGAGACACTGGAGCACAAGATTACTTTTCGGTTTCTCTCGATGATGCTCATACGATATTTGCCGAGGCATACAGTAATGTTAGCGGATTGGCTCGGACGGTAAGAGGTCCGAGCATGTCGTGCAAATGGGGAAAGATTTGTATAAAAGGCAAAGTCGAAATAAATGACGAGATGTTTTTTGTTCTTGAGTTTTTGCAGGGGCGAGATAAAAACTGGGTTGGCAAGCCCTTTTTTGCAAAATATAACCCCGATGCTGTATGGATAAGTGATTTGCAAGTTGCATTGGGCAAAGAAAAATTCTTTTTTGAAGATTAATGTCAAAATATGAGAAATGGAATATAATCATCTAATACAAGTAACAGCAGAGGGGATGGGAAATGGAGAGGATAAGGAGCTTTCTAAAATTCTGCTAGCGAATTATTTATCAATCTTAATTGAACGTGGAGAACTCCCAAAATTCATAGTGTTTTATAATGAAGGCGTGAAATTGTTACATCAGGCTTCGTCAGTGCTAAGAGTGCTAAAAGAGGTGGAGGAGCATGACTGCATACTTCTTGCCTGTAAAACCTGTCTAGCTCGATTTGAGATGTTGGAGCAAATCGGAGTGGGGAAGTTTTGTACTATGGCAGATATTGTTGAACTACAGCTGTGTAGTTCGAAAGTTATAAACTTGTAAGCATGATACGTATTGGGCTTCTATCTGATACTCACGGATATATTGACGAATCTCTTAAATATTTCTTTAAAGATGTAGATGAGATATGGCACGCTGGAGACATCGGAAGTTTAGATGCCTTGAATACCTTGAGGGCATTAAAGCCTTGTAGGGCTGTTTTTGGCAATGTTGACGGGCAAGATGTTAGGGTGGAAGTTGAAGAAATAGAGCACTTTGTGTGCGAGGGGGTCGATGTGTTTATGACGCACATAGGTGGCTATCCACCAAAATATGACAAAAAAATAAGGCAACAAATAATTGACAATCCACCAAAGCTTTTTATCACAGGACATTCTCATATTCTAAAAATTATATACGATGATAAACTTGACTTGTTGCATATAAATCCTGGTGCAGCAGGGTTCTATGGATGGCATAAAAAAAGTACCTGCGTAAGGTTTACTATTGAGCAAGGCAATATCAAGGACCTTGAAATAAAAGAGTTCCCCAAAAGAAAACCTTGTGATGCGAATGCGTAAGTTAGGATGAGTCCACATATTGTAAACATTTGGATTTAAAAACGCATGTGTTCAATTTGTTGATATGCAGCGTAATGCGAGAGGGGGAGATGAAAGCGTAAACCTCAATGTTTATGATATGTTGAAAAAAGCTTTGTGCAAGGTCGTTTTGACGTGCTATTTTTTGTATCTTTGTATGTTTGTAGACGTATCCTATAGGGTAATCTATGCGACTAGTAAATCTGAATTATGCATTGGAGCACGTAGCCGTAGAGCTAATGCATGTTTCGAGATAAAATTAAAATGGAATTTAAAAGATAATATATGCAGTCTGAAGAAAGAATTGTAAAGGTGAATATTGAAGAGCAGATGAAAACTGCTTATATCGACTATTCAATGTCTGTTATTGTAGCCAGAGCTCTCCCTGATGTGCGAGATGGGATGAAGCCAGTTCACCGACGTGTAATGTTTGGAATGAATGAGTTGGGTAATAATTCCAACAAACCATATAAGAAATCAGCAAGAATAGTTGGAGAAGTTCTTGGTAAATATCACCCACATGGGGATTCATCTGTTTACATGACAATGGTGCGAATGGCACAAAGTTGGTCTATGCGCTATATGTTAGTGGATGGGCAAGGTAACTATGGCTCAATGGATGGCGACTCGCCAGCAGCAATGCGTTATACGGAGGCAAGACTTACACAAATTGCCGAAGAGACAATGCGAGATATGGACAAGAATACGGTTGACTTTCAACCAAACTTCGACGAATCCTTGCAGGAGCCCGTAGTATTGCCGACAAGAGTACCCAATCTGCTTGTAAACGGAGGTTCAGGTATTGCTGTTGGTATGGCAACAAATATCCCCCCTCATAATCTTACAGATACCATAAATGCAACCATTGCATATGTTAACAATAAGGATATTGAAATGTCTGAACTTATTGATATTATTAAAGCTCCAGACTTCCCTACAGGTGGAACGATATATGGTTATCAGGGTGTTAAAGATGCATATGAAACAGGTAGAGGACGTATCTTGATAAGAGGTAAGGTCGAGATAGAAACTACCGATAATGGTCGAGAAAAAATTGTTATTACCGAAATACCATATCAAGTTAATAGGGCGGAATTGATTATGCGAACTGCAGAATTAGTGTCCGAGAAGAAAATAGAAGGATTGTCTAATGTGAATGATGAGTCTGATAGACAGGGTGTTAGGATAGTTTATGATGTGAAAAGAGAAGCCATGGCTTCTGTTATTGTAAATCAGCTGTATAAGTTCACTGCTTTGCAAACATCTTTTAGCGTAAATGCTATAGCCCTTGTAAACGGACGGCCTAAGTTGTTGAATTTAAAGGAGTTAATTAAGCATTTTGTCAATCATAGGCATGAAGTAGTTATCCGTCGCACGCAATACGAACTTAACGAAGCGGAGAAAAGAGCGCATATTCTCGAGGGGCTTATTATTGCAAGCGATAATATAGATGAAGTTATTGCAATAATTCGGGGGTCTAAAACTCCCGAGGAGGCTCGGACAAAATTGATAGAGAGATTTAAACTCTCCGATGTTCAATCGCGAGCTATTGTAGAGATGCGCTTACGTCAGCTTACAGGTCTTGAGCAGGATAAGTTGCGAGCAGAATATGATGAAATTAAGAAGCTGATTGAACATTTGAAAGCCATACTCACCAACGAAGACTTAAGAATGGATATAATAAAAGAGGAATTGGAGGAAATTAAAGCTAAGTACGGCGATGAAAGAAGGACAGAGATAATTCCAACAGCAGAAGAATTCAACCCTGAAGATTTCTATGCCGACGAAGACATGGTTATTACCATATCACATCTGGGATACATAAAACGTACACCACTCACAGAGTTTAGGGCGCAAGGGCGTGGAGGTGTAGGTTCAAAGGGTGGAGCCACAAGAGACGCAGATTTTATCGAACATATATTTGTTGCATCAATGCATAACACCTTGCTACTGTTTAGCGAGAAAGGACGTTGTTTCTGGTTAAAAGTATATGAAATACCAGAAGGAGCTAAGAATTCGAAAGGTAGAGCAATACAAAACTTACTTCAAATAGAAGCTGACGATAAGATCCTTGCCTTTATACCTGTTATGGGACTTAAGGATGAGGAATATATAAACAATAATCATATCATACTTGCAACAAAGGGTGGTACGGTTAAGAAAACCTCTTTGGAAGCGTATTCGCGTCCTCGTCAAAATGGAGTGAATGCAATAACCATTAAAGAAGGCGACCAATTGCTCGAAGCCCGTCTCACAAACGGCGAAAATGAGATAATGTTAGCTCTCAAGTCAGGAAAGTGTGTTAGGTTCAATGAGGAGAAAGTGCGTTCGGTTGGAAGAACGGCGTCGGGAGTGCGTGGAATTACTCTTGGTGGACCAAACGATGAGGTGATTGGAATGATATGTGTGTCCGATGCCAGCGAACAAGTTCTCGTTGTTGCTAAAAATGGCTTCGGTAAGCGTTCGGCGGTGGAGGAGTACCGCATAACAAATCGTGGTGGAAAAGGAGTTAAAGCGATGAACGTTACTGAAAAGACAGGCGAACTGATCGCAATTAAGACTGTTACTGATGATAATGACTTAATGATTATTACGGTGAACGGTCTTACTATTAGGCTTAATGTGGCAGATTTGCGAGTGTTAGGAAGGGCTACGCAAGGAGTGAAATTAATAAACCTGAGAGAAGGAGATTCTATTGCATCTGTAGCATGTGTGAATAAGGACGATAATGATGAAGAGTCGGGTATGTCAATTGATGATTCTGACAATGATGAAAAAAATAATTAATAATTGAAATTTTTTGAGATATGAAAAAACTAGGAATTATAACGCTAATGCTTATCTTTTCTGTTTCGGTATTTGCGCAGAAAGGAAAGGTTACGTCGGCAAAGAGCAAACTTGATCAAGGTAATGTCAAGGAAGCTTACGAAACACTGAAAATGGCACTAGATGCTAAAGACGAGAAGACAATGGCATGGCCAAATACATGGATCATTGCAGGGCAGGTTTATTCCGCTCTAGGTAAGGGAGATAAGACCAAAAATATCGTATCGGAACCGTTTAAAAAAGCATCCGATAGCTATATGAAAGCTATGGAGCTCGATGAAAAAGGGCGCTATTCAAATCAATTGAAGATGATTCTTACACTGTTTAAGCAAGATCTAGGTAATGCTGCAGGAGCAAAATATAACGAAGAAAAAAATTATGTAGATGCCTTTAGACTTTTTCAGGAAATAGAAAGAATTAATAATTCTTCAGTTATGAAAGACGAAGCAAATATTGACACTGCAACAATATATAACACCGGACTGACAGGATATACAGCAGAACTGTATGAAGAATGTATCCCTTATTTTGAAAAAGCTGCTGAGTATGGCTATCAAGCTGAGAACTGCTACCAGATAATTGGCGATTCTTATATAAAATCAGGTAAGGAAGCTGATGCAATAAAATTCTTCGAAAAGGTTTTTGAAAAAAATCCCTCAAATGTAGGGGTCCTAGGAGCATTGACTAATATATATATAAATCAGGGTAAAAGTGAAGAGGCTGTTAAATATCTGAAGTTGGCAATTGAGCAAGACCCTTCAAACAAGACTTACTATTTTGCACTAGGAGCTTTGCAGGAAAAATTGGAGAATGTAGACGAAGCGCTGACGGCTTATGAAAAAGCTATTGAGCTGGATGCTAGTTACTTTGATGCTTACTATAATATTGGAGCTCTATATTACAACAAAGGTGTGCAGTTGGATCAAAAAACCAATGAATTAGACCTGTCTGATAATGCAACTTACGATAAGCTGAAAAAGGAATCCGCTGAAGAGTTTAAAAAAGCCATTCCGTATTTTGAGAAAGCCAGTGAAATAAAGCCTGAGGAAACATCATGCATAGAAAATCTTAAAAATATATATTATAGGGTTGGAGACACTGCAAAATACGAGGAAATGAAATCTCGTTTAGAAAAGTAGTAGATAAATACAATAATAAAAAAGGCGTCTCCTTGGAGATGCCTTTTTTATTATTGTCAAAACTCTAATTTATTGAACAGAGGTGTTTTGCGCCTTGTTTACCATCTTTTGACTAGGAACTATTAACACTTCCACACGACGGTTCTTAGCTCTGTTTCCAGGGCTGTCGTTGGCAACTTTGGGTAAAGTCTCGCCAAACCATTGAGTTTCTATCCTGATAGGGTCAATGCCTTGGGTTAATAGATATTTGCTAACAGACTCGGCTCTATTCTTAGATAGAGTCATGTTGTAATCCTCTTTGCCAACGTCATCTGTATAGCCTTTAACTCTTAGATAAGTATCAGGAAACTCCTGAAATATGTCTGATAGTTTAGCAAGGTTTTCTTTTGAAGCAGCATCTAGCTCATATTTGTTGGTAGGGAAAGTTATCCCGTCTTGATTTCCATCGAATGTTACTTCTAGGGCTTCGCCGTTGTTGATTTTTTCTACTTCTGCGCCAGGTATTGTCGATTCTATGGCTTGTGCTTGCTTGTCCATCTGTTTTCCTATAATTGCTCCAGTTGTTCCTCCAACGGCAGCTCCAATTGCAGCTCCTAGCAAGGCTCCTTTTTCGTCTCCTGCAATTGCTCCGATAATTCCTCCTATTGCGGCGCCTCCCCCAGCACCTATACCTGCTCCCTTCTGGGTGCTATTTATGCTTGCACAAGATGCTAATACTACGAATGCTAGAAGTATCGAGGTGTACTTGATAACTAAATTCTTCATGTTTTTGATGTTTTGTTTCTGTTTGCCACATGTATAATGTATATCTCCAATGCGATTATGTTTTGTAGATATTTCTTTTCTTTTGTGGCTCGCGTTGTTTATTATTCTTTTGTATTGGTCTAACTGCTTATTATTTCTTAGGCTGTTTAGTCATGTTTAATGTAATTGGGCATTGTTTGTTTAGGAACATGACAGAAGTTCTTAAACTTACAAATTCCTCTGTGGCGTTTATAATTTCAAAATTATAACCTACAGTTACATTCTTGGCTTTGTCTCCTTCGTCAACAACCTTGAACTTAAAGTTATTGTCAGATATAGACCAAACTATGTTCCTTGTTGTAGAGTAGCATTTGCTACTTTCTGGCAAGGTGTATGTTCCTGTGTTGTTATTAGATATCAGGTGCCATGTACTTCCTTGAAAGCAAGAAACGTCTCCCTCGCCTAATACAGTTATACCACTTGATAGTTTTTTTAACCCAGGGTCGACATCAATGCTGTTTACTACCCAAGTACCATTGAATAGGTTCTTTTTTATTACAGTGTTGTTGCGTTCTGTATTTGAATTGCTTGTTGTTCCAGATGTTGCACAAGAACTTGCCACCAATAAAGTGGCAATAGATAACGCTAAGAAAAAACTTCTAATCTTCATGTTGTGTAATTAAAAATATTTATATGATTGAGGCATAATCTTGTATGCACAGGAGTTGTGCTCCAATCTTGTTAATTTATTTATATTCTTCAAAAAAGTCATTCCCTTTATTGTCAACAATTATGAATGCAGGGAAATCTACTACTTTTATTTTTCTTACAGCTTCCATGCCTAGCTCTTCAAAATCTACAAGCTCGACAGATTTGATGCTGTTTTTTGCAAGTATGGCGGCAGGACCACCAATTGAGCCTAGATAAAAACCACCATGCTTCTTGCACGCATCGGTAACTGTCTGCGAGCGGTTTCCTTTGGCAACCATTATCATTGAGCCTCCTAATGACTGGAACTCATCGACGTACGGGTCCATTCTGCCTGCTGTTGTAGGTCCGAAGCTTCCAGATGCCATACCCTGAGGTGTCTTAGCAGGACCTGCATAATAAACAGGATGATTCTTGAAGTATTCTGGCATTGGCTCCCCTTTGTCTATCATTTCTTTAATTCGTGCGTGTGCAATGTCTCTAGCAACAATTAAAGTTCCGCTTAGTTTCAATCTTGTTTTTACAGGATACTTGTCTAATATTTCTCTAACTTTCTCCATTGGTTGGTCTATGTCTATGTCAATGGGAGCTGTCATGCCAGGAGCGACATCGGGCAAAAACTGACCTGGATTCTTTTCAAGCTCTTCTAAGAAAATACCTTCAGAAGTAATTTTTCCTTTGATATTTCGGTCGGCACTACAGCTGACTCCCATGCCAACAGGGCATGAAGCAGCATGGCGAGGCATACGGATAACACGCACGTCGTGAACGAAGTATTTACCTCCAAACTGAGCGCCTACGCCGTAGTCTTGACATATCTTTGTAATTCGTTCTTCCCATTCCAAGTCGCGAAATGCCTGCCCACCCTCGTTACCAGATGTAGGCAAGTGGTCGTAATAACCCGCCGATGCTTTCTTTACGGCCGCCATTGTAGCTTCTGCCGATGTGCCACCAATAACAAATGCTAAGTGGTAGGGAGGGCAAGCCGATGTGCCAAGATCTTTTATTTTGTCGCGCACAAACTTCTCTAAATTCTTCTCGTTTAATAAGGATTTTGTTTGTTGATATAAGAATGTCTTATTGCCCGAACCGCCTCCTTTGGTAAGGAAAAGGAATTCGTACTTGTCACTGTCCTCAGAATAAATGTCGATTTGAGCAGGTAGGTTTGAGCCAGTATTTTTTTCTTCAAACATGGTGTAAGGAACAACCTGTGAGTATCGCAAATTATCCTTTGCATAGGTCTCGAATATACCTCTCGATAGGAACTCTGCGTCATTGGCATTTGTCCATACTCGTTCGCCTTTTTTTCCTACAACTATTGCTGTTCCTGTGTCTTGGCAAGTTGGAAGCTCGCCAGATGCTGCAACTGTCTGGTTTAGGAGCATGGTATGAGCAACAAATTTGTCGTTGTCTGATGCCTCTGGGTCCTTTAAGATTAAGGCAAGCTTCTCTAAATGAGCCTTTCTGAGATAAAAAGAAACATCATGAAACGCTTCTTTTGCGAGCAATTCTAAACCCTTTGGGTCAACTTTTAAAATTTTCTTCCCCTCAAATTCGACGCTGCTAACGTATTCGCCGTCAAGCTTTCTGTAGGACGTGGTGTCCTCCTTGATGGGGAATGGTTTTTGATAAAAAAAATCAGCCATTATTGTATATTTATGTTATTTTCGTTTTTCATCTGTTGGCAGGGCCACTCGCTCGGATTTGTCCAATGCACCTGTGTTTGGATTAAATGTAAGTTTGTATCCGCCAGTGAGCATTA
The DNA here is from genome assembly GCA_047974415.1 of Bacteroidales bacterium. Classification (GTDB taxonomy): domain Bacteria; phylum Bacteroidota; class Bacteroidia; order Bacteroidales; family Prolixibacteraceae; genus JBKEAJ01. The sequence goes on along the minus strand of JBKECH010000077.1, from coordinate 3,550 downwards.
TGCCAGGTAGTTCTATGGTATTTCCTAGCTGTAAAATGGGCATTGATGTTTTAGCTATAATGTTCCCTAGTTTTGCAATAGAAACCTCGCCCGCACCAGGTATTCTGTAGAAAATCCCACTTGTGCTATTATTATTTGAGCTTGACACCGAGCTAGTTTTTGCAATACTGATAGATACCGGGTCGCCCGATATATTTTTAGAATCTAGTACACCCTTGTCGTTAGAGAATCTAAACAAGACTTGGTCTTTCGTGCTTTCGGCATCTGGTGCAAAGGTGAATGTGTAAACCTTTTTTACTTTCTTTGTCTTTCCTGTGAAAAGGGCGATATAGTCGGATTCAAACTTTTTTAGCTCTTTGGAGACAACTTTATACGCCTCTCCATCAGTAGGAAAGTCCCCATTATCGGAAATCCACGTTTGCCATCCTCTTGTCCGTGCCTCCAGAATTGCTTTCGATGCTTCGTATGCCTTTTGTTCCTCGGATTTTGAAACTGTTTTGTAGTTGGTTGTAGAGTCGCCCCTTTGAAAAAAAGGTTCTAATGAAAGGTTCGTGAAATTACTGTAAGTGACATTATCGTTTCCTGAGAAGTCTGATGTCAGATTCTTCGAATTAATAAGTTTGCCAGTATAGCTGTCGTTTACACCAGACAGGCACCCATTAGATGCTAAGGATATTGGGATACCACTTGGCGAAATGTATGCTGTAGTTGCATCAGCCTCATTATACGAGGATAACTTTATTTTTGATATCTTCCACGACTGAGAGTTGTACTGCTCGGCATTTCTTATTCCCAAATACTTATCTGCATATTTAGCATAAGGACCAGCTGTAAAAATATCGCCCTCAATCTCCACTTTGACGGTAACAATAGTTCGGGGAAGGTAATAAGTTACTTGTGCCATTGCCAATTGCACAAAAGCAATAGACAAACATGTCATCAAAATAATCTTTCTCATAATATATTCGTTTTTAATTATTTGTGTTTTTATAGAACGTTTTATCCTACTGTGCTGCCTGGCAGCACGTTAGACTGAGGCATTATTATTTTTAAAGATCCATCCTTGTCTTCTGCTGATAATATCATGCCACAAGATTCTATGCCCTTTATATTGCGGGGCTCTAAATTCACAATTATGCATATCTCTTTGCCAATTAGCTCTTCGGCTTTGTAGTGCTCAGCTATTCCTGACACAACCGTACGTTTTTCGCTTCCTAAATCGATAAGGAATTTGAGTAGTTTTTTGGTTTTTGGCACCTTCTCGCACTCTAGAACCTTGCCCACTCTGATGTCCATCTTCATAAAGTCGTCGAAGTTGACAGTGTCCTTGATTGAAGGGTGGTTAAAGTTTGTTTCATGATTTTGTTCCTTTGTCTCTTTTAATTTATTCACTTGAGCCTCTATTTGTTCATCTTCAATTTTATCGAATAATAAGCTTGGCGCATTTATTTTATGACCCGCGTTTAATATTTCATTATTTCCTAATTCTGCCCACGGAAGTTTTTCCATATTAAGCATAGACCGTAGTTCCTGCATCTTCTTAGGCATGAAGGGTTCGAAAGCAATTGTTAGGTTTGCCGTGATTTGTAGGCAAATGTTCATTATTGTTTTTACTCTGAGCTCGTCTGTTTTTATAAGTTTCCAAGGTTCAGAGTCTGCTAAGTACTTGTTTCCTAGACGAGCAATATCCATTGCATATTTTAGAGCCTCTCTAAAGCGAAATTGGGAGAAGCTATGGTCGATTTGATGTTTTAATTCACTAAGTTCTACTAGTGTAGCTTTGTCGGAGCCTATTAGTTCTGCAGATTCAGGTATCAGCCCCTCGTAATACTTATTTGTCAGTACCAATGTGCGATTGACAAAATTACCTAATATTGCAACCAGTTCGTTGTTGTTTCTTGCTTGAAAGTCCTTCCATGTAAAGTCGTTGTCTTTTGTTTCTGGAGCATTTGCAGTAAGCACATATTTCAAGACGTCTTCTTTGTTGGGGAAGTCCTCTAGATATTTGTGCAACCATACAGCCCAATTTCGAGAGGTAGATATTTTATCTCCTTCTAAATTTAGGAACTCATTGGCGGGGACATTCTCGGGTAGAATATAATCGCCATGAGCCTTTAGCATGGATGGAAATATTATACAGTGGAAAACGATATTGTCTTTGCCTATAAAGTGCAACATTCGAGTGTTTTCGTCTTTCCACCATTTCTCCCATTGGTCGGTACATTCTCTGGTGGCGGATATGTATCCAATGGGGGCATCGAACCATACGTAAAGTACCTTGCTGTCGGCTCCTTTTACGGGCACTGGTACTCCCCAATCCAAGTCGCGAGTTACTGCTCGTGGTTGCAGGCCACTGTCTATCCACGATTTGCATTGCCCATAAACATTGGGCTTCCATTCTTTATGTTCTTCTAATATCCATTGCTTTAGCCATGCTTCATACTCGTCCAATGGCAGATACCAATGAGTAGTTTCTCTGAGCACGGGCTTGTTGCCTGTCAGTGCAGATGTTGGATTAATAAGGTCTGTGGCATTTAACGACGTACCACAGCTTTCGCATTGGTCGCCGTAAGCCTTATCGTGATTGCATTTTGGGCAAGTGCCTGTTATATACCTATCTGCAAGAAATTGATTTGCATCTTCATCGTAAAATTGCTCGCTGGTTCTCTCTATGAATTTTGAATTGTCATATAGTGTTCTAAAGAATTGCGAAGCTGTTTCTTTATGTATATCTGCTGAAGTTCTTGAGTACACGTCGAAAGATATTCCAAAATCTTCAAAAGATTTTTTTATTATGCTATGGTATCTATCAACAATATCTTGGGGGGCAAGTCCTTCTTTTTTTGCTTTTAAGGTGATAGGTACTCCGTGTTCGTCAGAGCCTCCAATAAATAATACCTCTTCTCCTCTCATCCTTAAATATCTAGCGTAAATGTCTGCTGGCACATATACTCCCGCAAGGTGACCGATGTGTACAGGACCATTGGCATAAGGCAATGCCGAGGTAATTAATGTTCTTTTGTAGTTACTCATTAAATCTTTTTTATCAATATTCTATGAACTAGCGGTTTTTACCTGTTTGTAATTTTGTTTTTATTTGTCAAGATGTATCTCGCTAATTAATCATCCTCCTGTTATAGGGTTTGACCCTCATGGCTCGTTTCATGAAATTAGACCACCTTAACCCATAATATGCATTAGCTCACCTGCTACATGCTCCAATGCACAATCTGGGATAAAACATGCAAATATAGCAAATATTTATAGTTAGTCCTACCTTCTAGACAGACTCTATCTAATCAGCCAAGGGGGCATCGTGCAGATATTGCGCATAGGCCTTAGCAAAATTCATCAAAGAGTCGGTTGGGGCGGCAGCTTTGTTGTAAAAGAATTGTTGTTTTTCGGTGTTGATATTCATGAAGCAGCCCATCTCCGGACATAGAAATCCCCAACCTTCGCCCCGGAAATAGAAGGCGTAGCTGTCGTCGCTCAGAAAATCTTTAGATAGGAGGTCGGGCTTATGCTGCCAGCCCAATTGTTTCAGTAGAGT
>JBKECH010000006.1:0-6214 GCA_047974415.1 Bacteroidales bacterium | reverse complement strand
TTCTCCTTTTGGTTGAACCGATCTATCCCTCCTTCATCAATCATGCGCTGCCAGTATCTTTCAGCGAAGAGGTGTTCTTCTTGGGTAAGTCCATCCTGATTTTCTGGGAAAAGAGATTGGCTATGTCGATTTTGGAAGCGCAAACTCAATGCCCTTGCAATGCGCTTGACTTGGAGGGGCTTCAGTAAAGGCTCAAAACCGATATTTAGCACAATGAGGGAATGCACACGTCCGCGCTCATCGCGATAAGACTCTTTCAAACGATAGTAAGGAGCTTCTTGCGAAGTGGCAGGGCTGAAACGAAGTTGTACATTCACGTGCATGCCACAAAAATACAACAAGAAAAATGAACAAAAGTGTCCTACAATTTGATTTTTGGGAAATCCTGCCAAACGATACCGCTTATTTTCCGTGGATTATAGTTGAGCTAGCATCAAAAAACAGCCGATTTTTTGTTGAAAATATTTTTATGAGTGAAAGTTGGGGTAGGACATATGCAAATAATATTAACTCAATGTTTGCAGTCTATTTTTAAATGCGATTTCCCTAACTATTTTCTCGAACGAATTACGCATGTGATTTTTTTTGCTATTTTGCAGAAACAATTCTTTAGCAATGCAAAAAAGACTAATCTACATACTCCTATTCAAAGCTCTCATGTGCCTCGGCAATATCTGCGAGGCACATGAGCAACAGCTCAGTTTTATCACTAGTTCTGATGGTCTGCCCAACAGCATGATTCACCAGATAAAGCAAGACAATGACGGTTTTATTTGGATTGCTACATTCTACGGACTTTACAGATATGACGGATTCTCCTTTCTGCCATATAAGTCCACACATATCCGCCCTCACCTTCTTCCTAACAATAACGTTATCAGCATCACCCCCGACCACGACAACGGCCTTTTGATAGGCACGCACATAGGCTACTGCCACCTTGACAAAGCTACGGGAAAGGTGAAACAATACATCATTCCCGACTTCGACAGTCAGCGTGTCAACAACATCCTTGTATGCAGAAATAAACAGGTGTACGTAGGCACGATAAGGGGCATAGCCCTGCTTGACAAAAAAGCGGACAGACTGAACGTGCTTTCCAAGGTAAACAGTACCGGTGATGTGCCCACTAATGTCAACATACAGGACATGTGCGAGGACACGCAAGGCAACATTGTTATTGCGACATGGGGGCACGGCATATATCATTATGACACCGTGCGCAAACACTTCACGCACTATTCAAACCTCAATGGCGAGATATGCTTCCGCTCTATTCTCTGTGATAGCCGCGAACGCATTTGGGCGGCATCATACAATGGAGGCGTATTCCGCCTGCTTACACTGCCATCCTCCGGCAATCCTAGCATACAACAAATCAAACCGTCGCAGAAAACAGGCTCTAAAGAAGACGACTATGTATTGAGTCTCTGTGAGGACAAAGAGGATGGAAGCATATGGATGGGCACATCTAGGGGTGTTGTCATAATAAAAAACAACGGAATATCGTCCGAACTCTACGACGGAAGTCTGTTGTTCAGCAATATTCCCCATACCGAAGTTCTGGACATAGCGCAGGACTACATGGGTACTATGTGGCTAAGCACCCAAGGAAAAGGTATACTGAAGGTGCAACGGGTGGATAACCTATTCCAAACCTACAGCGACCTCAAGACACAACGCATACTTGGCATCGCCATAGGCAGGGATGGCGGCTTATGGACCGCCATTAACAATAGGGTGGAATACAGACAGAACGGCATCACCAAAACGCTTCTTTCGAATATCGTACCGTTGAATATCTCCTTAGGCCAACACAGCGGACACATCTTTATCTCTACAATGGAAGACGGCATTTATGAGCTGTACAACGGAGAGGTTGTGAGGCACGAGACTTCAAAAAAAGGCGACTTGCTGTATGGCAACCACGTGTTTATGGCGAAGGAGGACAGAAACGGAAACCTATGGGCGGCTACATACAAAGGACTTTGCGTTCGCCTCGCCAACGGGCGCATAGTGACACAGCAACTTCAAGCCATTTCCGACGTACTGAAAGGACAAATCAACGCCATTGATTTTGCTTCTGACGGCACTGCATGGATAGCGACGCTCAACGACGGTGTTGTGCGCCTTACCGGAAGCCCTGACGCCCCTGCCACATTAAAGGCGCAGGTATTCAGTTCAAAGAACAACGGCATGTCTGTAGACAACACCACATGCATTTTCACAGCCGCCAACGGACAAATATGGGCTGGAACAGAAGGCGGTGGCCTGTGTTTGTTTGACAAAAAGGAAAGCCGCTTTGTATCCGTGCACGACTTCTATCATCTGCCTGGTGACATGGTGAACTCAATCATCTCCGACGCACAAGGGCAGCTATGGATAGGCACCAACCAGGGTCTAGTGCGCATAAGCACAAACGGAAAGCAGAAAGACAAAGTAAGGATATACACAATGTCGCATGGTCTGCCCGGCAACTTCATTGAACAAAACGCCGTGGCACAGAAAGATGGGGATATATTCTTCGGCACAAGCAACGGACTGTTCTCCTTTAATCCCGCCAACGAAAACACCCCAGAATACGAACCCGCCATAGCAATCACAGGACTGCTTATCGACGGACAGCAACTGGAAAATCTCGACTCCATCACGCGCCAGGACATCTCGCCGTTGATGCCGACCTATGTACGTAAGATGAACATACCGGCATCGGTCAAGGGCTTTTCGGTAATCTTCGCTAGCCTCAATTACGACTCCAAGATTCACACGCTCTACGCATACCGTCTGCAAGGACTTGACAGTGAGTGGCAATACACCACCGAGCGCAAAGTCAGCTACAACTATCTTGACGACGGCAACTACACCTTTGAAATAAAAGCCCGTGACAACGATGGTATGTGGAGCAAGACGCAGTCTATCGCCATCACCGTAGAGCCTCCATTCTGGGAAACAAGGTGGGCGTACACCATCTATTTGCTCATATTTGGAATTGCGGTATGGAAGACCACACGCCACGTCCGCCAGAAGATGATGACAAAGAACAAAATCAAACTCTCCGTAGGCAGCGAGAAACCGCAAATAATCATAGATCATAATAGCAAGCCGCAGAAGGGCGACAGTCTGCAAAAAAAGGATCAGCTGCATTTCGAGATAAAAGACCTTAACTATTCCGACGCTGACGAGCAGCTGCTCTTGAAGGCCATAGAGTGCGTCAACATGAACCTGTCTAACATGGATTTTGGCCCTATGGACCTCGCCGTCTATCTGACAGTAAGCCGAGCAACACTTTTCAACAAGCTGAAAGCACTGACAGGTATGAACGCATCTGGCTTCATACGCTCCATCAGATTGAAAACAGCATATAAACAGCTCAATGAACACCCTGAGTCACGTATCAACGAACTGGCTTATAAAGTGGGATTCAACGACCCGAAATACTTCTCATCATGCTTCAAGAAAGAGTTCGGTATGACACCATCAGAGTTTGTAAACAGTAGAAACATCGACATATAACACATGAAGTGCCATAATTGTGGTAACTATCTGTGGCAGTCTTCTCATCTGGCCTGCTTCTTATTGCTTCTTTATCCACTCTGTCATGTCTTTCAAGACTTCCGGATTTATCGTCTCTTCTATTTTATTCATGCCCGCAAAGAAAAACGGCTCTATGTCGTTTGTAGTGGGTATCGGAAATAAATTTTATTTTTGTGCATGGAAAATTCACAAGAAATATTTGCTTTAGCCCTTGGATTAGAAATGCCATGGGAAGTTGAACGTATCACATTTGATAAAGAGAATCTACAGTTGGATATTTATATTCGATTTGTTCGAGGTCATAAATTTAAGGGATCAGATGGTCAGTTATACACTGCGCACGATACCGTAGAGCGCACTTGGCAACATCTAAACTTCTTTCAGCACCATTGTTACTTGCATTGTAAAGTTCCTAGAATTAAGGATAGTAATGGCAAAGTTAAAACGCAAGCTGTACCATGGGCTCGTCCAGAGAGTGGATTCACATTGTTGTTTGAGGCTTTTAGTATGCTACTAATAGAAAATGAGATGCCTATCTCTAAAGCGGCATCAGTTAAGGTAGAAAATATCTTATCTACATATTCGGATCTCAATCCTACTTGGCTACTTACGGGCGAAGGAGAGATGTTGAAATCAAATATACAAGAATCCGAAAGCCCTGATAAATCTAACCTTTTGCCTGATAAAGATAGTGATTTTCACTTTAAAAATGCTGAGAAATACACCTTAATTCCATTATACAATATGGATGCGGTGGGGGTGTCTCTAATAGTGAGTATGACGTGGGCGAATATATAATGGAGATGGTTCCGTTTGCAAATGCTAGAGAAACAGACCGAGCATTACCTGTCTCAGGAAACAGTATGGTGCCACATTACCCCCCTGGTACAATTGTTCAGATTAGAGAGGTGGAAAATTGGCACGAATACATAGAGACAGGAGAGGATGCTGTTTATGTTATCGTACTGAAAGACGACCGCCGACTACTCAAGGAACTACACAAGGGATCGGACAAAAACACTATCTCTATACACTCCTATAATCCCAATGTAGATGATGCAGAACTGCCTAAATCGCTTGTTCGCTCCATTTGGCGTGTCCTTGCTAAGTATCAAAAGGTTGCACTATAACAAACTCAACATTAAATATTACAATATGAAGAAACTATTTTTACTTACAATTTTAGCAGGAATGCTGTTTGCTTGTAAAACAAATAATGACTCCTTTCTTAATGGAGATGTAGAGTCAACAAGAGAGAGTAACTATGAAGCATCAGAGAAATTTGGAGAGGTTATAAAGGAAGATCTTATTGAAGTTCGTGATTTCAAATTTAATGAGAATGGAAATTTAACCACAATGATTTTTTATGATGAAGATGGAGAAGAAACTTACAAATCAACGACTACATACAAAAATGGAGAAGCAATTTCTCACACCACACAACGTAGCGATTATTTGGAGTTTACATCAAAAGGAGTACGTGTATTTAAAGATGATATCAAAACCATTTGGGTAATAAAAAAGGAGGAAGAGGGTAAATTAACCTCAGATACAATCATTCACACTTTGGCAGAAGACTGCAAAAAGAAGACAGTCATAGAAATAAAAGACGATGGAACGAAGTCTGTAAGTTATTATACATATGACGATAAGGAGCGTATTGTGGAATTTAAATGGCTTATGAATGGTGTAGACATACAACAGTGGGAAATTAATACATATAAAGACAATCTGCACACTCAAGAAGATAGGCTTGATCCAAAAACAGGAGATGTAAAAGATGTAATCACATATAAATACAAGCTTGATGACAAACAGAACTGGATTGAGCGTATTGAATACGAAAACGGCAAAGCGACTCAGCTAACCGAAAGAGTTATTAATTACAGATAATCACTTATTCGGCACTGTATTTACCCATATTACCCAACAAGCATCTAACTAACTGAAATAATAAAAGTTAGGTGCTAATTATACCCATTCGGTTTATCGGATGGGTATTTTTACAACTGTCGTTATTTACTATTGGGGGTTTATTCGGTTGTATTATTGTCTTTATCGGGGGCGTTTAAGTAGCCTAAAAACTATGAGGATTTCGCACCCATTTCCGCACCCATTGCTAAAAATAACGTTTTATGTTAATTAGGAAGATTGCGTAACTCATCTATCCCACTGGCTTGCAAGCTTTGCAAACACTCGCATAGTACGAAACAATAGGGGCAAAGTGGCAGAATAGCCATTTGGGGCGGTATATGGCAGTAAACGTACATTTAGCTTGCACCCATTCGCATTCTGCACTAAAACGAGCAAAAAAGGCACAAAGAAGGCGAGAATTAAGCCTAAAAACTCAAATCCTCGCCACTGTATTAAACCACCTCAAACCATCGTCAAACCCCACCAAACAAAGCCTACAAGCCTTCCAAGGTCGAAATCAAACCCACACCAAATTAAACCAAAATTAAACCCGATTAAACTTTCTCTCGAAGTCGGTCGGACTCATAACTCTTTGTCTTTGTTGGGCTTGGTGCGTTTTGGAGGTGTGGACATTTGATATACCCCCCTTTACAGTATTAGGAGTGTACCCAAATAGGCTTTGGAGAGTGTTTCACTATTGGATATCCAAGGCGCATATCGAAGATGACATAGTAGGTTTAGAGACTATAGGTTTTGACGAGACCTC
>JBKECH010000107.1:0-5133 GCA_047974415.1 Bacteroidales bacterium | reverse complement strand
GTTAATATAATAGCGTCACGCAGAAAAATACGAGATGTTATGCAAAAATACAAGCTAGTATCTAACTCACAATAAAGCAGTACAAGGTACATAAATCGACATGTAACAATGATGATATCGAAAATATTGTATACAGAAAATTTAATGATAGGAAGAAAACGGAAATAGTAGTAAGTGATTTAAGATATGTTAATGTAGCAGGTAAATGGCATTATATATGTTTATTAATAAATCTATTTAATAGAGAAATTGTAGGATACTCATGCGATTCAAAAAAGGATGCAAGTTTAGTATATGAAGCTTTTATGAATTCAACAATCAATTTAATGGAAGTAGAAATTTTCCATACAGATAGATGAAATGAATTTAAAAATAAAGTAATAGATGAAGTACTTCAAGCATTTGAAATAAAGCGGTCACTTAACAAAAAAGGTTGTCCCTATGATAATGCAGTAGCCGAAGCAGCGTATAAAATTATAAAAATAGAATTTGCATATGAAAGAATATTTAATGATTTAGAAGAATTAAAGAAGGAACTTTCAGAATATGTTCTATGGTATAACTATAAACGTATTCATGGATCATTAAATTATATAACTTCTGTCGAGTACAGATTAAAAAAGGCTAATGCAAGCTAAAGAAGACGCAGTAATAGAGAAGGATTAGCTTTTATGCCGCGAAAGCATATTTATTTTGAGTGGCTCCTATGGTATACTCTTGTGCCGAAAGTAGTTCTGATAGGCTTATTTTCGGCAAAGATTGGGAGTCTAGAGGGGCAGAGGCTCAAAGTAAATATGACCATGGAATAAATGCGGAATACTTGTTTGTATCACATAATTTATATTTTGATTTATCGTATATAACCGAATAAAAATTGTTCAAAAAAGTATAGACAAACCACCAACTTTGTGCCATAACTTATATAAAGCATGAAACTGAATTTGATCATGATACTTTTGATAAATGGTTTGATAGTTTATCAACAAAAAATACATTAGAGAACCCTAAAATCATGACCAGCAAGAACTTTCTCTAGGATGCTTGTGCAACTGCTTGTATGATGTACGAAGAGGACATAAAACTATATTACATAGACCCAGGCTTTCAGGAATATCTGTTCGCACAGCATTATTTTGCGGCTGATGTAGAAGAATTAGATGCACTCGGGCGAACACTTTGGGATGTATCAAAAACGGAGTTTGATGGAATTGATGCGTTTGAAATGCTGAATGAGTTCTCATCAGAAAAATTCGAGAAATTCCTTTTAAAGCCGTATTTAAAAAACATTTATGTCTGAATGTCTTTGAAAAAGCACTTAGCTATTCTGAATTTATGATAGCAGGAATATTTGGTGAGTTGTATTTAGATTCTACAGATGGTATCGAAAAAATCGCTCCTCGAAAATTGTTGAGTCAAGCAATCCCTGATGAATACACAGATTTAATTGATATTTTACAAACGCCAGAAAAAGATGTCTTGAAAACTTTTTGTAGATTGAAACAATATTATGAAGAACTTGCTAAAAAATATGGATATTAACCCTTTTGGAAGGAGTTTACTGAATATGAAAAATAATAAATCTAGTGAGACAGAACGCTGGCTAAGTCTTGATGAAATATCAAAGCATGTAGGTTGTAGCAAGGATACTATTAGAGCGTGGATAAAAAAAGATGCAATTCCCTTTCATAAGGTTGGACGACTGTATAAATTCAGATTGTCAGAAGTGGATTCATGGATTGAAAGCGGCGCTAGTGCAGATGCAGATAAACAAAATTATTCGGAGGTGAAAGATAATGGCTGATATTAAAAAGGAGCAAGAACGCGATGAATTACACCGTGCTATTTGGGCGATCGCTGATGAATTAAGAGGTGCCGTTGATGGTTGGGATTTTAAGAATTATGTGCTTGGAACAATGTTTTATAGGTATATATCCGAAAATCTAACAGCATATATCAACGAAGGTGAAATTGAAGCAGGTAATACAAATTTTGACTATGCTAAGTTGACTGACAAGGATGCCGAAGAGGCACGAAAAGGCTTGATTGAAGAAAAAGGGTTCTTTATATTACCAAGTGAGCTTTTTTGCAATGTCAGAGTAGAAGCATTAGTTGATGATAATTTGAACGAAACGCTAGAGAGCGTATTCAAAAATATTGAAGATTCTGCAAAGGGTGGAGCATCAGAAAACAGTTTTGCTGGTCTTTTCGATGATTTCGATGTTAATAGCAATAAACTTGGTAGCACTGTTGCCAAAAGAAACGAAAGACTTGCAAAGCTTTTAGACGGCGTTGCTGCAATGAAGCTCGGATCTGTGAAAGACCACGATATTGATGCTTTTGGCGATGCATACGAATACTTGATGACAATGTATGCTTCTAATGCTGGAAAGTCAGGGGGCGAGTTCTTTACCCCATCTGATGTGTCAGAGTTGCTTACTCGATTGGGCACAGTTGGCAAGAAAACCATCAACAAGGTATACGACCCTGCCTGCGGGTCTGGTTCACTGCTATTGAAAGCGGTTAAACTTTTGGGCAAAGACGCTGTAACCACTGGATTCTATGGACAAGAAATTAATATTACTACATATAATCTTTGCCGTATCAATATGTTTTTGCATGATATAGGTTTTGATAAATTTCAAGTCGAGTGTGAGGATACTTTGACAAATCCGCTGTATTTGTCAACTGAAATTTCCTCTATATTCTAATCCAAAAATCCTCTAGTAAAGATAAAAAAATTATTGCTCTTCTAACCAAAGCTGAGTCTCTTTTAATCTGTAAGAATTACCATTCATATTCACGATATAGGACTTATGAGTAAGCCTGTCTATCATAGCAGCTGTCATTACTGGGTCTTTAAATATTTCATCCCACCTTTCAAAAGATAAATTCGTGGTTATTATTGTAGATTTTCTTCCTGCTCTTAGTGAAAGATAAGTAAATAGTAGTTCTGAAGCTTCTTTATCAAAAGAAATATATCCTAATTCGTCTGCTATTATTAAATCATATTTTTCAAACCTTTTTTCAAAGGCTCTCAATGTCTTTTCTGATCTGCTTTCTTTTAATTCATTTACTAATAGTGGTATTATTGTAAATAGTACCTTATATCCACTAGTGCAAGCCTTGATGCCAATTCCTATGGCCATATGTGTTTTACCTGTTCCAGGATTACCAGCTAGTATTATATTTTGTCCTGTTTCTATGAAGTCTAAGGATGAAAAAATCTTTACTTTATCTCTTGCATCTTGAGGTAAATCCTCTAGGCTTAAATCTTCTATATGTTTTTTATATGGAAATCTTGCTTGTCTAATTCTACTTTTTATCCCATTAGATTTTCTTAAATCATGTTCATTTTCTAATACTGATAAAAGAAAGTCTTCATATGTTAAATTTCTAATATTGGCTTATTTTATTTCTTCATCTATACTTTTGCTTATATATGGTAGCTTCAGCTCCTTTGCTATGTTTTTTATATTTGATTTAATTGTATCTTTTTTCATATTATCAAAGCCTCCTTGTCAAATTCTACTGATGATTTTTTCAATAATCCTCCATAGTGATTTAGGATTAGCTTTGATTGTTTTTCTATTTCTGTATTTTTATATACTTTTTCCCCTAGAGCCTCATCTTTTCTATAGCATAAAAGTTTTATTTTTTCGGTATCTATGTTTAATGGGTTTATCCTTTCCAATTCTTTTATTATTATTTCTATTTTTTCTAACCCTTCATTTGAAATTAATTCAATTAGATCTATGAAATCTCTTGGATTTTCGGTATAATATTTATTGTATATGTTTTGGAGCTTGGAATTCATTTGACGCATGGCTGTGCTATTATGAATTGCCCCAGGCTTCTTTTTTAATGTACTTAGATAATGCTTTATTTTTATATTCCATGTACTTAGCCCAAAGCTCCTTATATGGTCAGTTATCCTAATGTTTTCATGATATATTATTATACTATTTGGGTATACTTTTGCTGTTACAAACTTACCTACTAAAGAGTCTGGAACTGAGTATTTATTTTCATCTACTGTTATTACTGAATATTTATTTACTCTTAACTCCACTACTCTTGAAATATCATAGGTAGGCATAAGTTTTGTTAAATAGGGTAATTCTTCTTTTAATATTTCTTTTGCTGTTTTATTTTCATTGTATTTCTGTGGTTTTAGATTTAACTTATTTAGTTCTTCTTCTAAGTATTTATTAGCTTCTTCTAAAGTTTTAAATCCATCCTTTTTGCTAAATGCCTTTCTTCTAACATATTCTACTGATCTTTCTACATGGCCTTTTTCATTTCCACGCCTAGCATTACAAAACCTATAGTTAAAGCCATAGTACATAGATAACTTTAAAAGATCTTCAGTTGGTTCTTTCTCAGTTCTTGTTACAAATCTTGCTACAGCTACCTTCATATTGTCATATACTATTTCCTTGTGAACACCTCCCACATGATTGAAAAATCTTACATGAGAGTCAAGAAAACTTTCCATCTTTTGATTTTGGTAAAGATATGCGAACCTGTAGTTGCCCTTAGCAGTTGTCATTACTGCCATTTGAATATTTTTAGATTCTCCATTTATATCTAGCTTAACATGTCCCCAGTCAAATTCAACTACATCCCCTAATTCATATTCTTGCCTAATGTATGCCTCCTTCTTTTCATCTAGTTTATTTTTTATATAACTACATACTGTCGAATAACTTATGTCATAGCCTTCTTCTAAAAGGCACTCATGTATATCTATTTTCTTCTTTTGTTGTTTACTTTTACCTGTCCTTCTTTTTTCTTCATTTTCCTCTAGATAAAAATCTATTTTATCCATTATTTCCTCTGTTAGTTTTACTTTTCTTCTATTGCTAGAATTATATTTTGGTAGTTCTATTATTTCTTCAGTTAATATTAATTTATCACCTTCACCTTCTAACAATTGGGATCTCTTCTCTTCATATTCCCTAATATATTTTCTGATTGTTTTTCTATCTATTCCAGTTTCTCTATGGATCCCCCATTGAGATTTTCCACCTAAAAAGCCATCTATTATTATTTTTTGTTTATCCATTAAACTTATCATCCCCTAGCCCCCTATGAGTTCTCATAGGGTTATTATATATTTCCTCTAGAGGAATT
>JBKECH010000043.1:0-5658 GCA_047974415.1 Bacteroidales bacterium | reverse complement strand
TGTTAATCATTTTATTTATCCAATATTTTAATAATTTAAAAGCGAAAGTCTATGAGAAAATTTACTCTGATTTTAGTAATGTGCTTTGCATTGTTTAGCAGTGCATATGCGCAAAAAACAATAACTGGGAAGGTTATTGACGAGAGTGGGCTAGGGATACCTGGAGTTGCAGTCGTCCAGAAAGGAACGACAATAGGAAGCATCACAGACGTCGACGGCAAGTTCTCGGTGAGTGTTCCTGAAGGCGCAATCTTGCAGTTTTCGTTCATGGGAATGAAAACGCATGAGGTTACAGTAGGTTCGGAGGAAACGGTAAACATAAGCATGGAACCCGACGCCATCGGCCTCGAAGAAGTCGTTGCGATAGGCTATGGAACGCAGAAGAAAGTGAATCTGACGGGAGCGATTACAGCAGTGAAGATGGATGAGTTGAGCAATATTTCAACAACGAATGTGTCAAATACCCTAGCAGGAAGGGCGCCAGGAGTAAATATAACTGGGAATTCTGGTTTGATGGGCTCTACTTCTGACATTCGTATACGCGGAGGGTTCGGAGAGCCACTTTTTGTAATTGACGGAATAGTTAGAAGCAAAGCGGCCTTTGATGCTTTGGAAGTTAATGAGATAGATCAGATGAGTTTTCTTAAGGATGCAGCTACAGCATCTATCTACGGTTCTCAAGCAGGAAATGGAGTCGTGTTGGTTGTAACAAAGAAAGGCTCAAAACAGAAACCTGTATTTAATTATCAGGGGTCTTATACCTTTATGACGCCAACGCAAGAGTTGCTTGCAGATAAGACTACTGCCATAGATGAATTGGTTTATCAAAATAGAGTGGCTGAATTTCAGGGACTTGCTGCGCCTAATGGAGATGTGGAGTTTGACTACTTTAAGGATAAAAACTATAATGTAAATGATTATATTTGGAAGATGCCTTGGAATCAGAAACATTCAATGAGCGTTTCAGGAGGAGGGGAAAAGATTACATATTATGCTTTAGGAAGCTATATTGGAGAAGAGGGATCTTACAAAAACTTGGAGAATGACAAATTTAATCTTCGTTCAAATGTTTCTGCGCATATTTCAGATTTGATAAAGATGAATCTGAATGTTTCTGCTAATTTGCAAAATCAGAAAAGATTTTTTTGGCCTTTTTCTGGTGATGATGAGCAAACGATTGGCGACCTTTATAGATGTACTTTCAACTGGCCTAAGACCTATCCTTTCTATTTGTACAAGGATGGCACTCCTGCGGATGAGATTACAGATTATCCTGTGCAGACACCCATGGGAAGTTGGCAGGCATGGAGTGTTATAGATCAGGTTGTAGGGGATAGATATATAAAAACTAGGAAGCGAGAGCTCAATGCTATTCTTTCGTTCGACATAGATTTGGGGGAATATATTCCAGGATTAAGTACTAGAGTTGTAGGTAATTATATTAGTAATGACTATATGCGCAAAAAGTATTTGACCTACCAAACTAACTATGTATGGGCATCGGCAGACTCTGACGTAAATCGCTTTATTCCAGCGGCTCCAAATCCTGACAATATTAACATTTTTACCTTTTCTCAAAATCAAGAATTCTTGAGTTATAACGTAAATGTTTTATGGAGTGAACAGTTCAATTGGTTTTTAAATTATAAGAATACGTTCGGAAGACATGCTCTTGATGCAATGCTTGTTTGGGAACAGGCTGCTAATGGAGGCGAATATGTATTTGCAAAAGGCGAGGAGCCACTTACCGACTATGACCAGATGTTTGTTTATTCTACAGATTCAGAGCGTAGGACAGGAACGGCTCACGAAGTTGTTGGAGGTCGATTGTCTTGGATAGGTAGATTCCACTATAGTTTTGCAGATAGATATATTGCAGAGTTCTCGTTTCGTTATGATGGAAACACTTTGTTCCCAAAAGAAAAAAGATGGGGCTTTTTCCCTTCAGTGTCGGCAGCATGGAGGATTAGTGAGGAAGCATTTATGAATAACTCTTCCGATTGGTTGGATAATTTGAAGCTTAGAGCATCAGTAGGAACAACAGGTAATGATTTGGACGTTAATAATAATAAGATAACGCCTTTTTCTTATATGCCAGTATATCGGTCAGGAAATTCTTACATTTGGGGTGGTGATTTGAATCTGGGAATAGAGCCAGGAGCAACACCCAATCCTAATCTAACTTGGGCAAGCTCAACAACCTATAATATAGGCCTTGATTATGGATTGTTGAGTAGTAGATTGTCTGGTTCTTTTGAGTGGTTTTATAAAGTTGAGAAGAACATCTTAGGCTCAAGGATAGTAACAATTCCTGATACTTATGGACAGTCTCTAGCTCCAGAAAATTATGCGCAGCGCTCTTGGCGAGGTTTCGAGATGAATTCGTTATGGAGAGATAAAGCAATGGGCAACAAAATTGAGTATAGTTTGTATGGTAATATTGGTTATTCTCGTGATCAGTGGGATGTTTTAGATCAGTCGGCATTATATTCCCCAGGTGGCAGCCTCGAAGAGTTTTCAGTAATAGGGAAACCCTTGAATCGTATAAAAGGTCTGAAAACGCTAGGAATGATTAGAACGCAGGCTCAATTAGATGAACTGCTAGCAAAGGACTTTAAACAGTATGGGCGCGACCCTTATTTGGGCGGGTTTTATTTTGAGGATATTAGGGGTGACGGATATTCTCCTGGAGCTGACGGAAAAATTGACGGCAACGATATTCAGCTTTTATCTGAGAATGCTGCGCCACGTATAAATTATGGATTTGGAGGTAGTGTGACATGGAAGGGCATAACTGTAGACATGCATTTTCAGGGAGTTGGTATGTATGATCGGATGATTACTAATCTTGGAAATGGAGGAGGGATTCGTCAGTATGGTGAAACAGTGAGACCTTACTATCCAATCTGGGCGGATGATGTGTGGACGCCAGAAAACATCGACGCTAAATACCCCCGGGTGATAGGAAAAAATTGGTATGAGTCAGGAACGGGAAATCAATCATTCTGGGTTCGCAATGGAGCTTATCTTCGTATGAAGAATCTTAATATAGGCTACTCATTACCAACTAAGTGGATTTCGGGTTTGGACTTGCGTTCTGCCCAAGTGTTTTTTAATGGGACAAATTTATTTGTAATTTCAGCAATGACGGAGTTTCAAGATCCTGAACAGGATTGCTATGACTCTTACCCATTGATGAAATCATTTACATTTGGACTTGATATTAAATTCTAAAAATTAAGAAGATGAATAAATTGAAACATATAACAATTATTGTAACATCATTATTGTTCATAGGTGCTTGTAATACGTTAGATATAGAGAATATAAATAACTATAATGCAGATTCGGTTTGGGACGATGAGTCGCTTGTCAACGCTTATATGGCAAATGTTTATGAAGATGTTTTTACTAATTGGTCACCAAGCTTGGATAATAAAACTCAACAATTGGCAGGGATACATTTTTATCCAAATCGCATCACAATAAGCAATGGCGAGTATAAGAGTTGGGATTATACCACCATACGTTTGATAAATGATGCAATTGTCAGAGTGGAGAGTGCTACTCTGAGTAAGGAATTTAAGGACAATGTGTTGGGACAAGCTAAGTTTTTACGCGCCTATGTTTATTTTACAATGGTTAAGTATCATGGAGGTGTTCCATATATAACAGTCCCTCAAAGTAAAGATACGGACGATTTGTATGTAAAGAGGAATTCTACAAAAGAGTGCTTCGATTATATTGTAGAGGATTTGGATGATGCTATTAACCTTTTGCCACCAAGCATAGCAAAGTCGTCAGAAGACTATGGTAAGGTAGATGGATGCTTTGCTAAAGCATTTAAAGCAAAGGTTCTACTATATAAAGCATCTCCACAATTTAATCCTAATAACAAGTGGAACAATGCTTTTTGGGAAGAAGCTTACGAGGTCAATAAGCTTGCGTATACTGATTTAAATAACTTAGGTTATGCGCTTGCTGAGGAATACGACGATGTATTTCTTGTGGAACGAGGAGTGGAGGTGGTATTTGCCGTTGTAAATATCTATCCTAACAAGACCGCTGCTTGGGATTATGGAGTGCGACCAGGCTCGGAAAGTAGAGGTCCAGCCTCGGCCTGTCCTACATGGGAGTTTATTAAGGAATTTCCAATGAAAGATGGCAAAGCTTATGATGACCCGACAGGAAAATATCATAAAACAGAAGAGCAGTTGTTGCAAAGCTACTGGGAAAACAGGGATCCTCGTTTTGATAAATCATTAGTCTGGAATGCGTCGTCCTATGAAGTTTCTAAAAAACAAGGCAACAAGCAATATACCGCTTTAGGTATAGCGGATGTGTTGGATGATTTTGGTACAAATCCAGGAGCTAACATTAACTCTACAAACCTTGATAAATACAGTGGCTTTTTTATTCGCAAGATTAGCGACCTTTCACTGTTACAATCAGAGGTGCAGCAGTATGATGTAGATTTCATAGAAATGCGCTTTGCCGAAGTTATGCTTAACTACGCAGAGACAGCAAATGAGACTGGAAGACATAACGAAGCGCTAGATATTTTGTACAAAATAAGAAAACGTGCAGGAATTGAGCCTGGTGACGATGAGCGATATGGAATTATGGCGTCGACACGAGAACAAATCAGAGAAGCAATATTGCAAGAGCGAAACATCGAATTGTGTTTTGAAGGTAAGCGTTTTTGGGACTTGCGAAGGTTGAGGATGCTAGATAGATTAGATGGTAAAACTAAGCACGGAGTGGAGGCTATAGCAATAAATGCCGATGGTACCGATATGCCAATCTATGAAGCGAAATCAAAATGTGAAAACAATGAACTGAGCGAAAGCGATTTTAAATATGTTGTTCATCAGATACCATTTACAGGAGTAAAAATCATGTCTCTACCAGAAAAGTATTATTTTTTTCCGGTCAAAAAAAGCAGTATAGACTTAAACAGCAATATCGAACAGAATACAGATTGGGGAGGGACATTTAATCCCACGCTAGAGAATTAATATTGTATCTCGTACGAGTATTTCGAATTAAAGTCTGCGCCTATGAAAGTCCAGTCTCTGCGTTAAGCTTACTTTGTGAATCGGTTATTTACACAAGTAAACTCCCGATTCACAAACTCCCAACATACAGAACGGCAAGCTTTGATATTTAACTTTATAGTTCAGATTCTTGATATTATATCTGTACTATATTTGATGAGTCTGCCAATATGTTTTGAAATGTAAATGCATTGTCTTTTGCGTATTAATAAAATATTGCTTAACTTGCGAACTGAAAGACACGCTTCAGTGTGATGAAAATACGAATTTAATTATATAGTATTTTGTTATTCAGTAATTTAAATATTGTTTTTGACCAATTTTACTTATGTAAGTTGAAATTGAGCAGACTGACTTCGGTGTTTAATACATCGTTAACTATACGTCGTGCTTGCTCTCTTTTATCTTACGTTATTTCTACTGACCTGCATTTTAGGACTGTGGGGCATAGTGTATCTACCTTCTTTTTGTGTAATATGGTGATTTGTAGAGTCTTACCCCCCCCCTGCGTATTGGGGGTGCTTTCTTGCTCGATGCGTCAGAATCCGCATATTCGGGAGTGGAGCGCGTCCACCACAAAACCAGTGTACATCTCTGAATA
>JBKECH010000145.1:0-7025 GCA_047974415.1 Bacteroidales bacterium | reverse complement strand
TTTATCTTGCTTTATTTCTACGGACCTGTATTCTGGAGCTGTGATGCGTAGTGAATGCATTTGTCTGTCTATGCAATGTGTTGACTTGCAGTATCTTACCCCCCCCCTCGCAAGGACTCTCTTTCTTCTTGCCTAAGCGATAAGGACTCCTTTTTTCAAAAAGAGTTTAGATTTACAAGTTCTCAAAAATTGAAATGTAAAAAATATTATGCTTTGCAGTCTTGCAAAGCAGGAATTGTTACGTTTTGTCTTGATGTGTATAACGTCTTGTCAATCATGTGCGTATCTGATATTTCTAATTATTTAAAAACAAAAGTCTATGAGAAAATTTACTCTGATTTTAGTTATGTGTTTTGTGCTACTCAGTAGCGCATACGCGCAAAGAGCAATAACTGGGAAGGTTATTGACGACCAGGGGCTTGGCGTTGCAGGAGCTTCGGTAGTGCAAAAAGGGACAGTCAAAGGTACTATTACAGATGCCGACGGCAACTACTCGCTAACAGTCCCAGAGGGAGTAGTCCTGCAAATTTCCTTTATGGGAATGAAAACGCAGGAAGTGACGGTGGGAACTCAAAGTGTTATTGACATTACTATGAAACCCGATGCAATCGGGGTTGATGAGGTGGTGGTTGTGGGTTATGGAACACAGAAGAAGGTAAATCTGTCGGGGGCAGTGAGTTCTGTTACTAGCGATGTGCTGGAGGATAGACCAATAACAAACTTGGGGCAGGGCTTGCAAGGTACAATTCCCAATCTTCAGGTTTCTCAAAGCTATGCTCCAGGGCAAGGAGCTTCGTTTAATATTAGAGGAACGACCTCTTTGAATGGAGGGGGCCCTTTAGTATTGGTTGACGGTGTTGTGCAAGATCCAAATCTTATTAATCCAGATGATGTAGAAAGCGTTTCTGTTTTGAAGGATGCGGCATCTGCTGCCATTTACGGAGCAAGAGCTGCCTATGGAGTGGTCTTGATAACAACAAAAAAAGGAAAAAGGGAGCAGACTCCTAAAGCAAATGTTTCTAGTTCATATACAGTGACTTCGGCTACCAATCTTCCTAAATATGCCGATAGTTGGGAGTACATCACCTATATGAATACAGCTAGTATAAATGCCGGTGGTAGTAACTACTTTGACCAGAGACTGATGGATCATGCCTTGAAATATTATAATGACCCTACAAATAATTCTCCTGTTTACTATGATCCAGCAATTGACACGGATGGGAAATATAATTATGCAGGCAACACAGATTGGACAGACGAGCTATATAAAAATGGACTTTTAAAGCAAGTTAATGCAAGTCTTTCTGGGGGAACAGAAAAAACACAATACTTTATGTCTTATGGGTATATGGATCAGGATGGTTTCTTAGAATCGTACGAAGACACGTATCAGCGGCATAACATAAACATGAATGTAAATGTAGATGCTTTAAAATGGATGACTGTTTCGGGGAGGGCTAAGTATACTTATTCCCTTGAGGATCATCCTTCAGGAGGTAGCAACGGCTGGTCTGGCCTTACGGAGTATGGAGGGCAATTGAAGAATGATTTAAGACCATTAATGCCAGTGAAACACCCTGATGGCAATTGGTCTGGACAAGGTTCATATACCAACCCTTTTGCGGTTGGAGCAGAAGGGGGGTACGACCAACGAAAAGTAAATGATCTCTGGCTGACAGGAGCCGTTGAAATACGCCCACTAAAGGATGTGAAGGTAAATGTTGATTACACTTTTAATCCTTACTCATGGAATAAGGAACGGACTTCAAGGCTATTTAATGAATATTGGGCAGAGCCAGGCAAATATAACATCTACCCATGGGTAAATCCTAATTCTGTGGCACTAGAAAATAGCAATGATTATTACAAAGCTTTGAATGTTTATGCAGATTACAACAAATCAGTGAAAAATCATAATTTTAAAGTTCTTGTGGGATACAACCAAGAGACCAAAAAATCGAAATGGTTCTATTCTAAACGAGAAAACCTTATTGATAATGATCTTCCGTCCATAAATCTAGCAACAGGAGAAGATTATGTGAATGGGAACTCCTCTAGTTGGGCGGTGCAAGGTACATTTTTTAGGTTTAACTACAACTATGCTGAGAAGTATCTAGTTGAGGTAAATGGGCGATACGATGTCTCTTCAAAGTTTCCCAAAGGAGACCGTGCTGCTTTCTTTCCTTCTGTCTCAGCGGCTTGGCGATTATCGGAGGAAGGGTTTTGGAGTAGCATTAAACACGTATTTAGTAATGCAAAGCTAAGGGCTTCGTATGGTTCTTTGGGGAATCAAGTGGTGAGTGGTGATTTCCCTTATATCTCTGACTATGGAGTTAACACATCGACTTCTTATATTCTTGGAGATGATTTGCCCGTTAGCGTATCGCCAGGAGGGTTAGTAAGTCCGTCTTTTACATGGGAAAGAGTAAATCAGTGGAACGTTGGTGCCGATTTAGGATTCTTGGAAAATAAACTATTGGCAACAATAGACATTTACCGACGTAATACAATTGGAATGTTAGTGTCAGGCAAGCCACTACCAGCGATATTAGGCACTGGGGTTCCTAGAGAAAATGCCGCTAACATGAAGACTTATGGCTGGGAATTTACAATAGGCTGGAAAGACCAGATTAAAGATTTTTCTTATGGCGTCTCGTTCAATATAGCTGATTATCAGTCGGAAATTACGAAGTTCGAAAACCCTAACGGAGACCTAGGTAGTCGTTATGTTGGACAGAAACTTAATGAAATCTGGGGCTACGAGGCTAGTGGCTTATTCCAATCAGAGGAAGAAATTGCAAAACATTCGGATCAATCTAAATTTTATAGCGGACAATGGAACCCTGGAGATGTGAAATATACTAATCAAAATGGAGATAATGAGATCTCTTGGGGAAGTAACACTTTGTCGGATCATGGTGATAAGATGATTATTGGTAACTCAACACCCCGATATCAGTATGGAATGCAGATGAACTCTTCATGGAAGGGTCTTGATTTGAGTTTGTTTTTTCAGGGTGTCGGTAAGCGCGACTTGTGGACTGGAGATGGACGATTCTTTGGAATCGAAAATCAGTGGCATGTCCCTATGAGAGAAACGTTGGATTACTGGACAGAAGATAATAAAGATGCAAGACTCCCTCGTCCATATATCAATGGTGGGCACGGCAATAGGCAGGTCTCGACACTTTATCTTCAGGATGCTTCCTATCTAAGATTAAAGCAACTGACAATAGGTTATACTTTGCCAAAAAGATGGATCAATGGACGCTCTGTTGATAAGGTGCGTCTCTATTTTACTGGGCAAAATATCTTTACCATAACTAAATTGTCCAGCTTATATGACCCTGAAAACACAAACTTGTTGGGTTATCCAGTTCCAAAGTCTTATTCCTTTGGACTAAATATTACTTTTTAAAAATTGAACACATGAGACTATATAAATTTATAACAATACTTTTAGGAAGTATGTTATGTCTAGGGGCTTGCGATGTAACAGATACTGTCCCAGAAGATTCTATTACAGATCTTAATTTTTGGAAAAAAACTGACGATCTGAAGCTCTATGCCAACAATTTCTACACCTCTCTCTCTTCTCCAGGCGCAGGCCTTGATAATACTAGCGATAATAGTGTTACAAATTCTCCTAATAATCGTTTGTTTAATAATATCTCCGTTCCGAGTACTGGAGGAGGTTGGGCAAGGGGAGATTGGACTAAGATTCGCAACGCTAATTATTTTTTGACTCATTATCAGACAGTAGAAGGCGATGAGCAGGAGATTGCCCACTATGTTGGAGAAATTCGTTTTTTTAGAGCTTACGAATATTTTAATAAGGTTAAAACCTTTGGAGATGTTCCTTGGCTAGACAAGGACCTTACTACAACAGACGATGAACTTCTATTTGGAACCCGTAATCCTCGAAAGTTTGTTGTGGATAAAATAATAGAAGACCTGGAATTTGCTACCCAGAACTTAAAACTCCCTCAAGGTGTTGAAAAAGGACGGCTTCATAAGTTCGCCGCACTTCAGCTCTTGGCTCGTGTTTGTTTGTATGAAGGTACTTGGATGAAGTATCGGAATATAAGTGGGTGGGAGTCCTATTTAGACAAAGCTGTTAATGCATCAAAACAAATTATGGACGACGGAAGCTATGCTATTGTGAAAGGGAACGCTCCTTCTATGTTTGAAAATTATCCATTATTTTATCGTCAGCAATTTATTGAAGAAGACCTTGTTGGTAATCAGGAGTGCGTACTCCCTAGAATATATGTAAAAGATAAGTTGATGCATGGCTTGTCGAGGGAATCAAACGAAGCAGGATGGGGCATTAGTAAGGATTTTATTGAGTCTTTTGTTTGTATTGATGGGCTTCCAATTGCATTGAGCCCACTTTACAGAGGGGATGATTCGTTGCAGTTGGAAATGACCAATAGAGATCCTCGTCTAAGGAATATGGTTGATAATAAGAATTTACCTTATCTATTAAATGGCTCGTATTTGATATCCAATAAATTGACTCCCGTTGCTGTAGATAAGTGTCCAACGGGTTATATGGCTTCAAAATTCCGTAACCCAGAGCCTCTGCAAAACGAAGCTAAGAAGACAAGTTATGACTGGTATGTTTTTCGATATGCTGAGGTGTTGCTGATTTATGCCGAAGCAAAGGCAGAACTGGGGATAATCTCCCAAGCTGATATAGATCTGTCTATAAATAAGTTGCGAGCAAGACTTGATGAAGAAGGAGTGTTCGAGATGGGGCGTTTATCTATTAGTCCAGTTAAAGACCCACTTGCCATAGTTGGCGGAAAGCCGAGGTATGGCTATGATATATCTCCATTGCTGTATGAAATTAGAAGGGAACGCCGAATTGAACTAGCTTTTGAAGGTTTTCGCTGGGATGATATCTGTCGTTGGAATGCAGGTGTTTTAATCGAGAATCCAAAGACAATGTTGGGACTCGTTGTCAATGATGATGTTATTGAGCGTTATAAGAGTTTGTTTGGAGGTACTGACCAATTTAGCAATCGTTCATTTTATGAGTTTACTGATTGGGATGGGCGTGATAAAAAGCTACTGAAAGTTTACAATAACTCCTCTAGGGTATGGGATGACAAGTTGTATTTGAGTCCGTTACCCACAGACCAATTAAGCCTAAATCCAGGACTTCTTCCTCAAAATACAGGCTGGAATTAAATTCAAAATATACATTGGAACGCTGTAGCAGGTGAGCTAATGCATATACTATGTTAATACATACTCAAATTACGCATCAGAATATCGTAGTATAGACTGATACGTATTTTGGAATCTAGTTTAGAATAATATATAATATCAAGGTCGGACTTAGCTCTTATTTTAGCTAGGTCCGACCTTTTTGTACGCCCAGCATGGGCGTAATCTCATGGGTGTAAGTCCCTAGCGAGCCCTAATAGTGGGAATCGCCTAGCCAAGAGCAAGGGTGTCCATAGCGATGTGGAATCTGAAGGAATATTGAGGCTGCAAGAAAAATAGCTAAGGAAAATAAGACAGATATATATGTACTCTCTCATGTCAATAATGGGAATAAAACTTCTAGTAAAAACCCCGAGCTCGGAATAGGAAAGGCTAACATTACTGCAGATTTAAAAACGTTTACCATTGGAGAGTCTAATGATATTAGGAAGTTCATTAAAAACAATGTCAATGCTGCAAACAGGCAAGAATGCCATACAGTAGTCCTAGACTTAACCGATGCTCCTCAAGATAATTTATGTGAGATAGTAGCCAATAAATTAAGAGGAGATTTGTCTAACAAAAGCAAAATGAACTCTAAGATAAAGCAAGTAATAATTATCAATGGAAGCAAAGTAACGACTGTTAGCAGGACTAATATAAACAGCAAAAACTTTTTTGACCACTTTGTATATAAATAAAAAGGTAAGACCGAAGCCTTACCTAGTAGTCCGAGATTGGAACGGATCCGCTCTCACCGACAAAGATACAACAATTATGGTAAAGAATCAAATACCGAACTTTAAAAAGATAGGCGAGTTGCTAATTAGCAATGCCTCTCGCTATGCAGCAACGGAGTCTGTCAAATTCTTTAGAGATGGATTTACCAAAGACGGCTTTACAGATAGTTCCTTCCAAAAGTGGCAAGCAAATAGCAGTAAACGAACGTTACACAACAAGGGGACGCTAATGAGGTCTATACGCAAGCAAAAACAAAATAGAAGACGTGTAGTAGTTGGCTCCGAACAAGAGTATGCACAGATACATAACCAAGGAGGTTATATTGTTGTAACCGAGCAAATGAAAAAGCTCTTTTGGGCTAAGTTTATTCGCATTGCTTCGAAAGGAAAAACGGATGATGATGGAAAAGCTATTAAAGGCTATGGCAAAACCAAGAACAAAAAAGCACTCTACTTTAAATACATGGCGATGAAAAAAGTTGGCTCGAAGATAAAGATACCTCAAAGAAAATTCATTGGAGAAAGTAAAACCTTAATGAACAACTTTGACCATTGGTTTGGCGAAACAGTCCGCAAACAAATAGAACCTAACTTCAATGATTCGCAAATTTCATTTAAAGAAGAATAGCATTTAAGCACCATTTAAACAATCGCATCATGGCACATTGGACAATACTATATAAAGAACTCGCAGAACGCATCAAAGAACAAATACCCGAAGTGGAATGGATCGACCTATGGCACGAACAAGTGTCATACCTTACCGAAGAACTACCATTCCCAACCCCTGCCGTATTTATAGCGTTTAACACCAATGAGTGTAGCGACATTGGTCTGCTCATTCAGAACTGCGATATACAGGTGGACTTCTACCTATTCTACGAAACTTTCAGCGACACATATATGAACTCGTACAATAAAGATAGAGCTTTGAGTTTCCTTGACTTACTAGATCGCCTGCATTTGTGTTTCCATGGAGTGAGCGGAGAGAAATACAATACCATGCGTCGCTCATACGTTAGCCGTGAAGACTCTGGAGATGCATGAAACCTCTATAGCATATCATTC
>JBKECH010000146.1:0-14620 GCA_047974415.1 Bacteroidales bacterium | reverse complement strand
CGAATCATCGAAAATAAAATCTAAAATGCCAATTGCATAAACTGCCGACAACTCGAAGTTCCAATCACCTTTCTTGGCTTGCTCCTGTATGGGGAATGTCATATAGAAAACACTCCTGTCTTTAATGAAATTCTGCTTTGCTTTCTGCATTTCTACAATGAATTTCTCGCCCGACTCGCTTTCACAATATATATCAAAAAAGGCCTTCCTGTCAACCTCTGCGCTTGGCATCCGTTCATTCTGCAAGTAGCTCAAATCCTTGACACGAAGATGTACTGGTAGTATTTGGTTCAGAAAATCAAATAGCAGATCCTTGTTCACCTCTGTGCCAAATAGCTTCTTGAAGCCATAGTCGGTAAGCGGATTTATATATCTATCTTTTAGCATGACAAGTTCTAATTGTTAGATTGCCTTACAAAGATATGAAATAATATTTATTAAGAAAAACTCTGAAACGAGTTCAGGGTGATAGGGTTGTTACTTCAGGGGTGACAGGACTATTAATAACTTATCTTCGGAGATCGATCAGTAAATATTGATGTGTATATCTCTTTTCAATCCTTCTCTCATTTCACAGTAATATCTAACCTTACATTAACGTAACTATTCAGCCAAAAAGTTATTCTTAAAAACTGAGCATAGCATATATTTCCAGACCAGTCTGTGCGTATCCATTTAGTTTTCCACAAAAGGAGTTGAAAAAAAGATATACGATACTTGCACTATCATTGTATTTTTACATCCGTGAAGGGACAAATAAACGATATAGCAAGTAGTTTAAAAGCTCTTATTAAGGAGTTGCAGATATTGCGTCAAAATAATGATGCTTAATACACACTCATATGTAAACTCAATCGTAATATCGAGGAGCAACAAAGCGAAATTCGTTACTTGCGTAAACGTCTATCTAAGTATGAGCAAGCTCCTAAAGACAGTAGGTAGCTATTCAGCGAATCGCCGAGTTGTTTAGCGCTGGTATTCAGGGCATTACAAAACATAGAGTAATTGAATTTATCGGAAAACATTCGTTTTCGCTATGTTATTACCATTAATATCGTGTAGTTGGCTGAAAATCAGCATTAGTTTTGGCTGAATAGTTACATAAGAGCCACTGTCCATTCGGGGCTTAGCCAGGGTGATGCCATTAGAACTCAAGGTTTTCAATGCTCTTTTGTGTGTGTCGAGCTGACCAGATTTTACACTACAATTGCCGTTACGTCCTTCAATATATGTAGGAATATAATTGACACTTGCCACTGCTGGAAAGTATCCTTTAGCCTTTTTATAGCTGTAAGTAGCATCGTACTTTTCGCATGCAATAAACTGATGGTCAAGGTCATAAGTTAAATCATTGTCTTGCACTGAGATTTG
This sequence comes from Bacteroidales bacterium, assembly GCA_047974415.1. Classification (GTDB taxonomy): domain Bacteria; phylum Bacteroidota; class Bacteroidia; order Bacteroidales; family Prolixibacteraceae; genus JBKEAJ01. Next base: position 13,249 of record JBKECH010000146.1, on the reverse strand, counting down.
ATTGAAGAACACAGCCGAAGCAACTAAGAAGCGGTTCATCTTGTCATTGATGTTTATCTTATTCTCGGTTCCGCTTCTAGTTTTCTGCAATTCGCATGAAGTTGATAATTCACAATCTCCTCTGAGAATAGTGTCTGCCGAAGGAATAGCAATGGACTGTAGATGATTGAGCGTATTTTTTCTGATCTGATTCACATCTTCTGTCGCATCGCCACCACAAAAACAAGTGTACAACCGCGATAGTATAATGTCCGAATATTTATACTCTGCATGCGTGCCGCGACTACCAAGCTCTCTGTCAATAAATTGAGCCACTTTACTTGAAGAGACTTGCCCGTGAATTAGGCTTATTCCACCAAAAGGTGTTACTTTTGAATCGAGTTTTTTAAACATGCACCTAAATAGGTAAAAAATCTCGAGCCCTGCAAATTTTTGCAGGGCTTATTTTCAACAACTTATCAACAGTTAAGTGAAAAAGCTTGCGGAAGTAGGGGAGTTCTTTTTTTTATAACAATGTAATGTCGCTTAATGTCCTTAATTAACAGCATAATAGATCGATTTTTATTGGCAAAAACACTTTGCTTCTGGATTTTAGGTATATGTATAGGCGAATTTCTAAATATCCCTCAAAATACAATTTTTATGCTTGTGGGGGGAAGTATTGTAACACTACTTGTTTTGTACTTAGTGAGATATAGCAAAGAAACAGCTTTCGAATCTGTTCTGTATTTCTTCGTGTGCGTTTCGGGCATGACCTATATCAATCTCTGTAAACGGGATTGTAAATTGCAGACAGACAGTGTTCAGACGTATGTTGGAACCATTGATAAATACCCCGAAGATAAACCAAAAAGTCAGATGCTAGAAATGACAATTGCCTCTGTCACTGCCCCTTGTCATAGTTCTAAAATAATAGCTTATTTGGGAAAGGACAGCCTTACTAGAAAATTGGAACCAGGAACTCAAATACTCTTCACAACAAAGCTGAGCAAGTTTGGGTACTTAAACAACAAGTACGAGTTCAACTATAAAGAGTACATGAAACGTCGAGGTGTAATGTATAGTACTTATATTCCATCAGACAAGTTCAAAATACTCAAAATCAAAAACTATTCTCTGAAAAGACAAGCAGAAATATGCCGTATGCATATGATCTCTTTTCTTAGACGTGCAGGTCTTGAGGAGACTAACCTGTCTATAGTTTCAGCTCTTACTTTGGGATATAGAGATTATCTGGAAAAAGATACCCAAGCAGTATTTGCAAATACTGGTTCTATGCATGTTCTTGCTGTATCGGGCTTGCATGTTGGTATAGTCTTTATTATCATTTCAATGCTTACCAAGCTGATGTTGCTGAATTCCTTTGCTCGACGTATACGCCCATTCATTATTATTGTGGCAATGTGGGTCTTTGCTTTTATCACCGGACTGGCGCCATCTGTTCTGAGGGCAACGCTAATGCTCACAATATTTATAATCGGCAAAGTGCTGAATAGGAATATGCTAATCTTCAATACTATATTTGCAACTGCCTTGATACTAACTGTTTTCAATCCACATATAATCTTTGAATTGGGTTTCCAGCTTTCTTTTCTTGCGGTATCTGGGATTTTAATAATTTATCCGAAACTACACGCTCTGCTCAGGGTTCGTAACAAAATTCTGGATTGGGCATGGAGCTTACTGTGCGTTTCCTTTGCCGCTCAAATTGCTGTTGCGCCTTTGTCTCTATTTATTTTTAAACAGTTCCCCACCCTATTTCCCATCGCAAATTTTGTCGTCATTCCTTATGCTTTTATTGCCCTTATTTTGACACTATTATCTTTGGGAAGCTCCTTTTTGCCTCTCATCTCTCACTTTTTTGTTTGGCTCCTTAATGTATCTACAACAGGCTGTCTGAAGGTTCTGGAGAGCCTGAATAATTTGCCCTTCTCGACAATAATAACTACTGTCTCTTTATGGCAAATGCTTGTTCTCTACCTAATTATAATATTATTCCTACTTTATGTTTATCATTATAAGAAAGTACATTTATTCTCTGCCCTTTCAGTCCTTGTTTTGCTTTTATGTTTTACCTTGCTCGAAAAACATCAGCGATATAGTCCGAATATACATGCTTATAATACTCTTAAGCCCAACGAAGTGCTTGTACAATATACTTCCGCAAGCAAGAATATTATTATTGCGAGTGAGACCGTTTATAAAGGGACAATCGACAATATAGCGAAGGCAAGCAGGGCCGAGGGCTTTGGCAATGCAGAGATTGAATATATACCCCAAGATGAAAGTATTTATACTAAACAAATAGAGGAAATGGGACTGATAATTAGCTTTTCAGACACGGTGAGTATTAGTTGTATAAATCAGAAATTAATCCCCACTTAAAAAGCATGCTGCAGGTAGCGTTCCTTGGTTTGATGTGCAGTAGATTGTTGATAAAGAAATAGATATGAAGCAGTGAAATAGATGTTCTCATAGGGTATAATTATTCTGAGCTGATTGTTTAGGTATATATAGTCTCCAAACCATGCAAGAGTATTGGGAGCATAAGAGACATGATAGTTTTTAGTGAAGAAAAAGGGAAATGTTTGATATGAAAGGAAATACCCACCTTTTATAATAGGGCGCTGAAAATAGTTTTGGATGCTGATTTTGTTCAATTTCCACTTCGTCTTGTTTATGAGCCTCAGGCTGAATCCCCAACTACCATTGCTCAGTACGCCTGGTCTTCCCATATAATTTTTAGGGTAAATAATATTGCCGACCACTCCTACTCCTGCTCCTATATAGCTTCTAACTTTTTTATCTCCGTACACTTGCCACAAACGATTTGCATTGACATCTAGCTCCCAACGAAAATAAGGAATACTCAAGTTGCTTTTTGCTTCCCATTGACACACTATAGCCCACTTTTAAGGGTGTTGGTTTTCCGCCCGAACAAGTTATAACAACTGACGCTGTCAGCATCAATAGAGCATACTTTAATCTCATCATGTTATTTGTTTATCATTAATATGTCTTCAAAATTTTCATTAGTTGAGGCTGGATGATCGCAATTATTCTGTCGAAGCCTAAATCATTGGGATGAGTTCCATTGGTAGTTCTTTCGTGGTCTGTTCCTAAGAAATCATCTTTTGCGATGAAATACAAATCCTGTATTCAATGTCGTTTAGATAAGAGACTCAACTTTCGCAAAGCCCTGAAAGGGCGAAACTGTTGTAGCTCCGGGCGATAAGCCCGAGGGAAAACACGGCGTCCAGTGGTTCTTAGCCCCGAGGGGGCGACATTATTTATAGTCTGTCCATAAACTACTTATCCAAATACATAGCACAGAGTCTGGCAGTTGTGCTGATGTAACTGAAGGTAGCTCGCTGACATTGCTCATGTTGTAGTGTGAAAACAACATCTGGTATTCTAACTTATACGACGGGGATTCAATGACAATATAGGGAAAGCTACCTTTACTGTTTTCGTCGCACTCTATCAGAATATACATAGCGTTCGTCTATCACTCTCCAAAACACCTTGAACACATTCGAAGGTGTATTTTCCTCCACAATCTTCTCTGTGCAAGACAAAAACTCACTATGAGTAGGCTGTATGTAAAAATCTTTATTTTCATATTTATGTGAATATACAAAACTTGAGTCCAACTTGCAAATGCAACTTTCTTAGCTTAGGATTTTGATATTATCCCAGAACATGCATTAACTCACCTGTTACGGCGACCCAATGCATCTGAGTTCAATAGATAGAGTATGCATTACCTTTTCACTTGAGATGAAGAAGTCTTTTATTTCTGAAAGTATTGTCGTACCTTTGTGTTGTAGCATGTTCTTTTGCCTTAGTTTGATAGCATAAATATACTGATTCCCAGGAGGTTCGCAAAACCACATGCTACGTTTTTTCGCTTTTAATCAGCAAGTTAACTTACTTGCAGAAGTTGAATCATTATGAAAAAAATTGCGCAAAGTCTAACCGAATTAGTCGGTAGAACCCCACTATTGGAAGTTAGAAATTACAGTAGAAAACATTCAGTGGAAGCGACCTTGCTTGCTAAGCTAGAGTATTTTAATCCGGGTGGAAGTGTGAAGGATAGAATTGCACTTGCGATGATTGCCGATGCCGAAAAGAATGGGAAGTTATTGTCGGGAGGAACTATCATAGAACCGACTAGTGGCAACACTGGGATAGGTCTTGCATGGGTAGCGGCATCGAAAGGGTATCGGCTGATGTTGACAATGCCAGATACGATGAGTATTGAGAGACGAAATTTGCTGAAAGCCTTGGGTGCTACACTAATTCTTACTCCTGGAGCACAAGGAATGAAGGGGGCAATAGACAAAGCTAAGGGCTTGAGCAAAGAAATTCCAAACTCCCTTGTTTTGCAGCAGTTTGAAAATCCTGCAAATCCAAAGATACACAGTGAAACTACTGCTATGGAGATATGGGATGACACTGATGGGCAGGTGGATATTGTGCTCGCTGGCGTTGGCACGGGTGGAACAATTTCAGGCATAGGCAGGGCCTTGAAATCTAGGAAAAAAGATGTGACGATTGTTGCTGTGGAGCCAGAAGGCTCGCCAGTGATTGGAGGAGGCAGTCCAGGACCTCATAAAATCCAGGGCATTGGAGCGGGTTTTGTACCTAAGAATTATCTTGCCAATTTTGTTGACGAAGTTGTGTCGGTGAGCAATAATAATGCTATAATGACAAGTAGAGAACTCGCCAGAACCGAAGGGCTTCTGCTTGGTATATCATCGGGGGCTGCTCTATATGTTGCTAGGCAACTAGCACGTAGAGCCGAGAATAAGGGCAAGTATATAGTCGCAATTCTTCCTGACACAGGAGAAAGGTATTTATCCACTACGCTCTACGATGACGAAAGCCTGCCACTATAAGCATAAGTTGGATTTTACTTTTTCTCTCAAACATATTCAATCCCCCAAGGGGAGACATTGTTTGTTTAGAGTTTAAGGTTCATAATCATCCGCTGTGTGTAGTTAGGCCTACAGCCTATAGCTTACTGCATGGAAGTTTCATTTAATCATTTGTCTTTCAATCCCGAAGGGATGGCATTATTATAGTCCCGAGGCGCATAGCTCGTGGGGTAATATTCACATAACGAGATTCTTAGCCCCGAAGGGGTGACATTATTGCTTGTTAGTTGAGGGTTGAATTGTTGAAGGTTTAAAGTTTAAGCGTTTTCAATTCACCATTGACAATTAACTATTCACCATTCGCCATCAATTCCAATTATTTCTTCCATTTGAAATCCTCGGGGAATTGTAGCTTGTGTATTACATCACGATCGTCGTATAAATGTATCCATGAGTCGAAGCCTTCTTTGCCTTCGCTTAGCTCTATCACCCTTGCACCGTTGGGTTTTAGGTTGTTGTATACCGTATCGCAACCGCTGAAACGACCATAGCAGAGAAGTATCTTATTCCAGTAAACAGCAAAATCGCTATTGTGGTCATGTCCAACAAATACGCCTTGTATATCTCCCATTTCTTTCATCGACACAAATAGTCCCGAGTTGACAGCAGGGCAACAAACCCTCTCTCCCCTTGTTCCAATTAATAGAGAGCCACCATTAGTAGCTGCGTCTGCGTACTCAGGTATGGGAATATGGAAAAATGCTAATGCTGGCACAGGCTTGCCCTCATTGTTTGTAGCAAACGACTGGCTATTTTGCCTGTACCAATCAATCTGATCGTGATGAATATGTCCGTATCCTTTTACTCCCTTGATGGTGGAGTAGGCGTTTGAATCGAACAGATACAGAACATGTTCGGGCTTGTCTGTGTCTTTTGCCGAAATTGTTAGAATGCTATTGCCCATTCCTGTTATCTCAGGATTTGTACCCATGGTGTTATGGGGGATACCCTTGATGATGTCGTACAATTCGCTACGAGATTTGCCAAACTCGTCATCATGATTTCCAAAAGTTATTGCAAACGGAATTTTACGCTTAGACATGGGTTTCATTACTTCAAGCATGGAGGCTTTGGCTGGTCTTCCAAAAATTGCATCGCCAGTGTGAATTACTAAGTCGGGCTTCTCGGAGTCCAGTATATAATTTATATTTTTAAGCGCTCTTTCGGACTTAGGATTGCCAGATACGTAGTGAGTATCAGTAAATTGTACAATCTTAAACTTCCCTTTCTTGTTGTAGGTGAACTTCCCTGCGATAGAGTTTTCTAAATTGTTTGTGTTTTGTTTGGCTTGCGAGCTTCCAGCTAATACATTGGCGGCAGCACCTGCCGATACAATACTAGTCATCCCCACGAGCGAAGAGCCTTTTATAAAAGAGCGTCTGTTTATATGTTTCATGTATTTATAATTATGCAATAAGCTGTAAGTCATGAGCCTTAGGCATATAGCCTACCGTATATAGCTTTTGCTGATTTTTTAATCATCTTCCTGTGTGTAGTTAGGCTTACAGCCTATAGCTTCTAAGCTTTTGCTGGGTTAATCATTCTCCTGTGTGAGAACTGACTCTAATGTTTCGTTTTACGCAAACGGACAAACAATTTAAGAGGCGAAACTAAAGGAAAATAATTTAATAAACAAATAAACTTTATGTTCAGCCTTGCCCTAATGGGAGTTGATGTTAAATGTGCTTTAGGGTAAGTGTTTGTAAATCAATAGTTAAGCGTGAATGCTGATGAGCGAAACAAAAGTCAGCGAAACGTTTGTTTTGAAGAGATTGGAGCACGTAGCAAAGAGAGCATAACGCAGAGATTGGACTTTATAGACAGACACTAAATAGTGTCTGATTAGGTAAAAATGATAAATAGAGCTAATATCATTTTAATGATTAACAAAATATTTGTATATTTACGCTCTTGTTTGAAATTGAATTGTATTAGAGAAATATATTATATAATATGACAAATTATGAGAAATAACAACAGGAGAGATTTTTTGAAGAAAGCCGGTTTGATTTCGGCAGGCTTCTACATTGTGCCCAGGCATGTATTGGGCAGGGGTTACACAGCGCCAAGCGACCAACTAACCAAAGCAATTATAGGTGTTGGTGGCATGGGGAGGAATCACATACCATACGAGGATACTCGTGTAGTTGCTATCTGTGATGTGGAGAAAAAACATATTGACATTGCAAAGAAAATGCTTAATGACGATGTTAAAATTTACCACGATTTTCGAGAGTTGTTGTTGCAAAAAAATATTGATATAGTGCATATTGCAACCCCACCTCATTGGCACGGCATAATGGCGGTAGCAGCAGCCAAAGCAGGCAAGGATATCTGGTGCGAGAAACCAATGACCCGCACCATCTACGAAGGCTTGCAGGTGATGAAAGCCGTAAAAGAAAACGGACGAATGTTCAGACTTAACACGTGGTTTAGATTTAAAGACAGCTTCTACGGATTGGGAACTAGCGTTAAACCACTAAAGAAAGTTGTTGACAGCGGAGTGCTGGGATGGCCTTTGAAATTTACCGTTAGTGGAGTAACAGGTTACAACTGGAAATTTTTCTGGGTGGGTAAAAATAAACTCGCCCCACAGACTGTACCAGATACATTAGACTACGATATGTGGTTGGGGCCAGCTCCTTACAAACCTTATAATGAACACCGTGTACACTCCACATTTAGAGGCTATTGGGACTACGACGGTGGCGGACTTGGCGATATGGGGCAACACTATCTTGACCCAGTGCAGTACATGTTGGGCAAGGACAATACCTCGCCTGTAAAAGTCGAAGTCGACGCACCACAACAAAATTATGACGCCGTAGGAACTTGGCGAAGAATAACATTTACTTATGCCGATGGATGTCAAATTATTCTCGACGGAGAGAACAAAGATAAAGACGCTGCCTATATTGAAGGACCAAACGGGAAAATATTTAAAGGCTTCAAAAGTACAATTCCAAATATTCAAGGACTAGTAAACTCCTTGCCAGACCCAGAGCCCCAGATTGCAACATTCTCCGAATCAGTACGAACAAGAGAGAAATTTGCACTAAACGAGGAAAATGGCCATCGCTCGTGCACCATAGTAAATATGGGGCTTATTGCACTGCGACTAGGCAGAAGCCTTGAGTTCGACCCTGTAAAACAGGAATTTATAAACGATGACGGCGCAAATAGACTACTGAAACAGCCCATGAGAGGACCTTGGAATATCTAAATAGAGTCCGTCTATAAAGTCCAATATCTGCGTTATGCTCTCTTTGCGAATTGGTCATTTACACAAGTAAACTCCCAATTCACAAACTCTCGCAAGCCTTGATATTTAACTTTATAGCTCATACTCCATACATTATAGACAGACACTAAATATAAAACAGAAATTAAAATGAGAAAATTAATATCAATATTTTTAATGTCCATGCTGTTAATCCAATCTGGATTTGTGAATGGACAAGACAGACGAACTGTCGACACTAAAATTGCCGATGCTCTGGCAAAAATGCAGACAAAGAACCTAGACGAGCTTAATACCCAACTGGCTTATGTCATAGAGACAAAAGAAGAAGGTGTAAACAAACTGCTCAACATGTTAGAGCCTGCGTCTAAAAGTAGCACGGACACAGAAGTGCGAATGGCTCTTGGCTCTTTGGCATTGTATGTAAGTCAAGACGGACATGAAGCAGACAGAGCTTGGATTGCAAAGGCATACGCAAGTTTCCCATCCAAAGGAGACGAAGTTGACGCTTTCTTGCTTCAGCAGCTGAAGTTTATTGCTGGCGACAATGAAGTAGACCTAATAGCAAAGAAGCTGGATAATAAATACTTATGTGCAGATGCGGCGATGGCTCTTGTTGCCATCAACTCGGCAAAGAGCGAAAAAGCTCTTGTCAGCGCATTGGAAAACGGAGTGGGCAACGATGTAGACCTTGTCAATGCTCTATACGAATTGGGAGCTAAGAACTCGACATCAGCACTTATTAATAAGCTGAATACTACAACAGAAGCTCAGACTAAAAGCCTTATAAACAAAGCTCTATCTCAGACTGCTTCGGCTGATGCAGTGAAGGCTTTGCAAAATCAGGTGGCAAAAGCTAAATATATGCCTGAACCTACTGGCGCGGTGTCTTCGTATCTTGCCCTTGCCGACAGAAGTGCAAAATCAGGCAATGATACACAAGCCAATGCTATAATATATGAGGTGCTTAAGAAATGTACAAAAGACGAAAATCAAAATTTCAAACTACAGGCATTAAGTATACTTGCAGACAACTATGGCTATTTGGCAATGCCAAAACTACTCGATGCTTTCGATTCTGACGATAAAAAATTCAGAGGAGGAGTGCTAGAAATTGCAGAAGATATAAAAGATGTAGGTGCCGTTAAGCAGTGGATCGACAAAGCTAAATCCTCGGACAATGAAAGGAAATCCGAGATACTGTACATGCTAAGCAGATTGAAGTGCCCAAGTGCCAGCGCATATATCAGAAGTGAATTTAATAACCCGAACGCCGATGTTAAACAAGCCGCTATAAAGTCCTTAGCGCTGATTGACGGTGGTAGCGCAAACACCGACTTAGTAGATTTGTTTTACAAAAGCACTGACGAAAAAACACAAAGTGCTGTGAAAGATGCTCTGGAAATAACTTCAGACAAGAGAAACCTCAAGCAGCTTTATAACAAATACCACTCGCTAAGCAACGACAAGAAAGTCATCGCCCTTAACCTATTTGGTAGTAAGTCGGCAAGCGATTATTTTGACTTGGTGAAATCGGAGACTCGTAGCAAGGACGAAAACGTGAGAAATGCAGCATATTCGGCATTGTCGAATGTATCCTCACCATGCAAAAAAAACGAACTATTGTCTGTTCTTGCTGACGCATCGGACAATAATATAAAAGCAGTGCAAAACGCCATCGTCAAAGTAACGAATGAGCAACAAGACGGAAGCAACAAAACTTCTGATTTGACAAAATACGCCGACCTAGGATCAAAAAACAAGCAGCTGATACTCCCTGTTGTTGCATCGCTAGGTGGAGCAGAAGCGCTAGGATATGTAGACAGTGTGTATAAGAACGGCAATGCTACTGACAAGGCTGCTGCTTTCGATGCCATTCTGAGCTGGAAAGGACAAGAAGTAGTATATAAGCTTCTGGATATATGCAAAAATGGTAGCGCTAATGACAAAAACAAAGCATTCAATCAGTATGTAAAAATTGCAAGAAGTGGAAGCGTGACACCAGAGCAAAAACTCTTACTAGCGCAGGATATTTACCCCTTGTGTTCTTCTGCTGACGACAAGAAGGCTGTAATAAAACTCTTGGGAAGTACGCGTACTTATCCCAATGTGATATTCCTTGGTAGACTGCTAGACGACAGCTCCGTTGCAAGTGTAGCCGCAAACGCTATTATGACAGCAGCACTCCCTAGCGACGATTCGGACGGCGTTTATGGCGAAGGAGTGAAAGAAATACTGGAAAAAGCCAAAGATAAAATTGCTGGGGAAGACAGCAACTATCATAAAATCAATATCCAGAAGTATATCGACAATATAAAAGACGGTGGCTATGTGTCTATCTTCAATGGAAAAGACCTAAGTGGATGGAAAGGATTATTGGAGAATCCAATTAAACGCAGCAAGATGACTCCCGAAGAGCTGAGCGAAAAACAGCAAAAGGCCGACGAGAAAATGCTTAACTTCTGGAGTGTGCAAGACAATTGCATAGTTTTTGAAAACGGAGCTTGGGACAATCTTTGCACCAAAAAAATGTATGGCGATTTTGAGATGTGGGTAGACTGGTGGATTTCGGCAGACGGCGACAGTGGCATATACCTCAGAGGCTCGCCACAAGTGCAGATCTGGGATCCCGCGCGTGTGGAGGTTGGCGCACAAGTGGGCTCGGGAGGATTATACAACAATCAAAAACATAAGAGCACACCTATGCTCAAAGCCGACAACCCCGTTGAGCAGTGGAATAATTTTTATATCAAGATGATAGGCGACAAGGTTACAGTGAAGATAAACGGAGTGCTTGTGGTGGACAATGTCGTTCTAGAAAACTACTGGGACAGAAAACTACCGATTTTCCCAAGAGAAGCCATCGAATTGCAAGCGCATCAAACTTTCACCAAGTTTAGAAATATATATGTGAACGACCTTAGCAACGTGGAGTATAAGGTGTCGGACGAAGAAGCTGCAGAGGGATTTAAACCGCTGTTCAATGGGGTAAATCTCGACGGCTGGCAGGGCAACACCACTGCTCACAAGGTAGAGTCGGAAGGCAGATTAGTTTATTATCCAGACATTGCTAGTGGTAACTTATTCACCACCAAAGAATACGATAACTTTGTACTTAAATTTGATTTCAAACTTACTCCTGGAGCCAACAATGGACTTGGCGTAAGGATGCCTGCCAAAGGCGATGCTGCTTACGTGGGTATGGAACTACAGATTCTAGACAACACTGCATCGATATATTCCAAGCTTGCAGAATACCAGTATCACGGCTCTGTGTATGGAACCATCGCTGCTATGCGTGGCTTCCTTAAACCCGTGGGCGAGTGGAACTCCGAAGAGGTATATCTCGACGGCGACAATATAAAGATTGTCCTAAATGGAACTACAATTTTGGAAGGAAATATTAAAGAAGCATCCAAAAATGGAACCCTTGACCATAAAGACCACCCCGGACTAAAAAGAACATCTGGTCATATAGGATTCTTGTCGCACGGCTCGCACGTAGAGTTTAGAAAGCTCAGAATTAAAGAATTGGATTAAAGATGTAAGAATACCATAAGTAGAGTCTGAGCTAGAAAGTTAAATATCAAGGCTTGTGAAACTTTGTGAATTGGGAGTTTACTTGTGTAAATGACTAATTCGCAAAGTGAGCATAACGCAGATATTGGACTTTATAGACAGAATCTAAGTAGAGAGTCCGTATAGAAGAAAGATTAACATAAGCGCTATGCTGACCTTGCGAATTAGAATCTGCTAACGCAAGTTCTTGATTTGCAGCTCTTAAGGCTCGGCGCTTAACTTTCTGACTCATATTCCCAATTTTATGGACAATCACTAAGTAGGATAGACAGAGATGTCTGTCCTGCTTTTTTTATGAAAAAAATTTGTATTTTATAAAATAGTTATTACATTTGTGCCGAAAATATAGTTGAAATTGTGGATTTAGGGATTTTGTGCTGATTTGGGATGTGCTGATTTGAAGTTTATGTAGTTAGGTATTTGCACATTGATTATCGCTTTTTTTTATTGCTTGTCTCTTCGGATCTATTTTTTATATTTAGAAGGACAACATTTTGTTATGATTAGAAAGAAGCTTCTGATTTTGGCACTGACTTATGTATAAGTAATTGAATTATAGTATTTTGGGAATATTTTTGTTTATGATTTTGTTTTTGCTCATATTGTTTTATTGTGTGTTCTTTGCCTCCGCGGCAAGGCTTGCTTATTTATGCATGGCAAATAGCAATATAAATGGAGAAAACATAAATATTCACAATTTTCTTGCGTGTGTAAATTATTTTACTAACACACACACACACACACACACACACACACACACACACAACCTAAACCCACCCACCCATAAGCCAAAAAACGGCAAATTTAAGTCTTTTAGTTTTATATCCGCACTTGCAAACACATTCGCAAGTGTTTTGGCACACACATATGCACACCTATGCCCAAGCATACACCAAGCACTATGTGGCGATGTCCGAGGTGCATGTGCTCATGAAGGCGCTGATGCACAGTCACTAAACCCACCTGCCCCTAAGCAAAAAAAATGCAAGCACATATATCTTTCCCTTGTCGGAAGATATTTGACGCATAATTATGCATTTGCTCTGCTTTGTTGCGCGTCTCTTTGGTTTAGGAGTTTAGTTGTATACTATAAGCATGTTCTGCCACCCCAAAATATATTAAAAAACTTTAGAGGTAGTCATTTAGTTACATGTATTTTATTGTCTTTGTACCAATTGAAAATAAGATGATTATGAAATTATTTGAAGGTCGAGATATTATTGAATTTACTGAACATTTTCCAAATGATGCTAGTTGTGCAGAATATTTGGCTCATATTAAATGGTCAAATGGGTATACTTGTGTAAAATGCGGTCATAATGCAGCTCAGGTAAGGGCAAATCATTCGAGGACATGCAACAAGTGTAGTCATACAGAAAGTGCAACCGCAAATACCTTGTTCCATAAGAACAAGTTCGGGCTTAGAAAGGCATTTTTCATATGCTTTGAGATGTCAACATCTACAAAGAGTTTATCAGCAAGCTATGTT